>DATILQ010000114.1:0-8530 GCA_035476235.1 Burkholderiales bacterium
TGGCGTGCTGCTCGATGTCGCACGGATGATCCAAGGTGACTCCAGGCCGCTTCCGGCGACGTACCCGATCACTGGCAGCCATCTGGAGCAGGCGGCCAGGCTGCAGGGTGTGAAGCTGAAAAAAGGCGACACGGTATTCATTCGGACGGGGTGGGGGCAATACTTTAAGGCCAACCACAGCCTCTATGCCGGTCCCAATTCGCCTGGGCCTGGACTTGATGGCGCGGCTTTCCTGATCAAACATGGCGCGCGGGTAGTGGGTGATGACACCCTGACCTTCGAGCAACGCCCACCCGCCGCGGTCTTCAATGAGAACGGAACGCAGCGCGTGGAAATTTTTCCCGTCCACATGAAGGTCATCGCCGATTCCGGCATCTTCATCATCGAAAACCTGAATCTGGAGGAATTGTCCGAGGCGAGAGCCTACGAATTTGTTGTAGTCGTGCCTCCATTGCTAGTCAAAGGAGGCACCGGGTCGGCGCTGCGCGCCTTCGCGCTGGTGCCGCGAGACGACGACTGAGAGCGGTTACCTGAGGCGCCGGCGCGCGAACCACGCGCCGGCGAGCAGGCAGGCCGCGAGCAGCCAGAACGCCGGCGCCATGCTGCCCGCGACGAAGGACAGCGCGCCGGAGGCGAGCGGGATGAACGTCGAGCTGGCGTTGATCAGGGTGGTCCGCACGCCGACCGCCTCGCCCTGGCGGCCGGGCGGCGACGCCTCGTAGAGCAGGGACATGATGACCGGCTGCGCGCAGCCGAGCCCGAGGCCGAGCGCGAAGGAATCGGCCATCAGCAGCGGCACGCTGGTGACGAAAGGAAACAGCAGGTAGCTCAGGCCGGCGATCGCCATCGAGGCGACCAGGACCTGCCATTGGCGCACGCGCCGGATCAGCACCGGCATCGCCAGCCGCACCACGAAAGTCGCCAGGGCGAAGCTGGCCATGATGCTGCCGATGGTCGCGGCCGCCAGGCCCAGGCGCGCGCCGTAGAGCGGCAGCAGGAACGAGTACAGGTCCCAGCCCATCGCCAGCATCCCGCTGACGATGAAAGTACGGCGCAGCCCGGGCACGCGGAACAGATCGAGCAGGTGGTGGTTCCCCGCCGAGCGATCGGGCCGCGGCAGCGCTCGCTTGCGCGGCAGCAGCAGGCCCAGCGCGAGGAGCGGAAAGCACGCCAGCGCGAGGAACGCGCCCGCGTGGCCGAAGCCCTCGATCGCATAGCCGGCGACGAGCGGGCCGAGCGAGCCGGAGAACGAGAAGCCGAGGGCCAGCCACGAGAAATTCAGCGCGCGCTGCTCGGGCGCGCCGTGCGCGCCGATGACGCTGTTCATGCCGATGTGCACGCACATGAAACCCACGCCGAGGAGCGTGCTGGAAAGAAACAGGATTTGCAGGGAAGGAAACAAGAACGGCAGCGCGGCGCCGCAGGCGAGAGCGGCAAAGGCGGCGATCAGAGGCCGACGCGGGCCGATGCGGTCGATCAGCCGGCCGCTCGACACCGACAGCAGCATCGGCAGGAGCGCGAACAGGGACATCAGCGCGCCGACGGTGACCGCCGAGGCCCCGAGCTGCAGCGCGAACAGCGCCGTGGTCATGCGGCTGCCGACGAACGCCAGGTGGCCGAGGGCGTTGAGCGTTACGAAGTAGACGAGCGCCAGCGCGGACTCCAGACGGTCATCGCGACGCCGCCGCAGGCCACGGCCATGCCGAGGACCGTCAGCCAGCCCGGCGCGACCCCGAACAGCGCCAGCTCGAGCGCCACCGCGAACACCGGCGGAAGATACATCATGCTCGTGACGCGGGCCGCGCCGCCGTGGCGCAGCAGCCAGTACAGGGCCATCACGCCGAGGATCGAAGCGAAGATCACGAGAAAGGCGATCGCCGCCGCCATTTCCCACGCCCAGGTGAACTTGAAGCCCTCCACCGCCAGCGCGAGCGGCGCGAGAACCGCGAGCGAGGCCGCGAACTGGATCACCGCGGCGGCTTTCAGATCGGACCTCGGCGAAAAAACCTTCTGGTAGAGCGTGGCGGAGGTCACGCCGGCGAGCGCCACCAGGGTGCCGGCAAGGCTGCCGGGGGTAACTTCACGAATGTCGATCTTGTGCCAGACCACCAGCGCGACGCCGGCGAGGCCGATGAACACGCCGGCCCATTGCCCCGGCGCCAGCTTTTCATTCAGGAATCTGGAGGCGACCCCCGCGGTCAGCAGCGGCTGGCAGGAGATGATCAGCGCGGCGACCCCCGCCGACATGCCGAGGTATTGCGCGTAGTGGCTCCCGCCGAGCTGCACTGCGTGCATGAGCACTCCGGCAACCACCAGGTGCCAGAGCTCTTTCGGCGTCCTGGGCCACGCCGGCGGAGCGAGGAGGATCAGGGGCAAAAGGCACAGCAGCCCGAAAGCGAAGCGCAGGCTCAGAAACGTGAACGGCGGGGCGTACTGCAGCCCCAGCTTCGTCGCGACGTAGCCGGCGCCCCAGACGGCTACGAAATACCAGGCGAGTAAAGCTTTCAGCTGCCGCGCGCCTGGAGCGCGGCGATGCGCACCTCGATCGGGGGATGGGTAGCGAAGAGGTTGAACAGGCCCGAGCGGCTGGCGATGCCGAAGGCTTTGACGGAATCCGGCAGGCCGCCGGTCTCCAGTCCGCCGAGGCGCGAGAGCGCCGCAATCATGGGCTCCGGCGTGCCGAGCAGATCAGCCGAGCCGCGATCGGCGCGGAACTCGCGGTAGCGCGAGAACCAGGCGACGATCATCGAGGCCAGGATGCCGAACAGGATCTGGCACACGATCATCGTGATGTAGAACCCGGGGCCGACGCCGCGCTCCGTGCGGAACACCGCCTTGTCGACGATGAAGCCGACGACGCGCGACAGGAAGAAGACGAAGGTATTGAGCACGCCCTGGATCAGGGTAAGCGTGACCATGTCGCCATTCGCGACGTGGCTGATCTCGTGGCCGAGCACTGCCTCGACCTCTTTCTTGCTCATCGATTCCATCAACCCCGAGGACACGGCAACCAGGGCGGAATCGCGGAACGCGCCCGTGGCGAAGGCATTCGCCGGGCCTTCGTAGATCGCAACCTCGGGCTTGCCGACGCCCGCCTTGTCCGCGAGCTGGTGGACCGTCTGCAAGAGCCAGTACTGAGTCGTGCCTTCAGAGCCATCGATCACCTGCGCGCCGGTGGACATTTTGGCGATGAACTTGGACATCAGCAGCGAGATGAACGCGCCGCCGAACCCGAAGATCGCGGAGAACCAGAGCAGCGACACGTAATCGATGCCGTCGGCGGCGAGCCAGCGATCGAGGCCCAGCACGCTGACGACGATGGACAGCACCAGCATCACGGCGATGTTGGTGGCGAGCAAAAGCAGGACGCGTTTCATGGATACATTCTCCTTGGTTCGCCGTTAGATGGGGGAGGGCGAATTTGGTTTCAAGATCGCCCGGGCGCCCTTCTCGGCGATCACGTAGGTCGGCGCGTTGGTGTTTCCCGAGGTGATGCGCGGGAAGATCGACGCGTCGATCACCCGCAGGCGCGCGATGCCGTGCACGCGCAGCTCGTCGTCGACCACCGCCATCGGGTCGCCGCCCATCTTGCAGGTGCCCACGGGATGGAAGATGGTGGTGCCGAGCTCGCCGGCTGCCTGTTGCAGCTCCGCGTCCGACTCGGCGCCTCGCCCGGGCCGGTATTCTTCAGGCAGATATTTTTCCAGGGCTTTCGCCGCCATGATGCGGCGCGTGAAGCGCATCGCGTCGACCGCCACCCTGCGATCTTCTTCCTGTTCGAGATAATTCAATCTGATTTCCGGGTGCGCGGCCGGGTCGGCCGACTTCACGCGCACCCAGCCGCGCGAGGCCGGCCGCAGATTGCACACGCTCGGCGTGATCGCCGGGAACCCATGCAGCGGCTCGCCGAACTTGTCGAGCGACAGCGGCTGCACGTGCCATTCGATGTTCGGCGTCGCCTGGCGCGGATCGCTCTTCGCGAAGGCGCCAGCCTGCGACGGCGGCATGGTGAGCGGCCCGGTGCGGAACGCCAGGTACTCGAGCGCCATCGCCGCCTTGCCGAAAACGCTGTTGGCCATGCCGTTCAGCGTCTTGACGTTCCTCACCTTGTACTGCATGCGGATCTGCAGGTGGTCGTGGAGATTCTCTCCCACGCCGGGGAGATCGTGGACCACGGGGATCTGCAGCCTGTTGAGCAGCTCTGCCTTTCCCACGCCGGACAGCTGCAGCAGCTGCGGCGAGCCGATGGCGCCGGCGGCGAGGATCGTCTCGCGCTTCGCTTCGGCATAGAGCGGCTGTCCTTCCCGGGAAAACTCGATGCCGAGCGCCTGCCGGTTCCCCGTGCGCACCCTGCATACCAGCGCCCCGGTGAGCACGCTGAGATTCTTGCGCTGCAGCGCCGGCCGCAGGAAGGCGTGGCTCGCGCTCCAGCGCCGGCCGCGGCGCTGGTTCATCTGGAAATAGGCGCAGCCGAAATTGTCGCCGCCGTTGAACATCTTCACCGGCGGGATGCCGCACTCGGCGGCCGCCTCGCGCCAGGCATCGATGATGTCCCAGCGCACGCGCGGGTCCTCGATGCGGACCTCGCCGCCCGCGCCGTAGCCCTCCGCGGTGCCGTGCTGGTAGTCCTCCAGCGACCTGAAGACCGGCAGCACGTCGTCCCACGACCAGCCGCGGTTGCCGAGCGCGGCCCAGTGGTCCCAGTCCTCCCGCTGGCCGCGCATGTAGATCATGGCGTTGATCGAGGACGAGCCGCCCAGCACCCGGCCGCGCGCGTAATGGATCGAGCGGCCGGCGAGATAGGGGTCGGGCTCGGTCCGGTAGCACCAGTCGGTGCGCGGATTGGCGATGGTATAGAGGTAGCCGACCGGGACGTCGATCCAGAACCAGTCGTCGCGCCCGCCCGCCTCGAGCAGCAGCACGCGGGTGTCCGGGTCGCGGGACAGGCGGTTGGCGAGCAGGCAGCCGGCGCTGCCGGCGCCGGCGATCACGTAGTCAAAACTGTCGAAGTGCTGCACCTTGCCGTCCCTTGAAGGTATTGTACTGAGAGAGGAACACATGACCGGCGAGGACAGGCAACTGGCGGAATCGCTGCAGGCCGTGAAGGCCGCGCATTTCGACGCTGCCGGCGCGGCGTGCGATTACGCCGCGCTGGCGGCTTCAAGGGAGCGCGGGCGGCTTGCCGCGTGCCTCGCCGATCTCGAGAACTTCGATCCGAAGCGGGTCCGCATTCCGGCGCAAACCGCGTTCTGGGTGAACGTCTTCAACGCCGGCGTCCTGCGCGACATTCCCGAGCTGGAGCTCGCGGCCAGCGCGGACGAAGTACAGGCGTTCTTCGAGCGTCCTCGCGTCAAGATCGGTGGCCAGCTCTACTCCCTCGACGATGTCCAGCACGGCCTGCTGCGCGGCAACCTGCCCAAGAGCGGGCGCCTGAGGCCGCCGATGCCGCGCGACGATCCGCGCCTCGCCTACATCCCGATCACCTACGACGAGCGGATCCATTTCGCGATGCACTCGGCGTGCCGCTCGTCGCCCCCGCTGTGCGTGTTCGACGGCGGGCAGCTCGACGTCCAGTTCGAGGATGCCTCGACCGGGTACGTGCGCCAGTCGGTGCGCATCGAAGCCGGCGGCGCCGTGGTCGTCGTTCCGCGGCTGCTGCGCTGGTACGCCGCGGATTTCGGCGGCGAGAGCGGGGTGCTGGAATTCGTGCTCACGCGGCTCGCGGACGACGCGGCGGTCGACCTGGTCGATCGCCGGCGCGGCCGGGTTAAACTGCAGTACGCCGATTTCGACTGGACTCTCAACCGCCGATAAGGACGCGAGCCATGGCCGCCACGCTCGAGCAGTTCGCACGCGAGTGCCGCGATATCCTGAAGCAGGATCCGGGACCGGCCGGGCGGCGCAAGCTCTGCGCGCGTCTCGAGACTGCCTTGCTGAATGAAGGCTTCGTCAAGGCCTGTCTGAACGACGAGACGCCGGAACGGCAGATCCTTTACGAGGACCCGGAGCTCGGCTTCTGCATCCTCGCGCACGCGTACCACGGCGCGAAGGACACCCCGCCGCACGATCACGGCCCGTCGTGGGCGATCTACGGCCAGGCGAAAGGCGAAACCGAGATGACCGACTACGCTCTCGTCGCGCCGGCCAGCCGGGAGCAGCCGGGCAAGGCGCGCCCGGTCCGCACGTACAAGCTGACCCCGGGCATGGCCTGGCTCTATAACGAGGGCGATCTGCATTCGCCGCGCCGCAGGGCGCCGACCCAGCTGATCCGCATCGAGGGCATGAACATGGAGAGGATCAAGCGGCTGCGGTTTGAAACCGAGCGGGGCTGATACCATTGCGGCCCTTTACTTACTAAACAGCGGGATAGCGATGAAACGTAAATACGGCGCTGCATTGGCGCGCGAAACCATTGCCGAAAAAGGCATGCGCGAAGCCGCCAAGGCGGCCGGGAATAATCGCAACAATTTCGGCTCCATTTCGCGCAAGGGTGCTGTCACGCGCGGCAAGCGGCGCGGGAGGGCGTACCGGGCCGGAATGAAATGACATTTCGCCTGTAGTCTTGACCTTCACCCCCTTGCCCCCCATCATCGAGCGCACAGCTCGACCGATTGGGGAGGAGATATGCGGTTCGGATCAATTCGCGCACTAGCAGCGCCTGCGCTGCTTTTTGGAATTCTGGGAAGCTCCAACTCGGGCGCGGTGCGGCCCGAGCCTGTGGGCGACGGCGAAAGCCTGGTCACACCGGTATGGACTCCGCTCGGCGTAAGCCAGGCGCCCGTGACGGTGGTCGTGCAGCTTGCCGGGAATTCCGTTGCAGAGCATCAAGGCAACGCCGGCCGCAAACTCGACCGCAGCGAGAAGGACCAGATCAAGGGCTCGCTGAAGAGCCAGCAGGACGGCCTGCGCGCCAGCATCGAGAGCCTCGGCGGCACGGTCGTGGCCAATTACCAGGCGGCCTACAACGGCATCAAGGTTCGCATCGCCGCCGACAGGACGAAGGAGCTCGCCGCGCTGCCCGGCGTCGTGGCGGTCCGGCCGCTGCAGCTCATGAAGCCGGACAACATCCGCGGTATCCCGCTCATCGGCACCCCGGCCGTGTGGCAAAACCTGGGATTGCACGGCGAGGGCGTGAAGATCGCGATCATCGACACCGGCATCGACTACACGCACGCCAACTTCGGCGGCCCGGGCACGGCCGCAGCGTACACGGCGGCGCACGCGAACGAGACGCTGGCGGCCGATCCAAGGTTCTTCGGCCCGTCGGCGCCGCGCGTAAAAGGCGGCTACGACTTCGTCGGCGACAGCTATAACGCCGACCCGAACTCGCCGGCTTACCAGCCGATTCCACACCCGGATCCGAATCCGCTCGACTGCTTCGGTCACGGCTCGCACGTCGCCGGTACCGCTGCCGGCTCCGGCGTGACCTCGGCCGGGACGACGTACACCGGTCCCTACAACGCCTCGACGCTCGCGACGCCGGGCAACTTCAACGTCGGCCCCGGGGTTGCTCCGAAAGCCGACCTCTACGCTGTGCGCGTGTTTGGCTGCGCGGGCTCGACCGACGTCGTCGTCGATGCGATCGAGTGGGCGGTCGACAACGACATGGACGTCATCAACATGTCGCTCGGCTCAGTGTTCGGCTCGAAAGACGATCCGTCCGCCGTGGCGTCGACGAACGCCGCGAAGGCCGGGGTCATCGTCGTTGCCTCGGCCGGCAACAGCGGCCCGAGCCCGTACGTCACCGGCTCGCCGGCAACCGCCGACGGCGCCATCTCGGTGGCGGCGAACGATCCGTACCCGAACTTCCCGGGCGCGACGCTCACCTTCTCGGGCACGACAATTCCCGCGATCAACGCCAACGGCTTCGCGTTGCCCGCTTCGTCCACTTTCAGCGTCAAAGTGATCAAGGATGGGCCGACGACCCTGTCGCTGGGCTGCAGTGTCGCCGCGTTCGGCGGACCGAATTCATTGCCGGCAAACACGATCGCCGTAGTGAACCGCGGCACCTGCGCGCGCGTCGCGAAGGCGATCTTCGGCCAGCAGGCGGGCGCCGCCGCGGTGGTCATGGTGAACAACGCGACCAGCTTCCCGCCATTCGAGGGGCCGATTACCTCCAACCCGGACGACGGCACGCCTTTCAACGTGACGATCCCATTCCTAGGCGTAAGAGGACTATTCACGACTGCGTCCTCAGACGGCGGAAAGCTGTTCGCGGTGGCAGACGGCGCTGCGACAACAGTCGCCGCAGCGTCCATCGCGAACCCCAACTTCACGGGATTCGCGAGCTTCAGCTCGGGCGGGCCACGCACCGGGGACAGCGGTCTTAAACCGGATGTCACCGCGCCGGGCGTCAGCATCATTTCGACGGCCATCGGCACCGGCAACCAGGGCGCGGCGATGTCCGGCACGTCGATGGCCTCGCCTCACGTCGCCGGCGTCGCGGCGCTGACGCGCCAGGCCCATCCGGCGTGGAAGGTCGCCGACATCAAGTCGGCGATCGTCAACACCGGGCGTCCGTCTGGGGTGC
>DATILQ010000115.1:0-17511 GCA_035476235.1 Burkholderiales bacterium
CGCAAGCTTTTTCCGAGCGCGCCGGCGAGCGCCTTCGCGCACATCGGCAACGGCACCAACATCGTGTACGTCGATCCGGACCACGACCTGGTGGCGGTGGTGCGCTGGATCGAGCGCGGCTCGATCGACGAATTCGTGAAACGCCTGCTCGCCGCGATCCGAAACTAGCGGCTCGCCACCAGGTAGACGATCGCGCCGACCGTCACTGCAGCTCCAGCTGCTCGAGGCAGCGTTACTGCCTCGTCCTGCAGCACGATGGCCCCGACCAGCAGCGTCACCAGCGGGTACGCCGCCACGATCGGCGCGACCAGCGCCACCGGCGCAGCCGTCAGGGCCAGGTACATGAGGAGCACGGCGCCGCCGTTGAGCGCGCCCGTGATCCCGAGCCAGATGAAACTCTGCGGCGTGGCTCTCATCCTTTGGGAGCGCCGCAGCCGGTCCGCACTCACGACCGTGATCGACGAGACGGCGTAGCCGATCAAGCTCGCCGCGAACGGGTTGGGCCACACGAGCAGCGCAGCCTTCGCGCCCACCTGGGCAAGCGCACGCACCACGGCGCCGAGGAACGGCCAGCCGAGCGACCATCCCGAAAATCGGCGCACGCCGCCCGGATTCCAGGAGAGCAGCGCGATGCCGAGGACCACACCTGCGGCGGCCACGGCCGCGCGGGCGGGAATCTTCTCATCCAGCAGGAGGGCGGCGGCCACCAGCGCGAACAGAGGCGTCGTTCCCGACACCGTGCTCGTAGCCGTCGGTCCGAGCAGCTCGTTGGAGCGAAAGTTGAGCAGCGTGACCACCGCCGGGAAGAACAGGCCCACCACGGCGAACAGGATCGCTGCCGCGGCGCTGAACTGGGAGAGATCGAGCGCGAAAGGCGCCGCGACGATGAAGAGGAGCGCGGCGCTTGGCACGCTGATCGCCGCCCCCGCACGGGCGTCGAGCGTGCGCAAGCCGACCCGGGCGGTTACATGGCCGATGCCGAAGCACAGCGAGCTGAGGAGCGCGAACAGGATCGCCAAGCTCAAGCTGCGCGCCCCTTACGCGCGCTCCACCGGCAGTCCGGCGAGACGCCACTCCGGCAGCCCGGCTTCGAGCCTGCGGGCCTTGATGCCTTTCTTGCGCAGCAGCGACACCGCGTCGTAGGACATCAGGCAGTATGGGCCCCGGCAGTAGGCCACGACCTCCTTGCGCCTGGGCAGCTCCCTGAGGCGCTTCGCAAGCTCATCGATCGGTATGTTGACTGCGCCCGGAAGGTGGCCCGCGGCGAACTCCTCCGGCGGCCGCACGTCGAGCACCGTGACCAGGCCCCTGCGCGCCCGGCTCATCAGCTCCCTGGCCGGGACTGGCTCGAGGCCATCCTTCTCGGCCAGGTAGAGCCTGACGATGCGTTCGATCTCGGCAACATGGGTTTCCCCCACTCTGCCGAGCGCCGTCATCAGCCCCACGACTTCGTCGCCGGCGAGCCGGTAGAAAACGTACTGGCCTTCCTTGCGGCCGACGATGAGGCCCGCCTGGCGGAGTTTCTGCAGGTGCTGGGAGGTGTTGGCGAAGGCCGTGCCGGTCAGCGCCGCCAGTTGCTCGACGCTGCGCTCCGACTGCGCGAGCAGCTCGAGGAACTCGATGCGCGTCGGGCTCGACAGCACGGTGCCGATGCGGGCCAGGCTGGCGAAGATTTCGCGCTTGGGGTTGGTTGACATCGCACGCTTTCCGTTCTATTATTCAATCAATCGCTTGAATAATAGATTATAACATGGCCGCGACCGCGATCCTGCAGTCAGAGCCGCTCCTGCGGCTGGCGGCGTTCGCCGCCGTGTTCGCCGCGGTCGCCCTGTGGGAGTTTCTCTCGCCGCGCCGCAGACAGGCGTTCGGGCGAGCGCGCTGGCCGCACAACCTCGGACTGCTGCTCGTCGACATCGCCTTGGTCAGGCTGCTGGCGCCCGGCGCCGTGATCGCCGTCGCCGTCGCGGGCGAAGCCGGAGGTTGGGGTTTGCTCAATGCGCTTGCGCTGCCTTTATGGGCGGCGCTGCCCGCCGGAATCGTGCTGCTCGATCTCGCGATCTACTTCCAGCACGTGATGTTCCACGCCGTGCCCGCGCTGTGGCGCCTGCACCGGGTCCATCACGCCGATCTCGACTTCGACGTGACGACCGGCACCCGGTTTCATCCGCTCGAGATCCTGCTCTCCACGGGCATCAAGTGCGCGGTCGTCGCGGCGAGCGGCGCGCCTGCGGTCGCGGTGCTCGCCTTCGAGCTGCTGCTCAACGCCACCGCGATGTTCAGCCATGCGAACGCCACCGTGCCGCCAGGCGTGGAGCGCTGGCTGCGCTGGCTGCTGGTGACCCCCGACATGCATCGCGTCCACCACTCGGTGCGCTACGAGGAGTCCTCGAGCAACTTCGGCTTCAACCTGCCTTTTTGGGATCGCATCTTCGGCACCTACCGCGCGCAGCCGAGGGCAGGCCACGAGGCCATGACGATCGGCGTCGACGCGTTCCGCGCGCCCGCGGAAATGCGGCTCGACCGCCTGCTGCTGCAGCCGTTCCGGGACACGCCGGGCCAGTACCCGATCACCCGGCGACAGGCTGCTTGACGAGGCCTAGGACTGCGGCAGGCGCAGCCGCCCCTTGATGATCTTGCGCGTCGGCGTGAGCGGCATCTCCGGGATCACCACCAGGCGCTCCGGCAGCTTGTTCTTCGCTATGTCTTTCTTCAGCAGGTAATCAACCAGCTCATCGAGCGTGATTTTCTCGGACGCAGTTTTCAGGGTGACAAAAACACAAGCTTTCTCCCCGAGCACCGGGTCGGGCATCGGCACGATCGCCGACTGCAGGATCTTCGGATGCGAGTCGAGCAGCCGCTCCACGTCGGCCGGATTGAACTTGACGCCGCCGCGGTTGATGATGTCCTTGATGCGCCCGGTGATGGCGATGTTGCCGCCCGCGCGCATCTCGCCCAGATCGCCCGAGCGGAACCAGCCGTCGGGCGTAAAAGCCGTTTTATCCGCTTCAGGGTCATTGAAATAACCCGCGAAGAGCAGGGGGCCGCGCACCTGTATCTCGCCCTCGGCTGAGAGCCTCACTTCGGCGCCGGGACTCGGCCGGCCGGCGCTCGCTGCCGACCACTCCAGCGGATCGCCGGGACGCGTGTAGAGGCCGGCCTGCAGCTCGGTCATGCCCCAGAGCTGGGTCACCGCGCATTGCGGAACCGCGTCGGCGAATTCCCTGATCAGCGCGGCAGGAGCGATCGAGCCGGACACGATGGCGAGCTTGAGCGAGGACCAGTCGTGCTTGCCGAAGAGGCCGGCGGCGCGGCAGGCGGCGAGGTGGGCAGGCGCGGTCCACAGGGCGCTCGCCTTCTGATTCTGGATCACCCCGGAAAGATCTGCGGGCTTGAACGCCGGCAGCAGCACGCTGCACGCGCCGACCGCCCAGGCGCAGTGCAGCGAGTAAAGCCCGTAGAGGTGCGAGAACGGTGCCGGCGACAGGATCCGGTCGGCCGCGGTGAGCTGATGCTCTTTTGTCCCCAGCCGGGCGTTCGACAGCATCGTGCGGTACGGATGCGGCACGCCCTTCGGCGAGGCGGTGGTGCCGGAGGTGTAAAGCAGCAGGAAGGGATCCCCGGGGTCGGGCTCCGGGTGGTCGGGCGCCAGCCGATCCGCGTCCTCGAGCTCCGTCACCGCGGCCGCCGAATCCAGAAGCAGCCGCGCGCGGCTGTGCCCGAGGATCGCTTCGATCTCGGCGCCGCGGTAAGGCATGTGCAGCGTGCACATCACCGCGCGCAGGCGCGCGATGGCGAGGTAGGCGACGATGAATTCCGGGACGTTGGGCAGCTGTACTGCCACCACGTCGCCGTGGCCGACGCCGCGGGTCTTGAGGCCCTGCGCCGCCCTGAGGACGCGCTCCTGGAGGGCCTTCCAGGTCAATGCGCCTCCGGGAAACGCCACCGCCTGCGAATCCGGTCGCTCTCGGGCGTGCCGCTCCAGCCACCGCGGCAGCGTGTCGTCGCGCCACCAGCCGCGCGTGACGAATTCACGCTCGCGCTGCGCGTCGAACCGGGGGCGTTCCATCAGTCAGCGATCTGCCAGCCGTGACGAATAGCGCATTCTGACAAAAACTGCCGCGAATTGTGAACTTCGCAGGCCGCGTCCCGCGGCGCCTGCGGTATAACTTCACCACCGATGACGCAGCGCGGCTTCACTCTGATCGAGCTGATGATCGTGGTCGCGATCATCGGCATCCTCGCGGCCGTCGCGATGCCCGCCTACCAGGACTACACCGTGCGCGCCAAGATGGCCGAGGTGATCCTCGCCCTGAGCGCCTGCCGCACCGCCATTACCGAGATCTATCAGGGGGGCGGAACCCCGCCCGGCGCCAATAACTGGCAATGCGAAAGCGGCGTGCTGTCCAGGTACGTCGCCGGTGTCGCGACCGACGCGGACGGCAAGGTGACTGCGACCGTCCAAGGCATCAGCTCCAGCGTGAACTCCAAGGTCGTGACGCTGGTGCCGCTCATCGACGCGAACACCGCCGCGAGCGTCGCGTCGAACCTGGGCAGCGGCCTGTTCGGCTGGCGCTGCGGCGCCGCGGCCGACGGCACCGACCTCGCGCCGAGATACCTGCCGGCCTCCTGCCGCGGGACCTGATCGGGCCGGTCAGACCGGCTCGAGCCTGCCGTCCACCACGCGCACCTTGTCGCCGCTTTTCCAGGCCGGCGGCGCGTCCGCAGACAGGGTCTTGACCGAGCCGTCCGGCAGGCGCACTGAAACGTCGTAGCGCTGGTGGCCGCGCGCCTTCACCTCGAGCACCACCGCGATTTGCATCTGGTGTTCCACCCTTTGCGCGCTCGAGCCCGGCAGGTAGCCGGTCACCGCCGCGATGCCGACCCCCGACAGCAGGATCACCGCGACCGAGGCGCCTGCGACGAAGGGATGGATGACCTGTTCCATGCGATTGCGAGCATACGGGCCTGCCGAACGCAACCTGTGTGACGTGCGTCACCCTTTGCTGTACCTGTTGCGTTTTTCAGACAATACTAGCGGGCCATGGAAGAAGCGCTGCTGCTCGCCCGGGTGCAGTTTGGGCTCAACATCGCTTTCCACATCCTGTTCCCGAGCATCACCATCGGCCTCGCCTGGGTTCTGGTGTACTTCCGCGTGCGCTATGAAGCCACGCGCGACGCGGCCTGGCTCGAGACTTACCGCCTGTGGGTGAAGGTGTTCGCGCTCACCTTCGCCATGGGCGTGGTCACGGGCGTGACGATGAGCTTCCAGTTCGGCACCAACTGGCCGGGCTACATGAACAAGGTCGGCAACGTCGCCGGCCCGCTGCTCGCCTACGAAGTGCTGACCGCGTTCTTCCTCGAGGCGACGTTCCTCGGCGTGATGCTGTTCGGCATGAACCGCGTGCCCGGCTGGATGCACGTCGGCTCCGCGGCGATCGTCGCCTTCGGCACCACGGTGTCGGCGTTCTGGATCCTGGCCCTCAACTCCTGGATGCAGACCCCGGCCGGCCACACGATCGAAAACGGCACGCTCATCGCCGGCAGCTGGTGGGCGGTGATCTTCAACCCGTCGTTTCCCTACCGCTTCGTCCACATGCTGCTCGCCTCCGGGATCACCGCGGCGTTCCTGGTCGCCGGGCTGTCGGCGTGGCGGCTGCTGAAGGCGCCCGACGATGCCGGCGCGCGCGGCACGCTGCGCTTCGGCGCGCAGCTCGCCGCCGTGCTGGTGCCGCTGCAGATCCTGGCCGGCGACCAGCACGGCCTCAACACGCTCGAGCACCAGCCGGCGAAGATCGCGGCGATGGAAGCGCTGTGGCACACCGAGAAAGGCGCCCCGCTCGTGCTCTTCGCGGTTCCCAATGAAGAAACAAGACAGAATGATTTCGCGATCACGCTGCCCAAGGGCGCCTCGCTCATCCTCACCCACGACCTCGACGGCGAGTTGAAGGGCATCGACGCCTTCAAGGACCACCCCCCGGTCGCGTCGGTGTTCTTCGCCTTCCGCGTGATGGTCGGGATGGGGGTGTTGATGCTGGTTGTCTCGTGGTTCGGGTCGTTCGTACTGCGCAGCCGGGCGCCGCGGTGGTTACTCTGGGTCTTCGCCGGCTTCACGTTCTCCGGATGGATCGCGGTGCTCGCCGGCTGGCTGACCACCGAGATCGGGCGCCAGCCTTGGCTCGTCACCGGGGTCCTGCGCACCGCCGACGCCGTGGGCGAGGCCGGCGGCGCGACGCTCGGCGCGAGCCTCACTGCCTACATAGGGACGTACGCGGTGCTGCTGCTCGCCTACATGGTCACCCTCACGCACATGGCGAGAAAATGAACGCCGAGCTGCTGCCGCTGGTCTTTGCCGCGCTGATGGGGGGCGCGATCCTCGCCTACGTGGTGCTCGACGGCTACGACCTCGGCGTCGGCATGCTGATGGCCGGCGCCGAGCGCGCCGAGCAGGACCTGATGGTCGCCTCGATCGGCCCGTTCTGGGACGCGATCGAGACCTGGCTGGTGCTCGGCATCGGCCTGCTGCTGGTCGCGTTTCCCAAGGCGCACGGCGTGGTTCTGGGCGCGCTATACCTGCCGGTCGCCGCGATGCTGGTCGGCCTGATGCTGCGCGGCGTCGCGTTCGAGCTCAGGATCAAGGCCGAGGGCTGGCAGCGCGAGCTGTGGAACTGGCTGTTCTGGGCGGGCTCGACGCTCGCGAGCTTCGCGCAGGGGCTGATGCTCGGGCGCTACATCACCGGCTTCGAGCCGGGCTTCGGCTACTGGCTGTTCGCGGTGGTGGTCGGCGCGAGCCTGTGCGGCGGCTACGTGCTCCTCGGCGCGACCTGGCTGATCCTGCGCGCGGAAGGCGCGCTGCAGCACAAGGCGATCGCCTGGGCGCGCTGGGGACTGATGTGGGTGGCGCTCGGCGTCGCGCTGGTGAGCCTCGCGACGCCGCTCGCGAGCGAGACCGTGCGCCACAAGTGGTTCGACTTTCCGCAGGTTCTCTGGTTGATGTTGCTGCCGATTGGAACTGTCCTGTCGGGCTTCCTGCTTTGGTTTTCTTTGGGTAAGAGCGACTGGAAACCCCTCGCCTATGCGGTGGCGATCTATGTCCTCGCCTTCGCCGGCCTCGCCTACAGCCTGTTTCCCTACGTGGTGATGGACCGCCTGACCCTCTGGCAGGCCGCGGCGCATCCCAGCGCGCTCAAGTTCCTGCTGGCCGGCGCGCTGATCGTGCTGCCGTTCATTCTCGGCTACACCATTTACACCTACCGGCTGTTCGGGGGAAAGACCAGGGCCGGCGTCTACGACCATTAAGCCCGGTGAAAGCTAGGTGCGAGGGATGGCAACGAAGAAGGATTCGCGCACCACGTCCTTGCCGGCGAGCATCTCCTCCGAGCCGCGGCGCTCCTCGTCGAAGATCACCGCCGCGAGCTTGTGCAGCGTCGCGCGCGCCTCCTCGATGGTGCGGCCGTGCGAATTTACTCCGGGCAATTCCTCGATGAAGCCGATGTAGCCGTGGGTAGCCTTGAGATACACCGCAGTGAAGGCGAGCTTTCCTTGTTCCATGTAACCTCCTGCGCAACAACGGCGAAGGTTACGCGGCCAAGGCTACAAAAGTGTTTCAGCGCGGAAAAAATCCGGACGAGGTGACACTGCAAAACTCCGGAACTTTTTTAGTCGCACTACGGCGACAGAAAATCTTGCAACGCGCAAATTGCTGCGCTGCTTCGTGAATATTTGCTCACTTCTCGAGCAAGTGTTTTTTATCCTTCACCTTCGCCCATTGATCGGCGTCGGGCGGCGGCGACTTGCGCTCGATGAGCGGCTTCCACACTTGCGCGCGCTCGCGGTTGAGGGCGACGAACTCCTTCTGCGAGTCGGGCACGTCGTCCTCGGCGAAGATCGCCTCGACCGGGCACTCGGGGACGCACAGCGTGCAGTCGATGCACTCGTCGGGGTCGATCACCAGCATGTTTGGCCCCTCGCGGAAGCAGTCGACCGGACAGACGTCGACGCAGTCCGTGTATTTGCATTTGATGCAGCTTTCAGTGACAACGTAAGTCATTTGCAATCAATAGTTTATCACCTATATTGGGATTCCCGGGCGGCGCCCCCATAATGGAGGTTCTGCGTCACCCCCCTGGAAAGAGCCATGAGCAGTTCAGACATACGCCATGTGACCGACGACACCTTCGACCCCGAGGTTCTCAAGTCGGACACCCCGGTGCTGGTGGATTACTGGGCCGAATGGTGCGGCCCCTGCAAGTCCATCGCGCCGATCCTCGACGAGGTCGCCAGGGAATACGAGGGCCGGCTGAAGATCGCCAAGATCAACGTGGACGAGAACCAGAGCGTGCCGGCGAAGTTCGGCATCCGCGGCATCCCGACGCTGATGCTGTTCAAGAACGGCAACGTCGAGGCGACGCGCGTCGGGGCGCTCTCGAAGTCGCAGCTCACCGCCTTTCTTGACAGCAACATCTAAAGTACTTACTCTCTGAGCGGCTGAGCCGGATTTCCCGGCCAGCCGCGGTGGCAAGAGATTCTCCGCGCCGACGCCTTCGGCGCCTTTCCCGAATATGAGCAAGTCCCAGGCCGTCCAGACGGAAGCAGTCCGTTCACCTATTCCCCCGGAAGCGGCGCCAACGCCGCCGCCGCCCATCCCTATGCACCTCTCCGAGCTAAAACAACACCACGTCACCCAGCTGGTCGAGATGGCGGTGGCGAACGGCATCGAAGGCGCCAACCGGATGCGCAAGCAGGACCTGATCTTCGCCATGCTGAAGAACACGGCGAAGAAAGGCGAGTCGATCTTCGGCGACGGCACGCTCGAAGTCCTGCCCGACGGCTTCGGCTTCCTGCGCTCGCCCGAGACCTCGTACCTGGCGAGCACCGACGACATCTACGTCTCGCCCTCGCAGATCCGCCGCTTCAACCTGCACACGGGCGACTCGATCGAGGGCGAGATCCGCACGCCGAAGGACGGCGAGCGCTACTTCGCGCTGGTCAAGGTCGACAAGGTCAACGGCGAGCTCCCCGAGGCGGCGAAAAACAAGATCCTGTTCGAGAACCTGACGCCGCTGCACCCGGACAAGGCGTTCAAGCTCGAGCGCGACATCAAGGCCGAGGAGAACATCACCGGGCGCGTGCTGGACATCGTGGCGCCGGTCGGCAAGGGCCAGCGCGGCCTGATCGTCAGCCCGCCCAAGGCCGGCAAGACGGTGATGCTGCAGCACATCGCGCACGCCCTGGTCGCCAACCATCCCGACGTGGCCCTGATCGTGCTGCTGATCGACGAGCGCCCGGAAGAGGTGACCGAGATGTCGCGCTCGGTGCGCGGCGAGGTGGTGGCCTCGACCTTCGACGAGCCGGCCTCGCGCCACGTGCAGGTCGCCGAGATGGTGATCGAGAAGGCGAAGCGCCTGGTCGAGCACAAGAAAGACGTGGTGATCCTGCTCGATTCGATCACGCGCCTCGCGCGCGCCTACAACACCGTGCAGCCGGCCTCGGGCAAGGTGCTCACGGGCGGCGTGGACGCGAACGCGCTGCAGAAGCCCAAGCGCTTCTTCGGCGCGGCGCGCAACGTCGAGGAAGGCGGCTCGCTCACCATCATCGCCACCGCGCTCATCGACACCGGCAGCCGCATGGACGACGTGATCTACGAGGAATTCAAGGGCACCGGCAACATGGAGGTGCACCTCGACCGCCGCATGCACGAGAAGCGCATCTACCCCGCCATCAACGTGAACCGCTCGGGCACGCGTCGCGAGGAGCTGCTGATCGAGCAGCCGATCCTGCAGAAGGTGTGGGTGCTGAGAAAGCTGCTGTTCCCGATGGACGAGCTCGAGGCGGCGGAGTTCCTCATCGACAAGCTCAAGGCCACCAAGACCAACGCCGAGTTCTTCGACTCGATGCGGCGGGGATGAAAAGCGGGGATTTTCCCTTATAATTCGCCACCTTTCCAGCGGGCGCACGACCATGAAGCCAGGCATCCACCCCGACTACCGGCCGGTGATCTTCCTCGACACCAGCTCGAACCATGCTTTCCTGACGCGCTCGGCCATCGACACCAAGGGCCGCGAGACGATGAAGTGGGAGGACGGCAAGGAATACCCGGTGGTGAAGGTCGAGGTGTCCTCGGAATCGCACTCCTACTACACCGGCAAGCACAAGATCGTCGACACTGCGGGCCGCGTCGAGAAGTTCAAGCGCCGCTACACCAAGAAGAAAACCGCTTAACCTGCGGGGCATGCCGCCCCGTCTGACCCTGCCGCCTCCGCCCGCATGGCTCGCGGGCCTTGCGCTGGCGTTCGTGGTGCCCGGCCTCGCTGGGCACGATCCCTGGAAGTCGCTCGATGCGATAGGCATCGGCATCGTGCACGACATGGCCCTGGGCGGCGACCTGCTCGTGCCGCACGTGGTTTCCGGGACCTGGCTGAACGATGCGCCGCTGTATTACTGGGCGGCGCTCGCCTTCGGCAAGCTGTTCCAGCTCGTCGTCGAGTTCCATTCCGCGGCGCGGCTCGCGAGCGGCGCGTTCGTGCTCGCGGCGTGCTGGCTGCTGTACAGGGCGGCGCGCGACTGGACAGCCCCGCAGGCGCGCCATACCGCCGCCGCGGCGGCGCTTCTCGTTTTCATCGGCTCGGTCGGTCTCATCGTGCACGCGCACGAGGCGCTGCCGGAGCTCGCCAGCCTCGCCGCGCTGAGCGGCGCGCTCGCCGTGCTGCCCCGGGCAGCGACGCGGCCCCTCGCGACCGGCGCTCTGTTCGGTGCCGCGCTCGGCCTCGCTTTCCTCTCCTCGACCTGGATAGCGCCGGCAGCGCTCGGCCTCGCGGTCGTCGCGGCCCACCTGGCCTGCCCGGAATGGCGCGGCCGCACTGCGCTGCCTTTTTGGGCGGCCACCCTCATCGTCGGCGGCGCGCTCGCCGTAAGCTGGCCGCTTGCGCTTTACGTGCGCTCGCCCGGGCTCTTCAACGAGTGGTGGACCTTGACCTCGCAGCCGCAGGGAGCGCTCGGCACGAACGTGTACTACTTTGTTTCCACCGGGAGCTGGTTCGCGTGGCCGGCCTGGCCGCTCGCGGCCTGGGCGGTGTGGTCGATGCGGCGCCGCCTGGGCGAGCCGCGGCTTTTCGTGCCGGCGTTCGCCTCGCTCGCCACCCTGCTAGGCGCGGCGTACATGGGGCCGCCGCAGGACGTCAACCTGCTCGCGCTGCTCGCGCCGCTCGCGCTTCTCGCTTCGCAGGGCGTGCTGACGCTGCGACGGGGGGCTGCTGCCGCGCTCGACTGGTTCGGCGTCATCACCTTCGCCTTCTTCGTCGGGCTGATCTGGCTGGGGTACATGGGGATGATGACGGGCGTGCCGCCCAAGGTGGCGGCCAACTTCGCCCGCGCGGCGCCCGGGTTCACGCCGGAATTCAACCTGCTCTACTTCCTCTTCGCGGCTGCGCTGACGCTCGCCTGGTTCTATATCGTGCTGTTCGCCGCGCCAACGCCGCTGCGCAGCGTGGCGCGCTGGGCCGCCGGCGTCGTGCTGCTCTGGGGAACGTTCGCGATGCTGTGGATGCCCTGGGCCGACTACCAGAAGAGCTACCGCTCGGTGGCGCTGCAGCTGCGCTCCAAGATCCCCGTGGGCACCGGCTGCGTCGCGGCGAAGCAGCTCGGCGTGCCGCAGGCGGCGGCGCTTGGCTACCATGCCGGCCTGCGGCCGCGCGCCTTCGACCTGCTGAAGCCCGAGGCGTGCCCGTTGCTCCTCGTCCAGGGCAGCCCGAAGCACGAGCTCGACGCGCCGGGAGCGGGCTGGGTGAAGCTCGCCGACGTCGGCCGCCCCGGCGACAAGGGCGAGCGCTACCGCCTCTACCGCCTCGTCAAATGAATACCCGATCGCCGACCGAATGCCCGGCCTGGGCACAGCTCCTGGCGCATGCCGAGAGCAGGCGCACGGTCCACCTGCGCGAGCTGCTCGCCTCGCGCAAGCTTGTCGCCGAGGCCCCGGGGGTGCGTTACGACTTCTCGCGCCAGCGCGTGGACGCCATGACGCTGCGGCTGCTCGCCAACCTGGCCGGCGAGCGCGGGTTCGCGGAGTGGCGCGAAGCGCTGCTGTCCGGCAAACCGGTCAACTCCACCGAGAACCGCGCCGCCTGGCATACCGCATTGCGCGCAGGGGAATCTTCTCCCCGAGAGGTCCGTGACGCGCTGGCACGGATGAAGGTACTCGTTTCGAGCATCAGAAGCGAAAAGAAATTCAAGAGAATCGTGAACCTGGGAACCGGCGGCTCGGATCTCGGCCCGCGCCTGCTCGCCGACGCGCTGGGCGACGGCGCGCTCGAAGTGCGCTTCGCCGCCAACGTCGACCGGCACGATCTGGAACGCGCGCTCGAAGGCGCGGAGCCGCAGACCACGCTCTTCGTCGTCGCCTCGAAGACCTTCACCACGCAGGAAACGATGTCGAACGCGGCGGCGGCAAAAACATGGGGAGGGAAGCTCTTTTACGCCGTGACCTCCAACGTCGAGGCGGCGAGGCAGTTCGGCGCAAGCGAAATCCTGCCGATGTGGGACTGGGTCGGCGGGCGCTTCTCGGCGTGCTCGGCGGTCGGCTTCGCCGCGGCGTGTGCCATGGGTTTCGACGCGTTTCAGGAATTCCTGTCCGGCGCGCACGAGATCGACCGCCACTTCGCGCAAGCGCCGCTCGAGAAAAACGTGCCGGCCCTGATGGCGCTGATCGGAGTGTGGAACACCAACTTCCTCGGCGCGTCGACGCACGCGGTGCTGCCCTACTCGAACGCGCTGCGCCTGCTGCCTGCGTACCTGCAGCAGCTCGAGATGGAATCGAACGGCAAGCGCGTCGACCGCGAGAATCGCGTCGTCGATTACTCCACCGCCCCGGTCGTCTGGGGATTGGAGGGTAGCGTCAGCCAGCACTCGTTTCACCAGCTGCTGCACCAGGGAACCCAGATCGTGCCGGCCGACTTCATCGATTTATCGCTTGAGAAAGTTCTAAGCGCGAATGCGCTGGCTCAGGCAGACGCGCTCGCCTTCGGCACCGACGATCCCAAGCTCCCGCCCTACAGGCAGTACCCTGGCAATCGGCCGTCGAGCATGTTGCTCCTCGAAGGGCTGAACGCGCGCAATCTCGGCCGGCTGATCGCGCTCTACGAGCACAAGGTGTTCACCCAGGGAGTCATCTGGAACATCAACAGCTTCGACCAGTGGGGCGTCGAGCTCGGCAAGGCGCTGGCCGGGAAAATTCTTTCTAGGAGATAGGCGATGGACCAGGAGACATTCAACCTCAGCATCCGCAAGTTCCTGAAGATGGTCGGCGTCAACTCGCAGCGCGAGATCGAGCAGGCGGTGCAGCAGGCGCTCCAGCAAAAGAGGCTCTCCGGCAATGAAACGCTGCAGGCCCACATGACGCTCGAGATCCCCTCGCTCGGCGTGAAGGTGCCGTTCCGCGGCGAGATCAAGCTAAAATAGCCCGATGAACAAGGCGCGCGAGTTCGACCAGTCGGTGGTCAGCGAGCTGAAGGCCTTGCTCGGCGAGCGCGTCTCGACCTCGGCGGCGGTGCGCGAGCATCACGGCAAGGACGAGTCGTACTTTCCCTACGCGCTGCCCGACGCGGTGGTGTTCCCCGCGACCACGGAGGAAGTGCGCGACATCGTCAACATCTGCCGGCGCCACCGCGTGCCGATGATCCCGTTCGGCGTCGGCACCTCGCTCGAGGGGCACATCCTCGCGGTGTACGGCGGCGTGAGCATCGACCTGTCGCGCATGAACGAGGTCCTCGCCGTGCACGAGGAAGACCTCGACGCGGTGGTGCAGGCGGGCGTCACGCGCAAGCAGTTGAACGAGTACATCAAGCACACCGGGCTTTTCTTTCCGATCGACCCCGGCGCCGACGCGACCCTCGGCGGCATGGCCGCGACGCGCGCCTCGGGCACCAACGCGGTGCGCTACGGCACGATGCGGGAGAACGTGCTGTCGCTGAAGGTGGTGCTGCCCGACGGCCGTATCATCCAGAGCTCGCGCCGCGCGAAGAAATCGGCGGCGGGCTACGACCTGACGCGGCTGTTCGTCGGCTCCGAAGGCACCCTCGGCATCATCACCGAGGTCACCCTGCGCCTCTATCCCATGCAGGAGGCGATGTCGGCGGCGGTATGCGCCTTCCCCACCATCGACGGCGCGACGAAGACCGTGATCCAGACCCTGCAGATGGGCATTCCCGTGGCGCGCAGCGAGCTGCTGTGCGCGACCACCATGGCGGCCCTCAACCGCCATAACAAGCTGGCCTACCGCGAGTCGCCGACGCTGTTCCTCGAGTTCCACGGCACGCAGGCGAGCGTGGTCGAGCAAGCCAAGCAGGTGCAGGAGATCGCCAGGGAAAACGGCGGACTCGACTTCCAGTGGGCCACCCGCCCCGAGGACCGCTCGAAGATCTGGGAGGCGCGCCACAACGCCTACTTCGCCTGCCTCCAGCTCAAGGCCGGCTCGCGTGCGGTTTCGACAGACGTCTGCGTGCCGATCTCGCGCCTCGCCGAGTGCATCGGCGAAACCGCGAAGGAGATCGAGCAAGCCTCGATGCCGATCCCGCTCTTCGGCCACGTCGGCGACGGCAACTTCCACCTCGTGATCCTGGTCGATCCCGGCAGCCGGGCCGAGATGGACGAGGCGAAAGCCCTCAACGCGCGCCTCGTGAACCGCGCGCTGGCCATGGAAGGCACCTGCACCGGCGAGCACGGCATCGGCATGGGCAAGCAGGGCTCGATGCAGGCGGAGCTCGGCGAGGACGTCATCAGCCTGATGCGCGACATCAAGAAGGTTTTCGACCCGGACAACCTGATGAACCCCGGAAAGGTAGTGACCCTGTCATGAGCGCCGAAAAGCGCCTCAAGGAGCTCGGCATCCAGCTGGCGGCGCCGACGCCGCCGGTCGCGAACTACGTGAACGCGGTGCGCACCGGCAACCTCCTGTTTCTCGCCGGCAAAGGGCCAGGCGCGGTGAAGGGCAAGCTCGGCGCGGAGCTGACGGTGGAACAGGGCTACCAGCACGCGCGCTCGGTCGGGCTCGCGCTGCTCGCGGTGATGAAGGCGGAGCTCGGCAGCCTCGACCGCGTGAGCCGCGTGGTGAAGCTGCTCGGCATGGTGAACGGCACGCCCGAGTTCAGCGACCAGCCGAAGGTCATCAACGGCTGCTCGGATCTGTTTGTCGAGGTGTTCGGCGACAAAGGCAAGCACGCCCGCTCCGCCGTCGGCATGGGATCTCTGCCCAACGCCATCCCGGTCGAGATCGAGTGCATCGTCGAGGTCAAGGCCGGCGGCACGGCTAAACCGGCAAAGAAAAGCAAAAAGAAGAAGTGAAGCGAAGCCTGGCCGCGGCGAGCCTGCTCGCGCTCACGTGCAGCGCTTCGGCGCAAGGCTGGGGCCCGCGCTCGCTCGAGGAGCTCAAGCAGGAGACGATCCGGCGCGCCGAGCGCAACCTGGGGCCGCTCGCCGGCGTCCAGGCCGAGGATGCGCGCGAGGCGATGGCGGGCCTGCACAGCCTCGAGCCCGACGAATGGGCGGCGGCGTGGAGCCGCGTCGGCGAGCGCCACCTGCAGCACGGCGACTATTACCAGGCCTGGCACAGCTTCAACGTCGCGCGCTGGCCGAGCGAGCGGCTTTCGCCCGGCAAGCAGCGCGCCTACGCGCGCGCCCTCGAGGCGTTCCAGCAGTACGCGAGATCGCTGACGCCGCCGATCGAGACGCTGCGCATCCCGTTCGAGGCGGCGGAGATCGTCGCCTATCTGCGCCTGCCCGCGAACGCGCGGCCGGCGCCCCTCGTGTTCGGCATCAACGGCCTCGACTCGCGCAAGGAGGAAGTCATCGCGCAGGCCGATGCCTACCTGAAGAACGGCGTCGGCGTGTTCGCGCTCGACATGCCCGGCACCGGCCAGGCGCCGATCCTGGTCGACGTCGGCGCCGAGCGCATGTTCTCGCGCGCGCACGACTACCTGCAGGCGCGGCCGGAGATCGACTCGAAGCGCATCGTCGTGCAGGGGCGCAGCTGGAGCGGGTACTGGGCGGCGGTCATGGCCTACACCGAGAAGGACCGCCTGCGCGGCGCGGTGGTGCACGGCGTCGGCATCCACGAGTACTACTCGCCCGAGTGGCAGAAAAAGGCCTTCTCGACCCGCGAGTATCTTTTCGACGTCTACCCGGCGCGCGCCTCGGTCTACGGCACGAAGTCGATGGACGAGTTCCTCGCCTACGGGCCGCGCCTTTCTCTCCTTGCGCGCGGCATGCTGGAGCGCCCGTCGGCGCCGATGCTCCTCGTCAACGGCGAGCGCGACACCCAGCAGCCGATCGCCGACCTGTACCTGCTCATGAAGCACGGCGACCCGAAGGACGTCTGGGTCAATCCGCAGGGCGGCCACATGGGCCGCTCGGAGCGCTGGCCCGACGCCAGGGTGCGCGCCGAGGTCGTCGAGCCCTGGGTCTTAAGCCATCTCAAATAGCTAAAGCCGTGCGCCGGTAATAGCGCAGCTCCTCGATCGACTCGAGCATGTCGGCGCGCGCCTCGTGCTTGCTTTCCTTCGAGAAGCCCTTGCCGAGCTCGGGCTTCCAGCGCCGCACCAGCTCCTTCAAGGTCGAGACGTCGAGGTTGCGGTAGTGGAAGTAGGCCTCGAGCTGAGGCATCCAGCGCGCGAGGAAGCGCCGGTCCTGGCAGATCGAGTTGCCGCACATCGGCGAGACGCCGGCCGGAACGTGCTGGCCGAGGAACTCGAGCGCCGCGCGCTCGGCCTGCGCCTCGGTGAGCCTGGATGAGCGCACGCGCTCGATCAGCCCGGTCTTGGCGTGGGTGGCCTTGTTCCACGCGTCCATCGCCTCCAGCACTTCGTCGGGCTGGTGGATCACCATGACCGGGCCCTCGGCGACGGTGGCGAGCTGCGCATCGGTGACCAGCAGCGCGATCTCGATTATCCGGTCGGAGTCTGGCTGCAGCCCGGTCATCTCCATGTCGATCCAGATGAGGTTGTTCTGGTCCACGGGCATGCTTTATTCTCTCATGGCGTGACCAACGCTTTTACCTGGGTGTTCCTCATCGCGCTGGGCCTTGCGACCGCGGCGCGCCTTTGGCTCGCGGCCCGCCAGATCCGCCACGTGCGCGCGCACCGCGACGCGGTTCCGCGCACGTTTGCCGAGGCGATCCCTCTCGGCGCGCATCAGAAGGCGGCCGACTACACCGTCGCCAAGGCGCGCCTGGGCATGATCGACGTGCTCGTCGGCGCGGCGGTGCTGCTCGCGCTCACCCTCGGCGGCCTCATCGACCGGCTCTCAGCGCAATGGAGCCGCGTGTTCGACCCGCAGGGCCTGTGGCACGGCGCCGCGCTCTTCGCAACCGTGGTGGTGCTGATCGCCGCTCTGGAGCTGCCGCTGTCGCTGTATCGCACCTTCGTCATCGAGGCGCAGTTCGGCTTCAACCGCATGACGCCGAAGCTGTTCGTGGTCGATCTCCTGAAGCAGGCGGCGCTCGCCGCCGCGCTCGGCCTGCCGCTGCTG
>DATILQ010000116.1:0-2699 GCA_035476235.1 Burkholderiales bacterium
GCCGGGGCGATCGTCGATCTCCTGAACGGCCGCGAGCCGCAGCCGCTGAAGATCATCAACTCCTGCTACAGCTTCGTCTCGCGTACCGAAGGGATCCGGGTCTCGTCGGTGCACGAGTGGGACCCCGGGCAGGGAACGCTCATCGCCGTGAAGGGCTCCGGCGGCGTCTCGGCCGCGCGCAGCGAGGCCGAAGCGAACTACGCCTGGAGCTGGGCCCGCACCATCTGGGCTGATTCGCTCGCCTAGCCTTTCCCCGTCGAGCCGAAGCCGCCGGCGCCGCGCGCGCTGGCGGCGAAGTCCTGCACCACCTCGAACTCGACCTGCACCACCGGGATCACGACCAGCTGGGCAATCCTGTCCATCGGCTGCACCGTGAAGGGCTCGCGGCCACGGTTCCAGACCGACACCATCAGCGGCCCCTGGTAGTCCGAGTCGATGAGCCCCACGAGATTGCCGAGCACGATGCCGCTCTTCGCCCCGAGCCCCGAGCGCGGCAGGATGATCGCGGCGTACCCCGGATCGGCGACGTGGATTGCGATCCCGGACGAGACCAGGCGGCTGTCGCCCGGTTCCAATCTCAGTTCCTTGTCCAGGCAGGCGCGCAAGTCCAGGCCAGCCGCGCCCGCGGTGGCGTAGTGCGGCAGCATGGCGCGCATCCTCTCGTCGAGGATCTTCACTTCCAGCTTTCTCATTTGCGAGCCGGCAGCTTTCCGGCGACGTGCTCGATCAGGCGCCGCGCGAGGTCCAACTTCGCACCGCGCCCCAGCGGATGTTCGCCTTTCGCGTCGTACAGCGTGATCGCGTTGTCGTCACGGCCCATGGCTTCGGTCGCGAGGTTCGCGGCGATCAGCGGCAGCTTCTTCTTGGCCAGCTTGGCTTTCGCGTTCTCCGCCAGGTTCTCGCTCTCGGCGGCGAAGCCGACGCAGAACGGCGGCTTCGGCTGCCCGGCGACCCAGGCGAGGATGTCCGGGTTTTCCTCGAGCTCGAGCGAAAGGTGCCCGTTCGCCTTCTTGATCTTCTGCGCCGAGGGATTCTTGACGCGGTAATCGGCGACCGCGGCCACGGAGATGAAGAGGTCCGCGTCCTTCGCATCCTTCTTCACCGCTTCGAACATCTCCTGCGCCGTGCGTACGTCGACGCGCGCCACGCCAGCCGGGGTGGGCAGCGACACTGGGCCGCTGATCAGCGTAACTTCGGCGCCCGCTTCGCGCGCAGCCCGCGCCACCGCGTAGCCCATCTTTCCCGAGCTCGTGTTGGTGATCACGCGGACCGGGTCGATGGGCTCTTCGGTGGGGCCTGCGGTGACGACCACGCGCCTACCGGCGAGGCGCTTCGGCTGAAAAAAAAACTGCACGTCGGCGAGGATGTCGGCCGGCTCGGTCATGCGGCCCATGCCCATCTCGCCGCACGCCTGTCCGCCGGAGGCGGGCCCGACGATCTGCACGCCGTCGGCGCGCAGCGTCTCGGCGCTGCGCTGCGTGGCCGCGTTCTGCCACATCTCCACGTTCATCGCCGGCGCCACGATCAGCGGGCAGCGGCGTGCAACGCACAGCGTCGAAAGGAGGTCGTCGCACAGGCCGTGAGCGAGCTTGGCCATGAAGTCCGCCGACGCCGGCGCGACCAGGATCAGCTCGCGGTCGCGCGACAGCTCGATGTGCCCCATGGCATCGTTCACACGCGCGTCCCACAGATCGGTCCACACCGGCTGCCCGGAAAGCGCCTGCATCGTCGTGGTGCCGATAAAGCGGGTGGCGGCCTCGGTCATGGCGACGCGCACGTCGGCGCCAGCCTTCACCAGCAGGCGCACCAGCTCCGCGGCCTTGTACGCCGCTATGCCGCCGGTGATGCCCAGCAAGATGCGCTTGCCCGTCAACGCCATGTCCAAAAGGCCCGTTAAGGGGAGAACGATTTTAAGGGAAAGCCGGGGGCATGGCGATTTCCGACTGGCCGGTCGAGGAACGGCCGCGTGAACGGCTGCTCACGCTCGGCGCCGGCGCGCTGAGCGATGCGGAGCTTCTCGCGGTCCTCCTGCGCACCGGCGTGCGTGGCAAAAACGCCGTAGAGCTCGGACGCGACCTGTTGCAGCAGTTCGGAAGCATTACGCGGCTGCTGGAAGAGGGCCCGGCGCGCGCAAAGCTCAAGGGATTGGGAGAGGCGAAAAGAGCACAGTTCGCAGCGGCCATCGAACTCGCGCGCCGTTCCACCAAGGAGGAGCTCAAGACCGGCACGGCGCTCACTTCTCCGGGCGCGGTACGCGACTACCTGCGGCTCGCGATCGGCGCCCGGCCGTACGAAGTGTTCGTCTGCCTGTGGCTCGACGCGCAGCACCGGGTGATCAAGTTCGACGACCAGCTCTTCCGCGGTACGCTCACCCAGACCAGTGTCTATCCGCGCGAAGTCGTCAAGATGGCCCTGGAAACCAATGCCGCGGCGGTGATCTTCGCGCACAACCACCCCTCGGGCGTTGCGCAGCCGAGCCAGGCAGACGAGCTCCTGACCGCCAACCTGAAGGAGGCGCTCGCGCTCATCGAGGTCAAGGTGCTGGACCACTTCATCATCGCCGGAAACCAGGCAATCTCTTTCGCGGAGCGCGGATTACTGTAGTAAAATCCGCGCCTTTCGCGCGTTTCCGCGCATTGTCCCGGAGTGATTCCGATGTCCCGCGTCTGCCAGGTCACCGGCAAAAAGCCGATGAAGGG
>DATILQ010000117.1:0-17627 GCA_035476235.1 Burkholderiales bacterium
CCGTACTGGAATGCCTACGTCGCCGTGACCCAGATGCATGGCTCGGGCACCTTTTTCGACTCGCGGTTCAACGACAAGGACCAGTACCCGGTCTCGGCGAAGAGCGGCTCCGGCAATACGCGGGGAACGCCTGACCTGGTCACATCGAAGCTGGCGGCGCTTCATTTCTATCAGCTCGCGATCCCGGCGCCGACCCCGCCCAAGGGCAGCTTCGACAGGGCGGCGGCGCTGCGCGGCAAAGAGGTGTTCAACGGCAGGGCGCAGTGCTCGAACTGCCACGTACCGCCGCTTTTCACCGAGCCCGGGCATAACCTGCACACGCCTGCCGAGATGGGAATCGATGCGTTTCAGGCCGACCGATCGCCGACGCACAGATACCGTACCGCTCCGCTCGCGGGACTGTGGACGCACTCGCGCGGCGGTTTCTACCACGATGGCCGCTTTGCAACGCTGCCGCAGGTCATCGAGCACTACAACCGCAACTTCAGGCTCGGGCTGACCGACCAGGAAAAAGTCGAGCTGGCCGAGTATCTGAAATCGCTATAGAGGAAACCCGATGGCACGTCTGGTGAAACGCACCCTGCAGGAGCCGTCCCGCTACGTCATCGAAGGAAAAGAGGTCTGGCTGTGCAAATGCGGCCTGTCGAAGAACCAGCCGTACTGCGACAGCTCGCACAAGCTGACGAAGGGCGAAGAGCCCGGCAAGCTCTACTGGTACGACGATGCCGGCAAGCGCTACGAGACAGCGGACAGCTTCAAGGGAATCCGGATGTTCTGAGTGGCGTCCTACGAGACCGTCCTCACGCGCCGTGAGCCCGTGGCGGAAGGAACGATGGCGTTCCATTTCGCCCGTCCCGCCGGCTTTGCGCACGCAGCCGGCCAGAATGTGCTGGTGACGCTGCTCGAGCCGCCGCAAACCGACTCCCAGGGCGACAGCCGGACTTTCACGCTTGCCTCGGCGCCGCACGAGCCCGAGCTGATGGTGGCGACGCGCATGCGCGACAGCGCGTTCAAGCGGGTGCTCAGGTCCGCGGCCGCCGGCACGCCGCTCAGGATCGAAGGGCCGAACGGACTGATGGTGCTGCACGAGGACGCCGCGCGCCCGGCGGTTTTCCTCGCCGGCGGCATCGGCGTGACGCCGTTCCTGTCGATGGCGCGTCACGCCGCGAAGCAGAAGCTGCCGCACCGGATCCTCCTGCTCTACTCCAACCGCCGCCCTGAGGACGCCGCGTTCCTCGAGGAGCTCGAGCGCCTCGAGCAGGCGAATCCGCACTACCGGCTGATCGCCACCATGACGGAAGCGGCGAAATCGTCGCGGCCGTGGAGCGGCGAAACCGCCCTGATCGGGCGCGAGCTGCTGGAGCGATCTCTGCGCGACGTGAAGGCGCCCGTCTACTACTTCGCGGGGCCGCCCGGCATGACGATGGCCATGCAGTCGATGCTGGAGGGCATGGGCATCTCCGAAAACGACATGCGCTCCGAGGAGTTCTACGGCTACTGATCAGCGATACAGGCCCTGGCGCTCGAGCCAGCGCTGGATGAGCGCGGCGATCTCCAGGTTGTTGCGGTCCATCATCAGCAGGTGCGAGTTGCCGCGGATGCCGACGTTCGGCAGGTCGACGACATCCACCTTGCCGCCGGCTCTGGCGATGGCATCGGTGAAGTCGATGCCGTTTTTGCGGATCTGCGGCCAGCGCGCGTCCTGCGCGATGAAGTCGCCATAGATCATCAGGACCGGGATGTCTTTCAGCGAGGCCGCCTGCTTGGGATCGCCCACGCCGGCGGGCTCGACGGCGATCAGCGCCTTCACCTTGTCAGGCCGCGCTTGCGCCGCCCTGAAGCCGAACTGGCCGGCCTGCGAGTGGAACAGGATCGCGCAGGGGCAGACCTTGTCGATCTCCGCGATGTAGGCGCGCAGGATGGCGTCGTCGGTCGTCGTCCAGCGCGGCACGTTCTGCTTCACGAAGCTGTCGTAGGCGGCGACGGGAAACTGGCTGCCGGGCAGGACGCGCTGCTTCGCCGGGTCGCTCGAGTAGGAGCCGGCACCCTGCCCGATGCGAAAGCGCTCGAAGGGATTGGCCTTGGTGAGGAACACCGGCTCGCCCTTGAAGACGTCGGGGTACATGGCCCAGCCGGCGCGGCCGCGCTCGACCGCGTCGGAGTTGTAGACATCCCAGCCCTGGCGCACGAAATAAGTCAGCCAGCCTTCGCGGCCGTCGGGCGTGGTCTCGTAGGTGACGCCGGTCAGCCCGCCGCCATGCCACATCAGCAGCGGCACGGCGCCGCGGCGCTCGGCGGGCAGGAAGTACTGCACGTACATCGCCTCGACCGAATAGGTGCCGTTCGGGTCGACCTTCGCCGGCACGCCGCCCGGGGTGAAGACGACCTCCTTCACCGGCTTGCCGGAAATCTCCACGTCGCGCCCGCCGACATGGAACGAGCCCATGTCGCGCAGCGCGATCGGCGCCTGGGCACAACCGGCAAGAAGCAGGATGACAAGACTAGGGATTGCTCGCACGGCCGATCCTCCGCTCCAGCTCCGCGGCTTCGCGCGTCAACTCTTCGAGACGCACGATTTCCAGCGCGAGCGCGGCGGGATTCGCAATTCCCGCCGCGAGCGCTTCCTTCGAGCGCGCGATCTGGTTGCGCACCTCCGCCAGGCGCTGGTTCAGGTCGTGGAGCTCGCGCCCGCGCTGGTAGCCGGCGCTGAACCCGCTCTCCGGCGCGCACACCGGGACGTAGGCATATCCGGCGCGGCCGTTGGAGTAGCCGCGCTCGTAGTTGCAGAAGGTCTTCAGGCCCTCGTTGCGGCCCGCCAGATAGCGCTCGGTCTGCGGCGTGACGTTGTACTCGGCGCAGGCGCGGCGGTGGTCGCCGAGCCGCTCGAGCGGCCGGCCGACGGCGCCGTCCTCGAGGCCGATCGCGTACCAGTCGGCGTTCAGGCATTGGTTCTTGCTCTGGCTGGCGCAGCCGGCGAGAACCAGAATTCCCAGGAGGAGAAGGTTTTTCAAGAATCAGGAGCGCGAGCGCCAGGCGCGGTCGAGGCTCCAGGACCCGCCGCCCGCCGCGGCGAGGTAGAGGAACACGAAGCAGTAGAGCGTGGCGAGCTCCCCGCGGTTGAGCAGCGGCCAGAAGCCCCCCGCGGCGTGCGCCATGAAATAGGCGAATGCCATCTCGCCGGAAAGAATGAAAGCGACCGGCCGCGTGAACAGCCCGACGAGCAGCACCGCGCCGCCGACCAGCTCGAGCGTTCCCGCCAGGCCGATCAGCGAGAACAGCGCCGGCGGGCTGGTCATCGGCGCGGGAAAGCCGAGCAGCTTCTGCGCGCCATGCGCCATGAAGAGAAACGCGGTGACAATGCGCAGCACGCTCAACAGGCGCGGCGCCCAGCGCTGGGAGATAAACTCGATCATGTCGGTCCTTTCGCGATGAAACGGATTCTTTTCCTGTTCCTGCCGGCGGTACTGTCAATCCCGCAGGCGATCAGCGCGCCTGAGTTCCGGTCCGAGGAACATGCCTTCCACGTGGCGACCATCGTACAGGGCCTGGAGCATCCGTGGTCGCTGGCCTTCCTGCCCGACGGCCGCCTGCTCGTCACCGAGCGGCCCGGGCGGCTGCGTATCGTTGCGCAGGGCAAGCTCGATCCCCAGCCGATTGCCGGGCTGCCGCAGGTCACGGCCGGGGGGCAGGGCGGGCTTTTCGACGTGGTTCTCCACCCCCGGTATGGTGAGAACCGATTGATTTATTTTGCGTACGCCGCGCGCGGAGAGGGCGGCGTCGGGACCGAGCTCGCGCGCGCAAAGCTGAATGGCCGGCGGCTGGAGGACGTGCAGGTGCTGTTCCGGCAAAGCCCGAAAGGCACGAGCAGCATCCACTTCGGCGGCCGCATCGTCTTCGACCGCGACGGCTATCTTTATCTCACGCTCGGCGAGCGCGGGCAGGGGGAGCGCGCGCAGCGGCCGGATGACCATGCCGGCTCTGTGATCCGGCTGCACGACGATGGCCGCGTCCCGCGGGACAACCCCTTCGCCGGCAAGCCCGGCTGGAAGCCCGAGAAATTCGACCTCGGGCACCGCAACATGCAGGGCGCGGCGCTGCATCCGCAGACGGGAATGCTCTGGACGCACGAGCACGGGCCGCAGGGCGGCGACGAGGTGAACGTCATCCGCCCCGGCGTCAATTACGGCTGGCCCGTCATCACCTACGGCGTCAATTACGGCATCGGCACGAAGATCGGCGAGGGCACCCACAAGGCGGGCATGGCGCAGCCGCTCTACTACTGGGTGCCGTCGATCGCGCCTTCGGGCATGGCGTTCTACACCGGCGAGCGGTTTCCGCGCTGGAAAGGCGATCTATTCGTCGGCGCGCTGCGCGACCAGATGCTGGTGCGGTTGAAGCTCGACGGGGAGAAAATCACCAGGGAAGAGCGTTTGTTGAAGGGCGTCCTCGGCCGGATTCGGGACGTGAGGAGCGGTCCCGACGGCTACCTCTATCTTCTGACGGATGAAGACAACGGCGTGCTGGCGCGCCTCGAGCCGTAGCTTCACATAACTTTACCAGCCGGAGAAAGACGGCTTACACGATGCGGCAAGACTGACTGCTTTCCAAGGAGGCAGTCATGAACCGGACCAAACGCTTTACCCTCGCCGCACTGTGCGGCGGCCTTTTGGCAGGGATCGGCTCGAAGGCCTTTGCTCACGGCGGCCGGCACGGCTTCGGCGTGGGGCCGCTCGACCCGGCGGAGATGAACGAACGCATCGAGCGCTTCGTGAAGCACCTTGCCGTCGAAGTCGACGCGACGCCCGATCAGCGGGAGAAGCTCGCCGTCATCGCCAAGGACGCAGCCAAGGACCTCGCGCCGCTGCGCGAGCAGGCGCGCGAGGCGCGGCGCCAGGCGATCGAGCTGTTCTCTGCGCCCAATATCGATCGCGCGGCAATCGAGCAACTTCGAGCAATTCATTTGAAACAGGCCGACGCCGCGTCGCGCCGGTTGACGCAGGCGCTTGCCGACGCCGCCGAGGTGCTGACCCCGGAGCAGCGCAAGACCCTCGCCGCGCGCGCGGCGCGCCACCGGGGTGGCTGGCACCGCGGGTAAACTCCCGCGGGTGGCGCAGCGCATATTGCTGATCGAGGACGATTCCCGTCTTGCCGCGATGCTCGCCGAATATCTCGGCGCGGCGGGATATCGCGTCACCACCAGCGCCACCGGCGCCGCAGGGCTGGAGCGCGTCGCGCGCGAGCCCTATGAAGCGCTGGTGCTCGATCTCACGCTGCCCGACATGGACGGACTCGACGTCTGCCGCCGGCTGCGCGCGAAGCACGACATTCCGGTGCTGATGCTCACGGCGCGCGGCGACGCGGCGGACCGCGTCGTCGGCCTTGAGCTCGGCGCGGACGATTACCTGCCCAAGCCGTTCGAGCCGCGCGAGTTGCTCGCGCGGCTGCGCGCCATCCTGCGCAGAAGGAATGCCGTTGCAGCATCCGATGTGGTCCGCTTTGGTCGCCTGGAGATCGACCGCGACGCGCGCAGGGTGCGCCTCGAAGGCCGCCACAGGCCGCTGACCTCGTACCAGTTCGCGCTGCTTGCGGCGCTGGCCGAGAACGCCGGGCGCGTGCTGTCGCGCGACGCGCTGATGGACCTCATGAAAGGCGAGCCGCTCGAGGCGTTCGACCGCTCGATCGACGTGCACATCTCGCGCATCCGCGCGGCGATCGAGGACGACCCCAGAAAGCCGCGCCGCATCATCACGGTGCGCGGCGCCGGCTACGTGTTCGCCAAAGCGCAGGACTGATGCGCAAGCTGTACCTGCGGATCTATCTCGCGGTGCTCGCGAGCCTCGCGGTGTTCGCGCTGGCGGCCGGCGTATTGTGGCGGCAGTTCGCCGACAGCGCGCCGCAGAACGAGATTGCGGCGACGCTCGCCGGCAACGTGCTGCCTGAAGCCACGGCGGGAAGCGCCGCGCAGCAGGCGGCGCTGGAAAAGCTTGCTGCCCACCTTCGAGCGGACGCGACGCTGTTCGCCGAGGATGGCGCGCGGCTCGCCTCGGTTGGCACCCCCCTGCCGATGCCGCGGCGTCCCGGCTGGATGCGCGGACCGGGCTGGGCGGTTCATCTCGACGACGGCCGCTGGCTCGTCGCACGCCTGCCGGGACGTCATCACCACCCGGCGCTCGGCCTGTTCCTCATCCTCGCGCTGCTCGTGGTCGCGGTCGGTGTTGGCGCCTATCCGGTGGTGAGGCGCCTCACCGCGCGGCTCGAGCGGCTGCAGCGCGGCGTCGAGTCCTTCGGCGCCGGCCAGCTCGACGCGAGGGTGAAGGTGGAGGGTAAAGACGAAGTGGCCCGGCTTGCCGAGAGCTTCAACCGCGCGGCCGCGCGCATCGAGGAGCTGGTCGGCGCGCAGAAGTCGCTGCTCGCGAACGCTTCGCACGAGCTGCGCACGCCGCTTACGCGCATCCGAATGGCGATCGAGCTGATGAAGGAAGGCGCCGAGCCGCGGCGCAAGCGCGAGCTCGAGCGCGACATCGCCGAGCTCGACGCGCTGATCGATGAAATCCTGCTGTCGAGCCGGCTCGACGCGGCGCAGCGCATGGAGAAGCCCGAAGCAGTCGATCTGCTGGCGCTTGCCGCGGAAGAATGCGTGCGCTACGAGCAGGCAGCGCTGGAAGGCGAACCGGTCACGATACAAGGCGAGCCGCGGCTGCTGCGCCGCATGATCCGCAACCTTCTGGAAAACGCGAGACGTCACGGTAAGCCGCCGATACGGGTGCGCGTGACGCGTACACAGATCACTGTTTGCGACCAGGGGCCCGGCGTGCCGGAAGCCGAGCGCGAGAAGATTTTCGAGCCGTTCTATCGCGGTCTCGGCCTGTCGATCGTGCGGCGCATCGCGCGCCGGCACGGCGGGGAGGCGAGCTGCACGGGGAGCTGCTTCGTCGTCTCGCTCAAACCTTGAAGGATTGCAGCGTCTCGCGCGCGAAGATCTCCTCGGGAGCGAAGCGGCGCTTCGACAGCCCCTGCTCGTGGTGATAGCGCAGGAACGTGTCGAGCGCGTGGCGGTTGGCCTCCAGGCCGTAAGGCCACCAGTCCTCGCCCATCTCGCGCCGCGCCTCCTCGACGTGCGCGACGAACCACGGCAGCATCGCCGGCAGGGCTGCGGTTTGGTTGTACATCTCGAAGGCCAGGGCCTTGGCGGCGTTTAGTGCTTTGTACAGCGACTGCGCGACCCAGGGATTGGCGTCGTACACATCGCGCCGGATCACGACGGTATGCATGATCGGGAAGATCTTCGTGCGCCGGTAATAGTCTTTCTCCAGCTCGACATAATTGTCGAATAGCCGCCGTACCCTTTCCGGATATCTGTAAAACGTCGAAGGCGCACGCGCGGTGACCAGCGCGTCGATCTCGCCTTGCGCGATCATTTGCGAGAGCGTCTGGGTCGGCCCGATGGGATGCAGGCGAATGGCGGAGGGAAGATCGAGCTTGATTTTCTCGTCGCGCCCGGGCTCCTCCTCGCCGCCCGAGAGATGCTCGACATCCGTGACCCCCACGCCGTAATCGTCGGACAGGATGCCGCGGATCCACACCGGCGCGGTCATCTGGTACTCCGGCACGCCGATGCGCCTGCCTTTCAGATCCTCGGCGCGCCGGATGCCGCTCTGCGCCGACACGAAGATGCAGGAGTGCCTGAAGAAGCGCGACGGGAAAGCGGGGATGGCGACGAAAGGGGGCTCCTTTGCGTTCAAGGAAGCCACATACGAGGACAGCGACATCTCCGAGCAGTCGAACTCGCGGTTGCGCAGCATGCGAAAGAACGTTTCTTCCACCGGCTGCATCAGGTAGTTGAGCTCGATGCCGTCGGGTCGCACGCGGCCGTCGGCGAGCGCGCGCGTGCGGTCGTAGTCCCAGCAGGCGAACGTGAGGCGCAGGCGCTTCATCCGGGCAGTATACTTTCTGAAATTCGGAGGAGGACCGATCGATGCGGCGGCTCGCGCTTGTTCTTGTCGGCTGGCTGGCGGTCGCGGCGCAGGCGCAGGACTTTCCCGCCAAGCCGATCAGGATGGTCGTGCCGTACGCGCCGGGCGGCCTGCCCGACACGATGACGCGCATCATCGGCCCGAAGATGTCCGAGTCGCTCGGGCAGCAGATCGTGGTCGAGAACCGCCCCGGCGCCGGCGGCATCTCGGGCACGGAGGTCGTCGCGCGCTCGTCCGCCGACGGCTACACGCTGCTGATCGCCGACGTCGGCCAGCTGGCGATCAACCCGCATCTGTTCAAGCAGCTGCCGTATGACCCGTTGAGGGACCTGGCGCCGGTGAGCCTGATCGGCAGCACCGCGCTGTTTCTGGTCTTGCAGGCGTCGGTCCCGGCGAACGACTTCAAGGAGCTGGTGGCGCTGGCGAAAGCCAAGCCCGGATCGATGAATTACGGCTCCTCGGGGCTCGGCAGCATCCACCATCTGACCACCGAGGCGATGAAGGCGGCGTTCGGCCTCGACATCGTGCACGTGCCGTTCAAGGGCATGGGGCAGGCGGTGCCGGCGCTCCTCGGCGGCCAGGTGTCGATGCTGTTCTCGGCGCTGCCGGCGATCGAGGCGCACGTCAAGGCCGGCACGGTGAAGCTGCTCGCGATCAGCGTTGCGCAGCGCTCGCCGCAGGCGCCCGAGGTGCCGACCATCGCCGAGCTCGGCGTGCCGGGCTTCGACTTCGCGCCGGAGATCGGCCTGCTCGCGCCGGCCGGCACGCCGGGCGCGATCGTCTCGCGGCTCGCCGCCGAAGTGGCGAAGGCCTTGAAAAACCCGGACGTCGCGCAGCGTTTCCAGCAGCTTGGCATCGACCCGGTCGGGAATACACCAGAAGCCTACGGCGCGCAGATCCGCAGCGACTACGAGCGCTACGGCAGGGTGGTCAGGGTTTCCGGGGCGAAGATCGACTGAGGTTCAGCGAACGACCGGATTTCGCAGCAGCCCGACGTGCTCGACCTCGACCTCGATCAGGTCGCCGGCGCGCATGAAGACTTGCGGGGTGCGGCCGTAGCCGACGCCGCTCGGCGAGCCGGTGGTGATGACGTCGCCCGCCAGGAAGCGGTAGAACTGCGAGTAGTACTCGATGAGCTGCGCGACGCTGAAGACCAGGTCGTCGGTGTTCGCCGACTGCATGGTTTTTCCGTTCAGCTTCGTCGTCAGGCGCAGATGGTTCGGGTCGGGCACTTCGTCCCGCGTTACCAGCGCCGGGCCCATCGGGCAGAAAGTCGGGAACATCTTGCCGAGCAGGTTTTGCTCCCAGGCGTGGATCGGGCCCATGCTGCCGCTGGCCGAGAAGATCGGCGCCACCCAGTCGCGCGCCGAGACGTCGTTGACGATGGTGTAGCCAGCGACATAGTCGAGCGCCTGCGGCGCCCTGACTCGATGACAGGGCTTGCCGATGACCACGCTCAACTCGCCTTCCCAGTCGACCATGTCCGGGTGGCTCGGCGGCAGCACGATCGGCGCCTCGGGGCCGATGATGCTGGCGACGCTCTTGGTGAAGGCGGCGGGCTTGTCCGGCACCGGCGTGTTCATTTCCTTCAGATGCGCGTAATAGTTCATGCCGCACGACAGGATCATTCCCGGATTGCAAAGGGGCGCGAGCAGCCTGGCTTTCTGCCGGGGAATCGGCGTGCTGGATTTGCGCCCGAGAATCGAGCGCACTCGATCCAGGGCGCCGGCGGCGAGAATCCCGCGCAGGTCCGCGGCCAGCTCGCCCAGGTCGATGATGCCGTCGCCGGCCAGCACGCCGGGACGAGGCTGCCCGGCGATTTCGAATGTAACGAGTCGCATGGTCTTAATATAGCGCTTGTAAATGAGACACCGCGTCACTCTCAAACCAAGCGGTCACGGCTTCGAGGTGCCTGAAGGGCAGAACATCCTGCAGGCCGGGCTCGAGGCCGGCTTCACGATGCCGTACAGCTGCCGCACCGGCGTCTGCCGCACCTGCCGCGGCACCCTGCTCGAAGGCAAGGTCGACTACGGCGCGGTGCATCCGACCTATCTCCCCGACAGCGACAAGGCGAAGGGCTATGCCCTGCTTTGCCAGGCAAAGCCGCTCTCCGACCTGGTTGTCGAGGTGCACGAGCTCGCGGGCATGGCGGGCATCCGGCCGCGGATGATCCCTTGCCGGGTGGAGAAAATCGAGCGTCCGGCGCCGGACGTCGCCATCCTCAATCTGCGCCTGCCGATGAACGAGAACTTCCGCTTCCTCGCCGGCCAGTACATCGACATCCTGCTGAAGGACGCGAAGCGCAGGAGCTATTCGCTCGCCAACCCGCCAAAGCCCGAGGGCGTCACCTCGCTGCAGGTGCATGTGCGCCACACGCCCGGGGGCCTGTTCACCGAGCGCGTGTTCGGCACGCTCAAGGAGCGCGAGCTGCTGCGCTTCGAAGGCCCGCTCGGCACTTTCTTCCTGCGCGCGGAGTCGGACAAGCCGGTCGTGATGGTGGCGAGCGGCACCGGCTTCGCGCCGATCAAGGCGATGTGCGAGAGCGCCCTGCAGCGGGGGGTCAAACGGGAAATGACCCTGTACTGGGGTTGCCGCGCGAAGCGCGATCTCTACATGCTCGACGTTCCGCAGGGCTGGAAGGCGGAGAACTTCCGCTTTGTTCCCGTGCTCTCGGATCCAACTTCGGAATGCCGGTGGAGCGGCCGCACCGGCTTCGTCCACCGCGCGGTGATGGAGGACTTTCCCGACCTGTCCGCCGTCCAGGTCTATGCCTGCGGCGCGCCGGTCATGGTGGATGCGGCGCGGCGCGACTTCGTTGCGCAGTGCAGCTTGCCAGCCGAGGAGTTTTTCGCCGATTCTTTCCTGACCGAGGCGGACAAGGCCCCCGCGGCCGCCGCCGCTTCGTAACGCAGCAGCCGACCGAGGAGGAGCGCCATGTCGCTGACCCGAGAGTTGATCCAGGATGGGATTGCCGAGCCGAGGAACGACCACGCGCTCGTCAAGGCGTTCGTGCTTTCGCACGGCACGATGGAGGTCTACAACCTGAGGGAGTCGCGCAGGTTCTACGAGGAATTTCTGGGCCTGGAATGCGTGCGCCATGCCAAGCCGGCCATGGTGGTGAGACTGGGGCTGAAGTTCCACATCGTCGCGGTCGAGGTCGGCGCAGCCGTGCACCCGGTCAACGTGCTCAACCACTGGGGAATGGACGTCAATACCAAGGAAGAGGTGGACGACGCCTACCAGAAGGCGCTCAAGCACCAGGACGAGTACAAGATCCGCCAGGTGCTGAAGCCGGTGATGCAGCACGGCGTGTACTCGTTCTACATGGAGGACCTCGACCACAACTGGTGGGAGATACAGCATTACCCCGGCTTCCAGAATCAGGACCTGTTCGACTTCGGCGACCGCTTCTCGATGGAGGACGGCGCCGAGGTGGGCGAGCTCAAGGAGCTCAACATCAAGACCACGGCCTAGCCGCCGGGGGTGCCTGAGCCCCCTATGAGCCAGTACGTCTACACCATGCGCCGAGTGGGCAAGGTGGTGCCGCCCAAGCGCGCCATCCTGAAGAACATCTCGCTCAATTTCTTTCCCGGCGCGAAGATCGGCGTGCTCGGCCTCAACGGCGCCGGCAAGTCCTCGCTGCTCAAGATCATGGCGGGGGTCGACCAGGACTTCGAGGGCGAGGCGATCCCGCAGCCCAACCTGCGCGTCGGCTTCCTGCCGCAGGAGCCGCAGCTGGATCCGGCAAAGGACGTGCGCGGCAACGTCGAGGAGGGCCTCGGCGCGGTGCTGGCGGCGAAAAAGCGCCTGGAGGAGATCTACGCGGCGTATTCGGAGCCCGACGCGGATCTGGAGAAGCTGGCGGAGGAGCAATCCAGACTCGAATCACTGGTCAATGCTTCCGATCTGGAACACAAGCTCGATATCGCTGCCGACGCCTTGCGGCTGCCGCCGTGGAACATGGACGTCACGCAGATCTCGGGGGGCGAGCGGCGCCGGGTGGCGCTCTGCCGCCTGCTGCTGTCCGAGCCCGACATGCTGCTGCTCGACGAGCCGACCAACCACCTCGATGCGCTCTCGGTGCAGTGGCTCGAGCAGTACCTCGAGCGCTTTCCCGGCACGGTGATGGCGGTCACGCACGACCGCTACTTCCTCGACAACGTCGCCGGCTGGATCCTCGAGCTCGACCGCGGCTACGGCATCCCGTGGCAGGGCAACTACTCCGGCTGGCTCGAGCAGAAGGAGCAGCGCCTGGAGGTCGAGGCGAAGCAGGAGGCGGGGCGCATCAAGGCGATGCAGGAGGAGCTCGAGTGGGTGCGCGCCAATCCCAAGGGGAGGCGCGCGAAGAGCAAGGCGCGCCTCGCGCGCTTCAAGGAGCTCGAGTCCGCCGACGTGCAGAAGCGCAACGAGACCAACGAAATCTACATCCCGCCCGGGCCGCACCTCGGCGACCTGGTGATCGAGGCCGAGGGACTGAAGAAGGCGTTCGGCGAGAAGCTGCTGTTCGAGAATCTGTCTTTCCGCCTGCCGCCCGGCGGCATCGTCGGCATCATCGGGCCGAACGGCGCCGGTAAAACGACGCTGTTCAGGATCCTGACCCGGGAAATCAAGCCCGATTCCGGCAAGCTGAAGGTGGGCGAAACGGTGAAGCTCTCGTATGTCGATCAATCGAGAGATGACCTCGACGCGAAGAAAACCGTGTGGGAGGAGATCTCCGACGGCCTGGACCACGTTCAGGTCGGAGCCTACTCGACGCCCTCGCGCGGCTACGTCGCGCGCTTCAACTTCCGCGGCGCCGACCAGCAGAAGCCGGTGGGCGAGCTCTCCGGCGGCGAGCGCAACCGCGTGCACCTCGCCAAGCTGCTGAAGAGCGGCGGCAACCTGCTGCTGCTCGATGAGCCGACCAACGACCTCGACGTCGAGACGCTGCGCGCGCTCGAGGGCGCGCTGCTCGGCTTTCCGGGCTGCGCGGTGGTGATCTCGCACGACCGCTGGTTCCTCGACCGCGTGGCGACCCACATCCTCGCCTTCGAAGGCGATTCGCAGGCCGTGTGGTTCGAGGGCAACTACGCCGACTACCTCGAGGACCGCAGGAAGCGCCTCGGCGAGGACGCCGACACGCCGCACCGCATCCGCTACAAGCCGCTGGCGAAGTAGTAGTATTCCTGAGGTTTGGCCACTGGGGGATCTGCGGTCATGGAAAAGATGATTTCGCGGTCGTGGTGGATGTTCGCCTGGCGCGGCGCGGTGGCGGTGCTGTTCGGCGTGCTGGCGCTCGCCTGGCCCCGCCTCACGCTGCTTTGGCTGGTGGCGCTGTTCGCGGCATTCGCGCTGCTCGGCGGCGGGGCCGCGCTCATCGCCGCCATCAAGCATCGAAAAAGCGACGAGGACTGGTGGCTGGCGCTGCTGCTCGGGCTGGCCGGCCTGGCCGCAGGCGTCATCGCCATCCTGCATCCCGACCTGACGGCGCTGGTGCTGGTGCTGTGGATGGGCGCCAATGCCATCGTCACCGGCATCCTCGACATCGCCATGGCGATCCGCCTGCGCAAGGTGATCCGCGGCGAGTGGCTGCTGATCCTCGCGGGCATCGTGGCGATCAGCTTCGGCGTGCTGGTATTCCTGTTCCCGACGGCGGGGGCGCTGGCGCTGGTGTGGCTGATCAGCTTCTATGCGATCCTGACCGGCGTGCTGCTGCTGGCGCTCGCCTGGCGCATACGCAAGCGCGCGCGGGGCTCCTGGCAGGGCGAGGCGGCCAGCAGCCAGGCGTGATCCCCGTCACGCTGAACGCCGGCGCCTGAAACATTAGGGTCAACCACGCCCGGCGAGCGCTTCGGCGAGCGCCTGGTTCGCGTGCGCTTGCAGATCGCATTTCACGAAACCGAGCTTCGGGAGCGCGCCAAGCGCCTCGGCGCCATGTGGCGCCCGGCCCAAAAGCTGTGGGAGCTGACCTGGGGAGACGCAAAGCGCCTGGGAATCGCAGATCGTGCAGTGCAGGCCTGACTTGTCCGGCTATCCACCGCTAGATATATGCCGGCATATCGGCCCATCTACCTATAGATGTTTACATCCACGTATAGATGGTTCTAGCATCGCCGCGATGCAGTTCAATCACTAGTTAGGCTGCATGGCCGCTCGCGCCAAATTGTCCACCCGTGATTACACGAGGGAAGATCGCGCGGCCTGTCTCGCCCTATTTGACAGTAATGTCCCGGAGTCTTTTGCTTCAAGTGAGCGCAGTGAGTACTCGAATTTCTTGGACGGTCTGCCATGCCCATATTTGGTTATCTGTTCTGCGCGCGATGGCATCGTGGCGGCCGGCGGCTATTACGTGACCGAAGAAGCTGATCTTGGCGCCCTAGCGTGGGGACTAGTTGCGCGCCCCTGGCAGCAGCGTGGTGTTGGGACCGAGTTGCTGCAGATCCGCCTTACCCGTCTTCGCGCAAGCGGTGTAAAAACCGTACGAGTTCGAACGAGTCCACGTAGACGGGGCTTCTTTGAGCGCTCGGGATTTCGCTTGGTACGTCTTGTACCGCAAGGGTTCGCAACAAGTGACCTAGTTGAGCTCCATTTGGCCCTCCATGCAGCCTAACCACGCAGCTCACCCGGACGCGCGCGCGACCTTGGTGCTGTGCAAGGCTCCGGTTGCGCGCGCCGGTGGCTGTGAACGTTGGGCGGCCGGGCGGAACGCGCAGGGGCGCATGAGCCTGTGAGTCTGGCCTGAGGTCTTTGTCGCCTACTACGAGGGCAGTCGCGCCGAGGCCGACACGGAGAACGACCGCCCTCGGATTCAGAAACGAGGACGCCATGAAAATGAAGAGACTCTCTTTCCTGATCACCTTGTCGTTCGTTGTACTTGCACTCGGAGGTGGACCCGCGACGCCGCAGCAAAGCGGGTCAGCTCCAAGAAGAGTCATCATCTTCGTTTGGGACGGACTGCGAGCGGACGACGTTACTCCGGACACGATGCCGAATTACTTCGCGCTCGCGCGATCCGGGGTCGTGTTCTCCGACCACCACGCGGTCTATCCAACGTTCACCATGATGAACTCTGCGTCCATCGCCACCGGGACCTATCCGGGGAGGCACGGGTTCTACGGCAACGTGGTGTATGCGCCGAATGCCACGGGAAAGAACGCCAAAGGGGTCGCTGTCGATTTCTCTGCCCCGGCGTTTATCGAGGACTTCGGCGTGGTCGAAGCGGTACGGGACGAATACCAGGGACGGTTGACGCTCGTGTCGACGATGCTTCAGGCGGCCCAGGCCAAAGGCCTGACGACCGCCGCTGTCGGTAAGTTCGGAGCCGCGTTCATTCAGGATTATCAGCGCGGCGGCATCATCCTCGATGAGGACGCGGCGATACCGCTGAGTTTCGCCCAGGAACTGCAGAAGGCTGGGTACGCTCTTCCAAAAAACACTGTCAACGCCTACGATGCGGGGGCATTGGTTCTTGCCGGAAGCAATGGTGATCCGACGGCTCCGATTCCCATTCAGAGGCTCAACGATGGAGAGACCGCGAATCCACTCGATCGCACCGGGGCTCTCTCCCGCCCCGGGTTTAGATATCTGACCGATGTCTTCGTGAATTACATCCTGCCAACGAAGAAGCCGGACCTCGCGATCTTCTGGTCGAAGGAGCCCGACGCCACCAATCACGCGTATGGCCCGGGAACATACAACTCGCTCGACGCGACGAAGATGAACGACGAGATCTTGGGCCGAGTCGTAGACAAGATCCGCCAGCTCGGGTGGGAGCAGACCACTAACATCATCATCACGCAGGATCACAATCACAGCACCGTCTCGGGTGATGTCGCTCATTTCCCCTTCCGTGGTGTTGCCGAGGGCCGTGTCGGCTCGCACGACCCGTATGGCTACTCCGTGTCCGGTTTCGTGCGGACGGCGGCGTTGCTTACTCTCGATGGCCTGAAGGCCTACGATGGTGCGGGTTGTCGCAACGTACCAACGCTGTCCGGCATCGTGTTCGACGGTACCCACCTTCACTCCTCCAAGAACGACGCGGATGGCACCGTGTGTGGTAAGGCGCAAACCTACACTTCGCCGAGGTACGTAGTGCCGAAGCCCGTTCCCGCCGGCGGCATCGTTGTGGCGGCGAACGCGGGGAGCGACTACCTGTTCGTCCCCGATGGTGACGCGAACATGGTCAGAGCCGCCGTGGTGAGTCTCCAGAGTCGCCTGCAATTCGGCGCGGTCTTCGTGAGTGATAGATACGGAGACATTCCCGGAACCCTGCGCATGGGGCTCATCAACACGGAAAGCCCGGCGAGCGGCCGTGGGCCAGACATTATCGTTAGCTTCAGCTTCGATGAACATGTCGCAGTGGCAGGCCGGCCTGGAATCAGCTACGCAAGCTCGGTCAACCGCAGGGGCGACCACGGCAGCTTTTCGCGAACCGACACGCACATTTCGATGATGGCCCATGGGCCTGACTTTAAGTCGGGCGTGTATGACACGCTTCCGACGGCGAACGTCGACATCGCGCCGACGGTCGCGCGCATTCTCGCGCTCAACATGCCGGGCGTTCAAGGCCGAGTACTTGAGGAAGCGCTGAAGGATGGACCGCGGATCACGGAATACGCGGTAGTGGGGAAGACCTACCAATCTTCAAAGAGGAGCGGCTTGAAGATGAAGCTCCCCACAGACCTCGACGGTCGGAGCATCGACCCTGGCCTGACGACGTACTCCGTCGAGCTGACCACGAAAGTCCTCACCCGAGGTGGCCAGCGTTACATGTATTTCGACCAGGCCAGAGCAATACGCGAATAAACATCCGCTGAGCTCGAAATGACACAGGACGCGAGACGCATACAGCGCCGTCCAACAACGCAGTGGAGCAGACCGCTGGCTCGCCTTCGCTCGCCCGCGGCTGCTCACCGCGAGCGTTACAGCGCAATATGGCCAGGTCCGTCATAGCTCTTATCGCGCTCGTCTTCTCAGCGCTGGTAAGAGACAAACCAGAATAATCGTGGTCTGTCCCTGAAATGCTAGCATCGCCAAAATGATCCGGATCACGCTGCTCGCGCTTCTCGCGTTCAGCCTTCCCGCTGCAGCGCAGTATCCCGAGCGCCCGGTGACGCTGCTGGCGGGCTACCCGCCCGGCGGGCTGGTCGACGTCGTGGCGAGGCTCGTCGCAGAAGGCATGAAGGCGAAGTTCCCGAAAGGCATCGTGGTGGTGAACAGGCCTGGCGCCGCCGGCGCGGTGGCGGTCGCCGAATTAGTGCGCAGCCAGCCCGACGGCTACAGCGTCGTGCTGACGCCGCATTCCGCGCTGGTGATCGCCGCGCAGATCAACGATCTCGCCTACAAGACGCCCGACGATTACGACCCGTTCATCAACCTCGTGTCGTACTACCCGATGATCGCGGTGCGCACCGAGTCGCCGTATCAATCCATCCAGGAACTGATCGCCGACGCCAGGGCGAACCCGGGCAAGGTCCGCGTCGGCTCCCCGGGCGAAGGCACCTCGAGCCACCTCAACCTCGAGGAGCTGATGCACCGCGCCGGCGTCAAGATGATCCACGTTCCTTACGCCGGTTGGGGCCAGTCGAGCCCGTCGCTGCTCGGCGGCCACATCGAGGCGCTGGTGGCGCAGCCCGGCGAGCTCAGGGGACAGGTCGATGGCAAGCGCATGCGAGT
>DATILQ010000118.1:0-12703 GCA_035476235.1 Burkholderiales bacterium
GCATTCTTGTTACCGGCGGCGGCACGGGCCTGGGCAAGGAAATCGCCGCCCGGTACCTGCAGCTCGGCGCGGAAATCTGGATCGCCGGCCGAAGAGGAGCGGTTCTCGAAGAAACGGCGGCCTCCCTGATGAAGACCCACGGGGGAAAAGTCCAAACCCACGCGGTCGATATCCGCGACGCGCAGGCCGTGGACGCGATGGTGCAGCGCATCTGGGACGAGAGCGGGCCGCTCACCGGCCTGGTCAACAACGCCGCCGGCAATTTCATCAGCCCGACCAAGGACCTGACGCCGAACGGCTTCAACGCGATCGCCAACACCGTTTTCCACGGCACGTTCTACGTCACGCACGCGGTCGGCAAGCGCTGGATCGCCGGCGGCCTGCCGGGTTCGGTGCTCACGATCGTCGTCACCTGGGTCCATACCGGCTCGCCCTATGTCGTGCCCTCCGCGATGTCGAAGGCCGGGCTGCACGTGATGACGAAATCGCTCGCCGTCGAGTGGGGACGCCACGGCATCCGCCTCAACGCCATTGCGCCGGGGCCGTTCCCGACCGAGGGCGCGGCGAAGCGCCTTCGTCCCGGCGGCGGCTTCGAGGACACCACGCACCTCAACCCCATGCGGCGCATCGGCCGCATGGAGGAGCTGCAGAACCTCGCCAGCTTCCTGATGGCCGACGGCTGCGAGTGGCTCACCGGCGAGACGATCGCGCTGGACGGCGCCGGCTACCTCGCCTCGGGCTCGGGGGCCTACTTCACGCAGCTCGACAAGCTCTCCGACGCCGACTGGGACGGCATGCGCGCGCTCATCAAGGCCCAGAACGACAAGGACCGCGCCGGCCGCGGCGCGTGATGACGCAGGTTCCCCGCCCCGCTGCCACGCTGATCCTGCTTCGCCCCGGCGGCGACGGCGTCGAAGTCCTCATGATCCAGCGCGCGAAGAGCGCCGCGTTCCTCGGCGGCGCCTACGTCTTTCCCGGCGGCGCGCTCGACGCCGCCGATTCCGATCTGAAGAGAAGAATTCTCGGCAGCCTGCCGCCCGAGCCGCCGGCCGAGTACTACATCGCCGCGGTGCGCGAATGCTTCGAGGAGGCCGGCGTCGCGCTGCTTTGCGGCGGGAACGGGGCACAGATCTCGTCGGCGCGCGCGGCGCTGCTGATAAACCGGCGGCAGCAGCCCTTCGTCGAGATCCTGGAGAAAGAGGACCTCTACATCCCCGCCAGCGAGCTCGTCTATTACGCCAACTGGATCACGGCGCCGGGACGCTCGCGGCGCTTCGACGCGCGCTTCTTCGTCGCGGTGGCGCCCGAAGGACAGGAAGGCTCGCACGACGCGGCCGAGACGGTGCAGCACCTCTGGATCAGCCCGCGCGAGGCGCTCGCGCGCGGCGAGCGCGGCGAGATCGAGCTCGTCTTCGCGACGCAGCACACGCTGAGAGATTTGATGACTTTCCGGGATCCGCAATCCGCTTTGCAGCAGGTTCGTTTGCGCCCTGCCGTCGAGACCAACCGCACCTGCTGGGCGCAGGGCAAGGAAGGCGCGAAGCTGTTTCGCCGCGCCGATCCGCAGTATTTCGAGATCCACTGGAGCGACCCCGAGGAAACCGGCCAGAGCAGCTACGATCTCGTGCCGGGCGTGCCGAAGCGGCTCGACCGGCTGGTCACGCGTCTCATCGCGCCGAACCCCGGCATGATGACCGGTCCCGGCACCAACACCTATCTCGTCGGCGAGCGCGAGCTCGCGGTGATCGATCCGGGGCCGGCGATCGACTCGCACCTCGAGAAAATCCTCGCCGAAGGCAAGGACCGCATCCGCTGGATCCTGTGCACGCACACGCACGTCGATCATTCGCCCGCCGCCGCGGCGCTGAAGGCGGCGAGCGGCGCGCAGCTCCTGGGCCGGCCGGCGCCCGCGGGGCAGGACGCGACGTTTGCGCCGGACCGCGTGATGTCGCACAACGACCGCTTCATTTTCGACGGCGTGACGCTGCGCGCGCTGCACACGCCGGGGCACGCTTCCAACCACGTCTGCTATCTGCTCGAGCAGACGCGGATGCTGTTCACCGGCGATCACGTGATGCAGGGCTCGACCGTGGTGATCAACCCGCCCGACGGCGACATGCGCGCCTACCTCGACTCGCTCCAGATGCTGCTCGCCGAGGACCTCGCCGTCCTCGCTCCGGGCCACGGCTACCTGATCGGCGAGCCGCACAAGGAAGTGCGGCGCCTGATCTCTCATCGCCTGGCGCGCGAGCGCAAGGTGCTGGCCTCGCTGCAGCAGCTCGGCAGGGCTTCCGTCGAAGAGCTGCTGCCCCTGGTTTACGACGATGTGCCTCAGCGCATCCACCGCGTGGCGGCGCGCTCCCTCACGGCGCACCTCGACAAGCTGGTCGCCGACGGCGCGGTGCGGGCCGAGCGCGCGCGCTACGCGCTGGTAAAATCCGCCGCGGCTGGCTAACATCGCGCCACGAGGAGGCCCCGCCATGGCGTACGAGAAGACCCTGAAGCTGGTGACGAATCTCGATCGCGGCGCGGTCGAGGCGAGGATCGCCGAGATCCGCGACAGCGCGCGCTCGAGCCAGCTTGCAGAGCTGGCCTCGCTCCTCACCGGCGTCGAAGGCCTGCCGCGCGCGCAGATGGAGGCGCGCGTGAAGAGCGCTCTCAAGTGGCTCGCCGACAAGCCGCAGCACAAAACCCTGCTGGCGCTACTGGAGCTCGTGGAGCTCAACCTCCCGAACCTGAAGTAAGCTGCCCTTCGATTACGATCTTTTCACCATCGGCGGCGGTTCGGGCGGGGTCCGCGCGAGCCGCGTGTCCGCCACCTACGGCGCGCGCGTGGCGATCGCCGAGTCCGGCCGCTTCGGCGGCACCTGCGTCAACGTCGGCTGCATCCCCAAGAAGCTGCTCTCGTACGCGGCGCATTTCCGCGAGGATTTCGAGGTCGCGGCGGCCTACGGCTGGGATACGGGCGTGCCGAGCTTCGACTGGCCGACGCTGCTCGCGAACAAGGACCGCGAGATCGACCGCCTCAACGGCGTCTACGAGCGCGCCCTGACCGGCGCGGGAGTGGAAATCATCCGCGGCCGCGCGCTCGTCAAGGGGGCCAACGAAGTCGAGGTGAACGGCCGCACCCATACCGCCCGGCACATCCTCGTGGCGACCGGCGCCTGGCCGCGACTGCCGCAGATCCCCGGCAGCGAGCTCGCCATCACGTCGAACGAAGCCTTCCACCTCCAGAATCTGCCCTCGCGCGCGCTGGTCGTAGGCGGGGGCTACATCGCGGTGGAGTTCGCCTCGATCTTCAACGGCGTGGGAGTGCCCACCACGCTCGCGTACCGCGGCAGCCGGCTGCTGCGCGGCTTCGACGCCGAGATCGGCGAGCGCCTCGGCGAAGAGATGGCCCGCAAGGGGGTCGACGTGCGGCTCAACATGGACCCGGTGCGCCTGGTGAAGCTCGGCGCGCAGATCGAGGTCCTGTTCCGCGACGACAGCGTCCAGAACTACGGCCTGGTGATGTTCGCCACCGGGCGCAGGCCGAGCACCCGCGACCTGGGCCTGGAGGCCGCGGGTGTGAAACTGGCCGCGGATGGCGCGGTAGTGGTGGATAAATACTCCAGGAGCACGGTAGACTCGATTTACGCCATCGGCGACGTCACCAACCGGATCAACCTGACCCCGGTCGCGACCGCGGAGGCGATGTGGCTTGCCAGGACGCTGTTTCGCAACCAGCCGACGCCCGTGGACCACGCTAACGTGCCGACCGCAGTCTTCGCCAACCCGAATCTCGCCAGCGTCGGGCTGTCCGAGGAGGCCGCGCGCAAGGCCCACGGCGCGATCGACGTTTACAAGACCTCGTTCCGCGCCCTCAAGCTCACGCTCACCGAGGCGAGCGAGCGCATCTTCATGAAGCTGATCGTCGAGCGCGCCTCGCAGCGCGTCGTGGGAGCGCACATGATCGGCCCCGACGCCGGCGAAGTCATCCAGGGCGTGGCGATCGCGGTGAAGGCTGGCGCGACGAAGGCCGACTTCGACGCCACCCTCGGCATTCATCCGACGGTGGCCGAGGAGTTCGTCACTATGCGCGAGAAAGCGCACTGATGCTGCTCGAATCGCGGGTTGAAAAGGCGATCAACGACCTGAAGCGGCGCGCCGACCTGCCGCTCGCCATCGAGCTGTGGAACGGCAAGCGCTACGCGCTGGCCGCGCAGACCTCGGTCACCATCAGGGTGGCGAGCGCCGGCGCGCTCAAGTACCTCATCGACCCGGACCTCGCCAAGCTGGGCGAGGCTTACGTCGAGGGCCACGTCGACGTCGAAGGGCCGATCCAGGATGTGCTGCGCGCGGCCGAAGGCCTGTCGCGCCACCTCGGCGGCGAGAAGAAAGGCCGCCGCCCGCTCGTCGTCAACCTGCACACGCGCAGCCTTGACGCGAAGGCCATCCAGTACCACTACGACGTCTCGAACGAGTTCTACGCGCTGTTCCTTGACCGCGAGATGGTGTACTCGTGCGCGTACTTCAGGACCGGCGACGAGGACATCCACCTGGCGCAGGCGCAGAAGCTTGACCACCTCTGCCGCAAGCTGCGCCTGCAGCCGGGCGACAAGTTTCTCGACATCGGCTGCGGCTGGGGCGCGTTGGTGCGCTGGGCCGCCAGGCACTACGGCGTCGAGGCAACCGGAGTGACGCTCTCCCAGAACCAGCATCGGCTGGCGAACGAACGCATCCAGGCGGAGGGCCTCGCCGAGCGCTGCAAAGTGCTGCTGCAGGACTACCGCGACATCCCGGGCGCAGCGGTGTACGACAAGATCGCCTCCGTAGGCATGTTCGAGCACGTCGGCCTGAGGAACCTGCCGCTCTACTTCGGCGCCATCCGGCGGCTGGTGAAGGACGGCGGCATCGTCATGAACCACGGCATCACCTCGATCGATCCCGAGAGCCGCGCCGTCGGCCTGGGCGCCGGCGATTTCATCGGCAAGTACGTCTTCCCGCACGGCGAGCTGCCGCACGTCTCGCTGGTGCTGAAGGAAATGGCCGCGGCCGGCCTCGAGGTGATGGACGTCGAGACGCTGCGCCTGCACTACGCCAGGACCCTGCGGCACTGGTCGGACCGGCTCGAAGCCAACCTCGCCGCAGCGCGCAATCACGCCGACGAGAAGCGCCTGCGCATCTGGCGCACCTACCTTGCCGGCTGCGCGCATGCCTTCGACCAGCGCTGGGTCTCGATCCAGCAAGTACTCGCCACGAAGAGCGCCGATCCCCGCGCCAGCCCGCTCCCTCTCACGCGGGACTACATCTACTCCGGCGCGAAATAGCTCGGAGTTCTAGCGTATAGCAGTCGCGGTCATGCAGACGGTCATCGAGGAAGGCTTCAATGCAGATTCCCCTCCAGCTGACTCCACTCTTCTCAATCGTGTTTGCGAGTACATGCCTGTGGTTCGCAATCGACGCATTCGTGTCGCTCGCAGACATCACCGACCCGGTAGAGGCGTCCGGCGCCACAGAGATCGCTTGGTTCTGGAGCTTTCTCGCTGTGGTCGGAGTGGTACTCGCCTTAGTGTCGTGGAAGATCGCTCAAAGACAGATGGAGGACAAAGATGCCTAACCCCGCGTTTCCATCGCTGGTTGCCGGCAGAGCGCGGATCCGACCGCCGCGAACGACGGATGCCGAGCAACTCGGCGTTCTCAATCGCGAGCTTGGCTATGCCACGGAGATACGGGAGCTTGTCGCGCGCATTGACAGGCTATCCGGGCTGCGTGAACACTTCATCGCTGTGGCTGAAGTTGACGGCACGGTCGTTGGCTGGGTTCAGGCCGAGCACCGGTTCAGCATGGAAACAGGCGACAAGGCGGAGCTCGTTGGGTTGATCGTCGGTGCTGCAGCTCGCCGCAGCGGGGTGGGTGGGTCGCTGGTGCAGGCGGCTGAAGACTGGGCGGCCGATCGAGGCCTGCGCTCGATTGTCGTGCGCTCGAACGTAATACGTCCGGAGTCACACTCTTTCTACAAGCAAATCGGGTATACGCAGTCAAAGACGCAACACGTGTATGCGAAGTCCCTGCGTGGCAGGAATAACCGAAACCCGTAATCTGAGCGTGTCGATCGAGCGGGACGCGGACGCCGTCTACGCGTTCTTGTCCCTGCCGGAGAACTTTGCCAAGTGGGCATCGGGACTGGGCTCGCTTCACCGGGAAAAAGGGCGGTGGATCGCCGAAACTCCCGACGGTCCGATGGCAGTGCGGTTCTCGGAGCCCAATGCGCTCGGGGTTCTCGATCACTGGGTCTCGCCGCCTTCCGGTGCCCAAATCTATATTCCGCTGCGCGTCGTGAAAAACGCCAGCGGCTGCGAGCTGGTCTTCACTCTCTTTCGCCAGCCGGGGATGGATCAAGCCAGGTTCGAAGCAGATGCTCAGTGGGTCATGCGCGATCTGAAAGCCGCCAAGCAGCTTCTGGAAGCGAAATGATGCACGTCATCGAGACCGGCGGCCTCACTCTGGAGCCGCAGACCCCGGCGCACGCGGAAGAGATGTTCGCTGTTCTCAGCGACCCGGCGATCTACGAGTATGAGAACGCGCCTCCGCCGTCTCTGGAATGGCTGCGCGCCCGGTTCGCGCGGCTCGAGTCGAGGCTGTCGGCGAACGGCCGGGAACAATGGCTCAACTGGGTCATCCGCTTGCCGAGCTCCGAGCTGATCGGCTATGTTCAGGCGACGGTGGATTCCAGCGGCCGCGCAGCCATCGCCTACGAGTTGTCCAGCGCTTACTGGGGTCGCGGGCTCGCGGGCCTGGCTGTCCAGGCCATGATCGCCGAGCTGGTCCAGCACTATCAGGTACGCAATTTCGCCGCCGTGTTCAAGCGCGGGAATCTTCGCTCGATGCGCTTGCTCGAGCGCCTGGGTTTCTCGCCAGCCTCGGTTGAGCAACACAAGGCACATCACGTTGAACCTGGCGAGCTGCTCATGCAACGCGAAGAGAGGTAGCGAATGACAAAGCTTCTGCGACAGCTGGCTCTCTTGAACCTTGCCGCAGCGGTGGCATTCCTGCTGCCGGTCATATTTTGGGCCGTCGCGGAAAACCTCACCGGCGGAACCCTGGCATTCAAGCTAGAGCCGGGAGAAACCGCCGAGCAGGCGCTCGCCAAGATCCAGGCGGCCACCGACATCGAAACCTTGCGCTACCGCGCGAGCCTGCTCACAAAAATGCGGGAATCCGACAAGCGAACCCGTCAACTCGACGCCGATTTCATGGGGCGCACGCTGCGATGGATATTGGTGCTGATCAGCATTGCGGGCGTGGCCTTCATCGCAAACGCCGGTTTCATGTTCTGGATGCTGAGGAAGCACCGGGCTCCGCCCCAGGCAGCGCCAGCGAGCGCCTGACCCCTGCTGACGATGGACGAAGTCCGCATTGTTCCGACGGGAGAGCAGTATGCGGCGGGCTTTAACGCCGTCGTCGATGCGGTGGCGCGGGAGCGGCGATACATCGGCTTCGTCGCAGGGCCGCCTCTCGAAAGCACCCGGGAGTTTATCCGCAGCATTCTTGGCGGCGCAGGCGTACAGCTGCTGGCCGTCAACCCGAATGACGTGGTGGTGGGGTGGTGCGACATCGTCCGCAATCCACACGAAGGGTTTCGCCACGTCGGCAGGCTCGGCATGGGACTTCTTCCGGACTACCGCGGGCGAGGCTTGGGCAGGCAACTCGTCGCGCAGGCGGTTCGCGCCGCCCGCCAGGCGGGGATCGAGCGGGTAGAGCTGGAAGTGTTCGCCTCGAACGAGCGCGCGATCGCGCTCTATCGTGCGCTCGGCTTCGCGACCGAAGGCTTCAAGCGGCGTGCGCGGAAATTGGACGGGCAATACGAAGATAACGTTTTCATGGCGCTACTCGGTGAAGGCCTATGATCAAATCAGCGCACGCCGAGCTCTTATATGAATGCAAAGCGGAGCCAGGTGCCTGCTGACCGCACGCGACCCGCCTGGTCCGGACCGCTGGAGAGACGGCGCTTGACCCTCCTGTCGGTGCTCGTCCTCGCGGTGTCCGCGATCAAAGTGAGCGAGGAGGCCATCGGCGGAGAATCGGGACCGGTCGACAAGGCGATCCTGCTGTTCATCCACGGGCATGTTCCAGGCACGCTGACCGGGTTCTTCGAAGCGGTTACGTTTACCGGGTCATCCAAAGTGCTGTTTCCACTCGCGAGCGCAGCGACGATCGCGCTGCTGCTCGCGCGGCGCCGCCTCGAGGCGCTGCTCGTTGCAGCTTCCGTGATCAGCGCTGCGGCGGTGGTCTACGTCGTCAAGATGCTGGTCGGCCGGGCGCGCCCGGCGCTCTGGGAGACCGAAGCGTACTGGGGATCCAGCTTTCCCAGCGGGCATACCCTGGTCGTCGCGGCATTCGCCACCGCCGCCGCTCTTTGCGCGAGCCGGATCAGGCCTGCGGCGCGCAAGCTCGCGCTGTCGATAGCGATCCTATGGATATCTCTCGTCGCCGTTTCGCGCCTGGTGCTTGGGGTGCACTGGCCGACCGACGTATTGGCCGCGGCTTGCATCGGAGCGTTTCTACCGCTGGCGATGAGCGTTGCACTTGAGTTACGTTACGCCAAGTGAGACTGGCGCTCCGCTATCTGCTGGTGGTTGCGATTTTCCAATTGGCCACGGGCTGGGCACAGGCTTGCCTGTTTACCCGGAGCGTCCAGCCCGAGCGCTGGTATGACTGGGCGAGCGCTCTTTTCTCCGGCGACGTGACCAAAGTCGAGCAGGACCGGCAGAAGTCGCTCGATATCATCACCGTGCGCGTGGTCGAGACTTTCAAGGGCCCTGCAGGGGACGTCGCCACTGTGCAGATCCCTACTCGCCTGCGGAGCGCGTGCGGGCTGGAGCTGCCGGCCGTGGGTGCCCAGGTCCTGGTCGCCCTGGATCCCGGCAACGACAGCGCGTGGGTGCCGTTGAAGGCCAGTTACGCCGAGCAACTGAGAGAATATAAACGCAAGCTGCAACATGGAACCGCGCATTAGCTGGCGCGTTGCAGTCGACGAGGAAGAGACCACCGCGATTTTCGAGCCCGGCGCGCGCGACGCGCAGGCGGTTTTTGTCTGCGCTCACGGCGCCGGCGGTCATCGGGATGACCGCGGCATGGTTCGCCTGGCGGCAGTGCTGCGCCCGCGGGGGTTCGACCTGGTCCGGTTCAACTTCCTCTACCGGGAAAATGGCTCCGGCCGGCCCGACACGATGCCGCGCCTGAAGCGATGCCTGGCTGCCGTCGTCTCGCGCACCCGCAAAGAGCTCGGCCCCCGCCGTCTGATCATCGGCGGGCGCTCGATGGGGGGACGGGCGGCTTCCATGCTCGCCGCCGACGGCATGGCGTGCGATGCGCTGCTCCTGCTCGCCTATCCGCTCCATCCGGCAGGCAAGCCGGAGCAGCTGCGGGATGCTCATCTGCCGCAGATCAAGGTCCCGGTGCTGTGCTTCAACGGCACGCGCGACGCCCTGTGCCGGCGCGACCTGATGGAGAACGCTCTCGCCGCGGTGCGCGCGCCGTGGGAGATGCACTGGCTGGAAGGCGCCGACCATTCGTTCCACGTGCTTAAGTCATCGGGCAGAACCGACGCCGACGTACTCGACGAAGTCGGCGACGCGAGCCAGCGCTGGCTTGCCCGCCGATGAAGCGGCTGGTCCTGTGCTGCGATGGAACGTGGAACAGCGCCGACCAGGAGAGCAACGGCGTTCCCACCCCCACCAACGTGGTGAAGCTCGCCTACCGCGTCGCGAAGCGCGATGGCGCGACGCTGCAGGTGATCTACTACGATCAGGGCGTCGGCACCGGGAATTTCTTCGACCGCCTGACCGGCGGCGCCTTCGGCGACGGGGTGGAAGCCAACATCTACGACGCCTACCGCTTTCTCATCGGCAATTACGAGGCGGGCGACGAGATCTACCTGTTCGGCTTCAGCCGCGGCGCGTACACGGTGCGCAGCATCGGCGGCATGATCCGCAAGTGCGGGATCCTCGCGCGCCCCTACGTCAAGTACTACCACGCCGCCATCGAGCTGTACCGCGATGGCCAGCACCCGGACCAGCCCGGGCCGGCGAAGTTCAGGCAGGACTATTCCATCTGCGGCGCCGAGCCGATTCCCATCAGGATGATCGGCGCCTGGGACACCGTCGGCGTGCTCGGCATCCCGCTGCGCGGCTTGCGCAGCCTGACGCATGCCAAGTATCAGTTTCACGATACCGAGCTGAGCGGCATCGTGCAGCTCGCCTGCCATGCGCTCGCCATCGACGAGCGCCGCGCGCCGTTCGCGCCGACGCTGTGGACTTACAAGCCGAAAACCGGCCAGCAGGTCGAGCAGGTCTGGTTCTGCGGCGCGCACAGCGACATCGGCGGCGGCTACTTGGAGACGGAGCTCTCGGACATCGCCCTCGACTGGATGCTCGGGAAAGCGCGCGGCGCGGGGCTCGCGCTCGACAGCCAGGCCATGGCGGCCTACCCGCTGCAAGGCAACCCGCTCGGCAAGCTGCACAACTCGAAGACCGGGCTTTACCGGCTCACGCCCGGCATCGACCGGGCGATCGGCAGCGATCCCACGCAGTCGCTGCATCCCTCGGTCCGGCAGCGCTGGGAAGGCGATGCTTCGTACCGCCCCGCTTCGCTGCGCAACTACTTCACACGGACATAGCCTCGCTTCAGGCGAGCGTGCGCCAGACAAGCGAGCCGCCCGAAGCGAGCAGCATCAGCGACACCGCGCGCAGCAGCGTCTCGCGCGATATTTTCAGAAACAGCCGCTGCGCTACGCTGATGCCAAGCAGCGCTGCCGGCACCACGGCGAGCGCGGCCCGCCACACGTCCGGATCGAGCAGCAGCCCGGTGAGGAGAAACGCGCTCGCGCGCAGCGAGATGCTGGTGAGCGTGGCGAAGCCCATGGTGGCGCGGAACTGCTCCTTGGTGAGCCCGCGATGCGAGAGGTAGATCGCGTACGGCGGGCCGCCGGCGCCGAAGAGGGTGCTGGTGATGCCGCCCGCCAGTCCCGCGAGCCAGGCCCAATGCATGGAGACCTTTTTCATGCGGTGAGGAACCAGGCTGTAGAGGCCGAACGCGAGGATGAAAACGCCCAGCAGCAGCGTCGCCGTGGTGCGCGGCAGGTTGACGAGGAGCGTGACCCCGAGCGCGGTGCCGACGACGATCATCGGCACCAGCCGCACCCATTCATCGCGCAGCGCCTTCCTGGGGTTCTCGAAGCCGATGCGCAGCGCGCAGGACAAGTCGGCCAGGACGAAAAGCGCAAGCGCGAACTTGAGCGGCACCAGGTGCGTGGCGAGCGGAATGGTCACCAGCGCCGCGCCGAAGCCGGTGACGCCGAAGATCAGCGCGCCAACGAACGCGATCCCGGCGAGGAGCGCTACCTCATGCACCGATGATCAGATCCTCGTGAGAAAAATGCACTACCCCCCTGCTTTGGCGCCTCGATAAGCTGCAGTATGGCGCTTTACATGGTCAAGTACGACCTGCAGAGGCCGCTGCAAAACTATCCCAGGCTCTATCCAGCGATCAAGGCGTGCGGGATGGCCTGGCACGCGATGAACAACATGTGGTTCGTCATCTCATCGGAAATGAGCGCCTACAAGATAGCCGACCGCGTCCGGCTGTCGGTCAACGCGGACGACAAGGTCTTCGTCAGCCGCCTTTCCTCCGATTCGGCCTGGTGCGGCCTGGAAGAAAAGGGCAGCGACTGGCTGAAGAAGCACATGTAGCGAATTGATCTCTCAAAGCAAGGCTCCTCTGGCCGTAATGGGCCAAAGCGCCTCCACCACGCCCTGCCTCACGCAGACGTACCAGTCGTAGAGATTCACCGTGGGGTCGCAGTGGCCAGGCACCAGCAGGAGCTTCTCGCCGAGCGCGGGTGCAGCAGCCCCTGGCGCAATGTCTACCCGCCCGTGCTCGTCCGACGCGGCTGCATAGATGAGCCCGGGTTTCTGCCAGACGCCCGGCATGCCGGAGTCGACGCTCGACGCCTTGAGGCCGGCGTCGAGGATGGCGCGATCCGGCGCCGGCCGGCTCATCACCGTGGCGAGCACGAACAGCGCGTGCTCGAAGCGCGGCAGCGGCGCGGCCCATTCGTTGCGCGCGTAGTCGGCGTCCATGAACACGTAGGAGCCGGGCTGGATCTCGTTCCACGCGCCAGACTCGACCTCGAACATGAAAGTGCCGCTCCCCGCCCCGGTGACGATCGGGCAGGGAATTTTCTCTTTCTCCAGGAGAGCTTTTGTAAGAACCACCTGATCGCAGGCGGCCTGGATCGCCGCCCGGCGCTCGAACATGGAGCGCAGGTGCTGGGCGCGGCCGTGATAGGCCTGCAATCCCGCGAAGCGCAGCGTGCGGGATCGCGCGATCTCCCGCGCCAGCGCCAGCGCCGGCTCGCCCGGCGCGACGCCGCAGCGGCGCATGCCGATGTCGAGCTCGACGTACACGTCGAGCTTCGCCCCGGAGGCCTCCAGTTGACGAAGATTGTCTCGATTGTCGACGCACACCCCGAGGCGCGCGCGCGTCGAGAGCGCCGCGAGGCGCCCGAGCTTCGGCCCGCCGACGACTTCGTTGGAGACCAGCACGTCCTCGATGCCGCCTTCGACCATCGCCTCGGCCTCGGACACTTTCTGGCAGCACACCCCGATCGCGCCGGCGGCGATCTGGCGCTTCGCGATTTCGGGGCACTTGTGGGTCTTGG
>DATILQ010000119.1:0-7184 GCA_035476235.1 Burkholderiales bacterium
GTCTGCTCGAGCGCGGCTACGACATCCGCACCGTGCAGGAGCTGCTCGGCCACTCGGAGGTGTCCACGACGATGATCTACACGCACGTCATGAACAAGGGCGCGCGCGGCGTGAAAAGCCCGCTCGACCGGCTGGAGCAGCCGCGCGCGCAGTACGCGACTTCCCCGATAATGTGATCTTCAGGTGAGAAGAGGGGGCTAGAGTGAAAATCATTTTCCGGATTGCGTTTCTACTCGGCGTGGTTTGCTGGGGCACGGTGTTCGCGCAGGGGCGCTGGGTGAAGCTCGCGCCGTTTCCGGAGCCGGCCGAGGAGCTGCTCGGCGCGTCGGCCAACGGCAGGCTTTATGTGTTCTGCGGCCTCGCGCCGGGCTGGAAGCCGATCGGCATGGTGTACGAGTACGACCCGGGCGCCGACCGCTGGGCGAAGAAGAACGCGATGCCGCTCGCTTCGCATCACGTCGCCTTCACCGAGTACAGGGGGAAGATCTATGCCTTCGGCGGCTTCGTGCTGCCGCAGTCGGGGCCGGCGGCGTGGGTGCCGATCGACAACGCCTGGGAATACGACCCGGCGGGCGACACCTGGCGCGCGCTCGCGCCGCTGCCGACCAGGCGCGGCTCGCCGGTCGCGGTGACCGTCGGCGACAGGATGTACGTCATCGGCGGCGCGGTGACCGGGCCGAAGGAAGCGGCGGTCCACCCGGCGCGCGCGCATTATTCGACGGGGGCGGTGGAGGAGTACGACCCGGCGACGAACAGCTGGCGCTCGCGCGCTGCGCTGCCGACGCCGCGCAACCACGCCACCGCGGGCGTGGTGAACGGCAAGGTGTACGTGATCGGCGGCCGCGTCGGCGGCGCTTTCGTGAGCAGCGGCAGCAGCAATGTCGGCGTGGTGGAGGAGTACGACCCGGCGGCCGACCTGTGGGGCGCGCCGAAGGCGCGCATGCCGAGCGCGCGCAGCGCGATCGCTTCCGGCGTTCTGGGCGGCCGCATCTACGTCACCGGCGGGGAAGGGCAGGACGACCGCTCGATGTTCACGTTCCGCGCCCTCGAGGCCTACGACCCGGCGACGAACACCTGGGCCAGCCTGCCGTCGATGCCGGTGTCGCGCCACGGCCTCGCTGGGGGTGTGGTCGGCAACCGCCTGCACATGGTGAGCGGCGACGTGCAGTCTGCGGGAACAGGCGTGCACGTGCACAGCGACTCGCACGACGCCTACGAGCCCGGGAAGTAGCGGCTACTCGACCTTGATGTTGGCTTCGCGCAGGAACTCGCCCCAGCCCTGCGTCTCCTTGCGCACGAGCTCGGTGAATTCCTGCGGCGAGGAGGAAAGCGTCACCGTCTGCATCTGCTTCGCGAGGCCTTCCCTCATCTCCGGGCGCAGCAGCACGGCGGCGACGGCGCCGTAGAGCTTGTCGACGACCGGGCGCGGCGTCGCGGCGGGCGCGAACATGCCCTGCCAGGCATTGGTGCCGATCCCCGGGTAGCCGAGCTCGGCGAGCGTCGGCACCTCGGGCAGCTCGGCGAGGCGCTGCGGCGCGGCGGTGGCGAGCGGCTTCAGCCTGCCGCTGCGGATGTGGGCGAGGGTCGAGGACAGGTTGATGAAGGCGACCGTGGTCTCGCCGGAAATGAGCGAAGGGATCATCTGCCCGGCGCCGCCCTTGTAGGGGATGTGCGTCATCTGGATGCCGGCCGCTTTCTGCAGCTTCTCCATGTCGAGATGGGGGTAGCTGCCGAGCCCCGCCGAGGCGTAGTTGATCTTGCCGGGATTGCGCCTGGCCTCGGCGACCAGGTCGGCGAGCGTGCTGCCGGGAAAGCCGGCCGTCACCGCGATGATGTGCGGGATCTCGACCAGCTTCGCGATGCCGACCAGGTCGCGCGAAGGCTTGATCTGGAGCTGCTGGGCGAAGGTGTTCTCGTTGATGGTATTGGTGGAGACGTTGCCCACGAGCAGCGTGTAGCCGTCGGGCGCGGCTTTCGCCACCGATTCGAGCGCGAGGTTGCCCGAGGCGCCGGGGCGGTTCTCGACGATGAAGCTCTGGCCGAGCGACTCGGTCAGCCGCTGCCCGAGGATGCGCGCGATGATGTCGGTCGCGCCGCCGGGCGCGTAGGGGACGACGATCTTCACCGGACGCGACGGATAGGAATCCTGGGCGGCAGCGGGAAGCGCGCCCAGCAAAACGAGCGCGGCGAAGATCCTGAGAAGCATGTGTCATCATAACCCCGATGCGCGCCATCGACATCCACGCCCACTGGTACCCGCAGGAATGGCTGCAGCTCTTCGAGAAGGACGGCCCGCGGGAAGGCGCTCGCCTCGAGCGCAGCGCGGGCGGGTACCGCCTGAAAACGGAAAAGCTGGTGAACGCCTTCGACGAGCGCTTCGTCGACCTCGCCTCCAGGATCGAAAAGATGGACGAGAAGCGCATCGGCGTGCACGCGCTTTCTCTCACCACGCCGATGGTCAGCTGGGCCTCGCCGGCGCTCGGCCTGGCGCTCGCCCAGGCCTACAACGACGCGGCTTCGGCCGCGCACGGCAGGCACCCGGAGCGCTTCGTCGGCCTCGCCATCCTGCCCATGCAGGACGCAAAGCTCGCGCTGCGCGAGCTGGAGCGCGCCGCGAAGCTGCGCGGCATGCGCGGCATGTATCTCTCTACGAACGTCAACGGGGTCGAGCTGGACGAGCAGCGCTTCTGGGACATCTATGCCAGGGCGGAGGAGCTCGGCTGGGCGATCTTCCTGCACCCGGTCGATACGATCGGCCGCGACCGCACCGGCAAGTATTACCTGCGCAACCTGCTCGGCAACCCGTACGACACCGGGGTGGCGGCGGCGCACCTCATCTTCGGCGGCGTGCTGGACCGGTTTCCAAAGCTGCAGATCAACCTGCCTCACGCCGGGGGCGCTTTCCCCGGCCTGATCGGGCGGCTCGACCACGGCACCAAGGTGCGGCCCGAGCTCGAGCACATGAAGCGGCTGCCGAGCGAGTACCTCAGGCGCTTCACCTACGACACGATCGGCCACGACGACCGCATCAACATGAATCTCATCCGGCTGGTGGGCGCCGACCGCGTGACGCTGGGGAGCGACTACTGCTTCGACATGGGCCTCGAGGATCCCCTGGCCGCGGTCAAGCGCCTGCAGCTCAGCGCGAAGGAAAAGGGCCTGATCGCGGGCGGCAACGCGGCGCGGCTACTGCGTCTTTGAGCGCTTCAACTATTACCTGGAGCACCGGGCACCGGGCGAGGAGGGCGCGAGCTTCTGCGCGCTCGAAGAGCGCGGGTCGATGCGCCAAAGCGATCCCTGCGTCCCGCTTCGCGCCAAGAGAGTCCCATCCGCGGCGAAGGAAAGGCTCTCGAATCCGAAGTCCTTGTCCTGGTCGGCGTCGAGCGCAAGCTCGAGCCTGGCCACGTCGAGCCGCTCGCCGTCGATGCGCCACAGCACCGGCAGCACGTTGCTCGTGACGAACGCCGCGCCGGAGCGGTCGAGCACCAGATCCGGAGGGCAGCTGAATTGCCTGCCGGCGACCGCCCAGTCCGGCAAGGCGATGCGCCGCAGCAGCCGGCCGCTCGTATTGTCGTAGAGAGAGACCGCTTCGTAGTCGAGCAGCCAGAGACGGTTGCGCTGCGGATCTTCCTGGATGCGCAGGACTTGATACTTCGCCTGTTCATGCGACCGGCGCGCCGGCATGCCGTCGCAGGCGATCAGCAATGCGGTGAGCAGGACTACCACGATGAGTTTGAGTTGAGACGACATTTTCGCCACCTATTCCCCGCAAGCGGGGACCATGCAGTACTTGGGCGAAATGCCTTGGGTAGCCGGGCGACTGCGCTGGGCCCGACGGGTTGAGCGCGACGGAAAATCAGTGCAGGGTCAAAGCCGCATCCTCCTTCTTGCTTTGCGCGTAGGCTGAATGGAAGAGATCGAAGATGGGCATCGACCGAGCAAGCAGTTCGTCGTCATTCTTTGCTTTCGCCCTGATACCGCCGAGCAAGGTTTCCATGCCCTTTGCATCGGCGACCGGCACGCCGCCGGTGTCGAGAAAGTGGACCGCGGCGCCGATCGAGGCGAGCGCCGCATCGTTTTCCAGGCCGAAGCTCGTGAGCAGAACCTCGAAGGTCACGCGGTTGCCGGCATGCGTGAACGGCGCGCCGTCGAAATCGAAGCCGATTGCCCTGCCCGGCCGGTCCCGCGCGCTGTCCAGCCAGACGAACCTGGCCTCGCGATCGATGAATCGCTTGATGAGCCAGGCGCTTGCGAGGCGATCGACCCACGGATTCTTGCGCGTCGCCCACACCTGCTTTTGATACTTACTCCTGTCCAGGCGGCGCAGCCGCTTCCTGGAGGGATGCGGCTCGCCTCCCGAATACAGCTCCTGCAGGCGCTGTTTGAGCGCCGCGACGGCCTCCGCCGCCTGCAAGCTGGCCTGGCCGGGAAAGAAATCGATCTCCGTCAGCTTTTCGAACGAGCGCTGCAGGCGCTGGACGACGGTTTGCGCCTTGCGCATGCCGCGCGCCGGCAGCGAAGTTCTGGCGGCGCCGACTTCCTGCACCAGCGCGCCGTACTGCACGCTGCGATCGAACAGCTTGCGCACATGCGCGAGTTGCGCGGGGGTCCTGAGCTTCAGGTCCAGCGTCATCGCGAAGCCGCCGGCCGATCTGATCTCGGACTCCATCTCGGCAAGAACCGGCGCGCCCGCCGTGCCTGCGGGCAACACGTAGACGCCGTCGCGCAGGACCGCGCAGCCGGTTTCCTTCAACGCGCGCCACACGCGCATTCGAATCGTCGAGTTGCGAGTCGGCAGGCTGAGGACCAGGGCGCTGAGGGCTGTCAAGGTGAGTTATATATATCACAATAACGTGATAATTACAACAACAACTCAGCTACTTCGCCTGTGAGCGCAGCCAGCTCGCGGGCAGCATCGCGGCATCGGCCGCGCCCAGCCCGCCGCGCGCCGCGCGGTCGAAGCATTCCAGCGCCCGCTGCGTGACCGGCAGCTCGCGCCCGAGCGCGCGCGCTTCCTCGAGCATCGTGCGCAGGTCCTTGCGCATCGAGTCGACGTCGAAGGTGGCGGCCCCCAGGTCTTTGCCCGTCAGAGCGGTGGCGATCGCCGGGCCGCGCACTTTGAGCACGTTCGGCCCGCCCGAGGTATCGGCGAAGATGTCCATCAGGCGCGCCGGATCGATGCCGAGCGGCTCGCAGAGCGAAAGCGCTTCGCCGAACACCTGCCAGAACACCATCAGCGGGAGGTTGATCGCCAGCTTCATCGCCGCGCCGGCGCCCACCGGCCCGACGTGCTCGACCCGGCGGCACATCTGATCGAGGAGCGGCCTGGCGCGCGCGACGTCGGCCGCCTCGCCGCCGGCGAAGCCGAACAGCCTTCCTTCCTTCGCCGGCCCGACCGTGCCGCCGACCGGGCACTCGATAAAGGCCGCGCCTTTCGCCCTGACTTTATCGGCGAGCCTTTTCTGGGTCTCGGGACGCACCGTGCTCATCTCGATGAACAGCTTTCTTGTCACATCGCCCGCAAGCAGCTTCGCATAGACCGCCTCGATCGCCTTCGCATCGGTAAGGATGGAAATGATGATGTCCGAGCTTTCGAGCAAGCGGGAAAGATCCTCTGCCACCGGCAGGCCGAGGGCGCGCGCCCTGTCCGCGGTGCGGTTCCACACGGTCACCTGGTGGCCCCGGCCTGCGAGGCGCTGCGCGATCGCCGCGCCCATCCTGCCCGTTCCGGCCATGCCGATCTTCATGACACGTTATCTCCTTGTCCCATTTTTACGCTTTTGCGTTGACATCATGCGGTCGCCGGGACGATAAAGAATAAACACAAGAAACGCGAAGGGGGAGGAAGTCATGTCTGCATTCGCCATCGGCGCGAAGCCGCCGCTGCGCCGCGCCGCGGGATTTACCGTGTTTCTGCGGGCAATCGCGCTGGTTTCGCCTCTGCTTCTGCCGCCGGCGGCCTCGGCGGTCGATCTTTGGGCAGCTCACGCCCCCGTCTGCGACGCCTGCAGCCTTCCGGAGGAAGCCTACAAATACCTCGACGCTAATACAGCCTGCGTGGCGGAGTCTCCTCCGATTCAGGAAGACGCCTGCTTCAAGAACGCTCGCAACTACCGAAACGCCGCCGGTCCCCAGGCCCAAAGCGAATGCGATGCGGACATAGAGTGCTGGTGCGGGTTTTGTCAGGTCGGTTCCAACGTTCCCACATTGCTAACGGTTTATGCAGGGAGGCTGACAAGCAAACGCGTTCAAACCTGTCCGTCGGGCACAACCCCGCAAGGCGAGCGCTGCGATCAGGACACGGCCAAGGGCAAGGGGCCGTGCAAGGACTGCGAGCTCGTTGCAGGCACCAATCCGGTCAACGTCGTCAGCGGCAATAAGTACCAGAGCGAGCCTGTCTATCGTGGGGCGAGCGGCGGTTTGGAGCTCGTCCTGCACTACAACAGCCAGCAGGGCTCGACCTACTTCCAGAGCGGTCCTTTCGGCATCGGCTGGAGCATGCGCTACCTGGCGGCGGTGCGCCCGACGTTCCAGGGATTCACGATGGCGGTTCGTCCCGGAGGAGCCGAGTACCAGTTCACTGCGCCGCCTTCGCCGGGCGTCACCGTGTTCTCGCAGGACGCCGACATCGCGGACCGGCTCGAGCAGTTCCACGATGGGTCGGGGGCGCTGTCGGGTTTCCGCCTGACGGCTGCCGATGGCGACGAGATCGAGGACTACGACGCCACTGGTAAGCTGATTCGCATCCGCAACCGCGCGGGCCTCGAGCAAAACCTGGTCTACAGCACCAGCTCGACGCCGGCGAGCATCGCGCCAAAACCAGGCCTGCTCCTCACCGTGCGCGACAGCTTCGGCCGCGAGCTGAACTTCACCTACAGCGCAGCCAGGCGGATCGTCGGCATGACCGACCCGGCCGGCGGGCAATACACGTTCGAGTACGACGGCGCGAGCGGCCCGGCCGGCGCGGGCAACCTGACCAAAGTCACCTTCCCGGACGGCAAGACCCGGGTCTACTTCTACGCCGAAGCCGCGCAGATCAACGGCGGCTCGGCCTGCGCGACCCCGGCTCCCAACCTGCCGAACGTGCTGACCGGCCTGCAGGATGAGAACGGCGCGCGCTACGGAACGTGGGCGTACGACTGCCTGGCGCGCGCCTCCAGTTCGCAGCACGCGGCCGGCGCCGA
>DATILQ010000120.1:0-1805 GCA_035476235.1 Burkholderiales bacterium
GAGAAGGCGCGCGCCGGCGCCTCGATCGGCGGCTGGCCGGTCACCATCCAGTAGAGCACGCCGCCAAGCGCATAGAGGTCGCTCCAGGGACCCTGGCCGCCGCGCGAATCGTACTGCTCCACCGGCGCAAAGCCCGGCGAGACGATCGTCGTAAGCTCGGTGTTCGCTGCAGCGGTGCGCGCGGAGCCGAAGTCGATCAGTACCGGGTTGCCGTTGCCGCGAATGAAGATGTTGCCCGGCTTGATGTCACGGTGCAGGAAGCCGGCCGCGTGCACCACCTCGAGGCCGTCGAGCACCGGCAGCGCGATGCCGAGCACGGTGCGCTCGTCGAGCGGCCGCCGGGTGCGGATCCATGCGTGCAGCGCCTGGCCGGCGACGAACTCCATCACCATGTAGGCGGTCTCGTTCGCCTGGAAGAAGCGCATCACGCGCACGATGTTCGGATGATGGAACGAGGCGAGGGTGCGCGACTCCTCGAGGAAGCGCGCGCGCCCCCAGTTGAAGGTCTCGAGCGCCTCCTGCGACTTGGACTTCACCGAATGGTCCGCGGCGCGCTCCACCCAGTCGGTCGGCAGGTACTCCTTGATCGCGACCTTCAGGTTGAGGTTGGTGTCGGTGGCGAGGTAGGTGAGCCCGAAGCCGCCCATGCCGAGGAGCGACTCGATCCGGTACTCGCTGAGGGAATACCCCGGTGGCAGGGCGACGTCGGTGCTCACCGGTGGCGGCCTGGCCTATTTTTCGTCGATCAGCCGGAGCGCCTTCTCGAGGCTGCGGCGCATGCGGTTGAAGGACTTGGCGAGGAGCGCGACCTCATCCTTGCCCGACACGGCAAGCTCGGGCGTGTCCATTGCCCCGACGCTGATCTTGTCGGCCGCCGCCGCCATGCGGCGCATCGGGCGCACGATCAGGAGCGAAAGCATCGCATTGAGGATGATGAACACGGCCACGAACACGGCCGCGAGCGAGCCCATGAACACGTAAAACGCTTGGTTCGCTTTCTCGATTGGCACCGTCATCGGCACCGAGACGATCTGCGCAGCGATGACTTCGCCGAGCTTCCAGCCATAGCCGTTGTTCCCGCCGTAGACCTTCACCATCGCCGGCGGCGCCGTGTCGGCGGTGGTGTGGCAGACGAGGCAAGCGCCGTCCTTGATCTGCAACGGGCGCGCAAAAAACATTGACGGCCCGCTCGGCGTCCATCGCGTCCCCGAGAGCTCCTTGCGGTCCGGGAAGTTACGGAACTCGTTGATGATGTCGGCTTCCCATTCGCTTGCGCGGTTGCGAGGGTTGGTCGGATTGAGCGCGGCTTCCTTGTAGGTGTAATCGGGATGGGTCTTGCGCATCTGATTCATGATCTCGGTCGCGCCGAAGGCCGGCACGCTCTGCGGCAGGAACTCGTCCTCGACGACTCGCAGATGCGGGCGTACCTGCCCGACGGTGTAGGCACGCATCGAGAGCGCCGCTTCCATCATCAGCCCCGCGCTGCGCAACACTTCGTCGCGCGCGTTCCTCTGCAGCAGCTCGTACGAGACGTAAGCCGACGCGCCGAGCCCGAGCGAGAACACGACCAGCAGCACCAGGTTGAATTTCAGCCGCAGCCCCATGATTTCCCCCTTTTTTTGGCGGCGCCTTGCATCGAGCAGTATAGCGGTTTGTCAGTGCTGCCACGGCGCGGTAAGGTGCCCGCGCATGCAAGATTTCAGCACGCTCAGCATGGCGGAAATCATTCGCCTGCAAAACGAGCTGCAGCAGGAGCTGACGCGCCGCTTCCAGCGTCACGCCGGACTTGCCTTCTCTGACATCGT
>DATILQ010000121.1:0-2632 GCA_035476235.1 Burkholderiales bacterium
TCGGCGCCGTGGCTCGCCTCGATCAGCACGACCGAGAAGCCGGCGTCGCGGTAGAAGCCTTTCTCGACCGCGGCGTAGTAGCCGGAAAACTGGAACTGGTGCTTCCAGTTGAGCTGCAGCGCGACCTGCTCCTGCGCCGCAGCTCCCCGCGCGGCGGCGGCGAGGGCCAGCGCGAGAGCGAACGCCTTCAGCTCTTCGCCCTCGTCATGAATACCAGGCGTTCGAAGAGGTGCACATCCTGCTCGTTCTTGAGCAGGGCGCCGTGCAGCGGCGGGATGATGGTCTTGCGGTCCTTCGAGCGCAGCGCCTCGGCCGGGATGTCCTCGGCGAGCAGCAGCTTCAGCCAGTCGAGCAGCTCCGAGGTGGAGGGCTTCTTCTTCAGCCCGGGCACCTCGCGCACCTCGAAGAACACCTCCATCGCCTCGCGCAGCAGCGACTTCTTCAGCTGCGGGAAGTGCACCCCGACGATCTTCTCCATCGTCTCCTTGTCGGGGAAGCGGATGTAGTGGAAGAAGCAGCGGCGCAGGAAGGCGTCGGGCAGCTCCTTCTCGTTGTTCGACGTGATGAACACGATCGGGCGGTTCTTTGCCTTGATCAGCTCGCGCGTCTCGTAGACGTAGAACTCCATCCGGTCGAGCTCGCGCAGCAGGTCGTTCGGGAACTCGATGTCGGCCTTGTCCACTTCGTCGATCAACAGCACGCAGGGCTTGTCCTGCGTGAAGGCATTCCACAGCATGCCTTTGACGATGTAGTTGTGGATGTCGTGCACCCGCTCGTCGCCAAGCTGGGAGTCGCGCAGACGGCTAACCGCGTCGTATTCGTACAGGCCCTGCTGCGCCTTCGTGGTCGACTTGATGTGCCACTCGAGCAGCGGCACGCCGAGCGCCTTGGCCACCTCGACCGCGAGCATGGTCTTGCCCGTCCCGGGCTCGCCCTTGACGAGCAGCGGCCGCTGCAGCGTGATCGCGGCGTTGACCGCCAGGGTGAGATCGTCGGTGGAGACGTAGCTCGGCGAGCCTTTGAACCGCATTTCGCGCTTTCGACAGGGAAAATTGGATTCTAGCAGTCGCTTTCCGCTAGAATTCCGCCGCCCAACCCCCAGAAAAAGAGCGGATGTCCAACCCTTTCCTGAACCTGCTCGCCGGCGCGGTGCTCGCCGGGGTGCTCAATTCGGCCGCCGGCCCCGCGCTTTCGCAATCCAAGGCGCCCGCGAGCGAGAAACCGGCCGCGCCCGGCGTGAAGGAGCTGGGGATGGAGAACGCGCACGCGATGTGCATCGGTTGCCACGGCATTCCGGGATACAAGACGGCCTTTCCCAGCACCTATCACGTGCCGAAGATCGCCGGCCAGCAGCCCGGCTACATCATCGCCGCGCTCAAGGCGTACAAGTCGGGCGAGCGCTCGCATCCGTCGATGCGCGGCATCGCGGCGAGCCTCACCGACGACGACATGAAAAAGCTCGCCGAGTACTACGGAGGCGGCAAATGAAGCGGCTCGCCTTCCTGAGTCTCGCCCTGGGCTTGCTCTGCGCCGAAGCGCTGGCTGCCGGCCCCGAGGACGGCAAGGCGAAGGCGGCGCAGATCTGCGCCGCGTGCCACGGCCCGGACGGCAACAAGCCCTCCGCGGCCGACCAGCCGATCCTCGCCGGCCAGCACTACGACTACCTCGTGCGCGCGCTCACCGACTACAAGATCGGCCGGCGCACCAATCCCATCATGAAGGGCTTCGCGGCGCAGCTCTCGAAGCAGGACATCGAGGACCTGGCCGCCTGGTTCGCCAGCCAGAAATCCAGCCTGCACGACCAGCGGTAGACGAATTCGGGCTCTGACCCCGAATTCTTATATCCCGTTCGCCTGCAGCTCGGCGCTGCCCACCAGCTCTTCCCACAGCCCCTCGGGCTTGCGCAGCACCAGGGCGGGGTCGGCGGCGAGGACGTGCCACGCGCCGCGCTTGACCTCCTCCTGAAGCTCGCCGCTGCGCCAGGCGACGAGGCCCGCCACGAAGCGCGCGTGCGAAGGATCCTTTTCGATCACGTCGTCGACCAGCTTGCCGTCGATGACGGCGAACAGGTTGTCGGAAAGCTTCACGCTGCGGCCGCCGGGGTTCTTGCTCGTCTGCACCAGGGCGAAGATCGACTCGGAGTTGATCGGCCCGCCGACGAACACCGGATCGGGCACCTTGCGCGAGGGCGCGTGCTGCGGGAAGAGCTCGCCGAGCGTGACCCGCGAAGGCCGGTTGAGGATGAAGCCGATGTGCTGGTCCTGGCCGATCGGCCGCGCCACCAGGATCGTGGCGCCGTAGAAGCGGTCGGTGAGCTGGCGCTTCGCGACCAGGACCACCGGCGCGTCGATGTCGGCGGCGGCCGCCGGGAAGGTGAAGAAGAGGGCGGCCATCAGGCCAAGGAACGATTTCATGCGCGGCTCCGCGAGCGGGTTGTCCAGAGCATCATGCGCCGCTCGCGCGGCGCGCCGCGTTGCGGCGGCCTAGTCCGCTCAGCTTAGGTGAGCGCCCGTCGCTCCAGGCACGACAGGTAGGCCGCCGCGTCGGGCGGCGTACCGGCGCGCTCGGCCCGCCACAGCGTCTCGGCGAGGCACTCGAGCGCCTGGTGCCGCGCTGCATGGCGGTCTTGGAA
>DATILQ010000122.1:0-2032 GCA_035476235.1 Burkholderiales bacterium
CGATTCGATGGCGCCTGGCGCTGGGCCGGGGGCACGATCGAGATCCCCGAGGTCCAGGCGACGGTGGCCGGTGCGGCCCTGTCGGGCTCGATCGCGCTTCGCGATCTCGACACCGATCCGGTTGTCGATCTCGCACTCGGCATGCAGCATCTGGACTTCGCGCAACTGCTGGGTGCATCCGGGCTCGCGGTGCCCGAAAGCTTGGGAATGGCGCCCGGCGCCGGCCGTGACCTTGGCTCGGCCACGATCGACGTGCGTGTACGCGGACGCCTGGGGGACCCGGCCTCGCTCTCGGTGAGCCAGAAGATCGACTTCAGGCCGCCACGCCAGATGCCGCCGGCGATCGTGCGCCTGCGCGGCGATTTCATCTTCAGATCAGAAGACGGCCCCGGGCCGCACCGCCCCATCGACGTCTCGCTCGCGTCCCCCGACTTCATCGCCCTGCGCGACGTTCCGCCGCTGTTCGTGCGCACTCTGCTGCTTGCCGAAGACACAGGCTTCTACGGACATCGCGGCATCGATCTGCGCGAACTACCCGCCGCGCTGCTCACCAACTGGTCGCGCGGCGGCGCCGCGCGGGGCGCGTCGACAATCACCCAGCAGCTGGCCAAAAACCTGTTCCTGTCGCGCGACAAGCAGCTCGGACGCAAGCTGCAGGAACTGGCGATCACGTTCCTGCTCGAGTCGGCGCTCGGCAAGGATCGTATTCTCGAGATCTACCTGAACGTCATCGAATGGGGACCGGAGCTGCGTGGCCTGCGGCCCGCGGCCCGCAGCTATTTCGGTCGCGAACCCCGGGCGCTGACACCGGCCGAGATGGCCTTCCTAGTCGCGATCATCCCCGGGCCGATCAAATACCAGAGTTCATTCGCGCACGGCACGCCGGGGCCTGGGCTGCGTTCGCTGATCGACGAGCTGCTGGCGAAGCTGCGGTCGGTGAATGCGATCGGCGAGGAGGAATATCGGCGAGCGCTGGGCGAACCCATCGTCGTCGCCGGCGGTAGGCGGCCCGGATGATCGGTGGCGAATGGAAGCGGGCGAGAGAGGATCGACAAGGTCCCCTTCTAGTTCCGTTCAGGGCCGTTTCGCGCTCCCGTTGGCGTCATATCGGGAGTCATATTGTTGCGTTTAGTAACGTGCCACGAATGTGTCGAGCTCAGACTTGGTGTGCCGTAATTGTGCCTTGGTGGGCCTGGGGTCGGGGTTGGCAAGCGCTGCAAGTGGTTGATTGAAAAACCTCTAGAACCCCCGGCTGCCGACTGAAAATCCACGTGTCGGTGGTTCGATTCCGCCCCTGGCCACCACCAAAATGCGGACCAGTGAGGCGTCGTGCGTGCGCTGGTCGATGCTTCCCTCGATGGGCGCCTAGAGCAGAGGCTGACCGGACTAACCCAGCGCTGGCGTGCGACCTGCCAGCACCTCCGAGAGTCGCGCGCGTTCTATGTTGCCGCCGCTCAGAATCACGCCCACGTTCTTGTGGGCCATGCGGCCATGCTCTTGCAATAGCGCCGCAAGTGGCGCCGCACCCGCGCCTTCCGCCACCTGGTGCGTGTCGTCATAGTAGACACGCACGGCTTCAGCCATCTCGTCTTCGCTCACCTTGACGAAGCGCGCCGCGCCGCAACGGATCGTCTCCACGACTTCAGCGACGGGCTCGCGAGTGGCAATACCATCTGCAAACGTGCGGGCTGTCGGCGTGGTCACAGGTTTGCCGGCCTCGAACGAGAGCGCCGTGGCCGGCGCGTTCACGGCGCTGACTCCGATGATCTCGGTCTTCAATCCGAGCAAGTCCCTCACAGTGATGAGAGCGCAGATTCCGGAGCCCATGCCGACCCCCACATATACCGCATCGAGTTTCTCAACCGCGCGGAACAGCTCCAGCGCGTAGCTCGCCACGCCGGCGACGAGATCCCAATGGAAGGAGGGAACGAAGTGCAGGTTCTCGGCGGCGGCGATGCGACTGGCCTCGTGCTTGGCTTCGTCGAAATCCTTTCCGAACTCGACCACCTTAGCGCCTAACGACTGCATCGAA
>DATILQ010000123.1:0-26687 GCA_035476235.1 Burkholderiales bacterium
GGAGTCTCCGGCGCGCGCAGCCGCCAGCGCTCCAGATCTTCGGCGCCAATGAGCAACGCGCCGTCAGAGTCGCGAAGCACGACTACCGTTTCACCAAGGCCTTGCCGATTCACGTCCGCCTGTACCAGCAACTCGGCAACCTCGCCCTCGGGCGCGGCTTCGGGAACGGAGAAAAGCCGCTTCTCCAGCTTGAGCCGCAAAGGCGGTTCTTGCGCAATCGCGCAATCCATCCGTGCCACGATGGCGAGCACGGAAGCGGCCAAGAGACCGCTACGGCGCGAGGCTGATGTCCATGTCCACCGTCCCCGCGTCAGTCGAGACCTTGAGGCGCACGCGATCGTTCTTGGTGACACGCGGATGCCTTAACTTGAGATCCCACTCGCGCGACTGGCCGGGAAGGACGTAAGCAAGCGAGGACTGCGCCGCAATCGGCTCCTTCTCGTCGCGCAGATAAAGCTCCACGTCTGACACCTGGATATGCCCGGTGCCGTCGTTGCGCAGCTTGAGATTGATGACGCCGGCGCCGCGCAGCTGGGCGTCCCACACGAGCGTCGCCTTTGCCGGGCCCTGGCGCGGTTGCACGAAAATCGGGATGCCGATGCGCAAGGCCACTTGCAGGCCTTGAAACCCCGGCGCCGGCGGCGGCGGGACTTCCTGGAGAAACAGCCGATAGCTGATTTCTTTTTGAGTATCGGGCGCACGCCGCAGGCCCACTCTTATGATTTGTTCGCGCTCGGGCTGGATGGTGGCGATCGGCGGGCTGACGAGGACTTCGTCGCTGTGGTTCAGGATGTCTTTGCCGTCCCGCTGCGCCCAGGACATCACGTCGATTTGCACGACCACCGGTTCGCTGCCGGTGTTCTTGAGCGTCAACGCGGCGTTGCGGGCGGATCCGGATAAGTCGATCCGAATCGGATTGACGTCGAAGCTGCCGGCATGCGTGTGGGAGGCGAACGCGCAAGCCAACGCTGTCAACGCGCCCGCTGCTTGTCGAAGTACTCTGGAAGTTCCCCACTCGCTCGGGATCAATCTGCGACCTTTCGCTCAAATCGTTTGTGTATTCAATCCCCTGCATAGTAAACCTAAAAATTTACTGTAGCAACAACGGTGTCTGCGTAACTGCTGCCGATGCTGGGGTTTTGCGCTTTCGGCACCGTCCCGCAGATGTTGTACGTCCTCGCGCTCTTGGTCGGCGCGCTCGTCGCCGTGAAAAGATTCGCACCGCTCGTTCGCCAAACGGTCGATCCGGGATAAGTGCATGCGGTACCAGACGCGTTGTTCGGAGGCTGGTAGAGCTCATAGACAAGATGGTCCGCGGCGCTCGCATCGAACATGCGACGCGTAGTGCCGGAAGCGTTGTTGCCCAGGCCCAAGGCGATGCTCGGCGCAGTGTCCTTCACACACGCGATGGTGATTGAGCCGGAAGCGTTCAAGTCGTTGGTGAGGTTGGTGCCGATGGGGTTGTAATTGCCGAAGACCACGCCGACGGTCGAGATAGCGCAGTTTGTATTGACAGAGGTCTGCGCCGTCAGCGTCGACGTACCGACGCCCGCACCTGCCTGCTCCATGAGTACAACGCAGGCCAGACCGCCAGCGATTTTCAGAACATCAGGCAACAGCCAACGCGCCATGAGCGCAAGTGTGCGCTCAAAGCCGGATCGCGACTTTCCGACCGATGCTAGAAGTTGACGGTTGCAACGACGGTGTCGGTGTACGACTCGCCTGCGGCCGTGCCTGAAACGTTCTGTGCCTGCGGGATGATGCCGCAGACGTTGAACGTTTTGGCGTTCCCCGCGCCTGCGCCCCAGCCGGCCACGCCGCTCGGCGTCAAAATGGCGGCGCCCACAGTGCCCCAGACTTGCGCCCCAGTGCATGCAGCGCCCGGCGTGTTGGCGATCGGATGGTAGAGCTCATAAGTCAGGAAATCGCCGTTCGTCCCGCCCAGCATTCTGCGCGTGCTGCCGCTGGCGTTGCCGCCGAGCCCGAGAGTCAGCGTTACGCCAGCCGAATTCTTCGTGCACGAGACAGTGAGTGTCCCGGTTCCATTCTTGTCGGTGCTGGCGTTCGCGCCGACCGGGTCGTAGGCGCCGAAATTGACCGCGGTGCTGGATATGCTGCAGTTCGCGGCCACCGTGGCTTGAACGCTCAAGTTGGTGGTCGACGACCCTGCGCTGGCATTCCCGGCAATTCCCGCCACGCACACCGCCGCAGCGATCGCGATTGCTAGTTTCTTGGACATCTTTGTTCCCCTCCACTGTTTAGGCTTGGGGCCCATGCGGCGCCTCAAACCGTGTAGGGAAAACTCTACTGGAAGAAGATCACCTTTGCCGTGAGAAAAGTCTTGCAACCTATTCTTTTTACTTAAAAGTCATGCTTGCTTCCATATCAAGGGCTTAGTAGGGAAAACCCTGACAAACCGTGGCATTGCCGGGGCGCGAGTTCGCGTTTGCCGGGAAGAGGGGCGATGCGCTCAGATGCTAAAGTTCGGGTCCCGTCCGCTCCGCCCGCTTGCTTTGTAGCTTCCAATGTTCGATCTAGTCACCAAATACAAGCGCGTAATCCAGATCTTCCTCGGGTTGATCGCGCTCACCTTCGCCACCTGGGGCATCGAGTCCTACACGCGCTTTCGCGGCGCGGGCGACGCCGTGGCGTCGGTCAACGGCATGAAGATCTCGCAGCGCGAGTTCACCGAAGAGCTGCAGCGCCAGCACGACCAGATCCGCAAGATGTTCGGGCGCGCCATCGACCCCGCCGCGCTCGATACGCCGGAGTCGCGGCGCACGCTGCTGGACTCGCTGATCGCTCAGCGCCTGGTCGCGTCGGCGGCGTTCAAGGGCAATCTGATGGTGACCGACGAGACGCTGAGCGACACGATCCACTCGATTCCCGCCTTCCAAGATGGCGGCCGGTTCTCCAAGTCCAGCTACGAGCTGGTGCTGCGCTCGCAGAACCCGCCGATGTCGCCGGCGCAGTTCGAGTCCCGGCTGCGCTACGACCTGTCGCTGCAGCAGCTCGCGCGCGCAGTCGGAGACTCGGCGATCGCGCCGCGCGCGGTGGCCGAGCGCCTGTCGGCCCTCGAGTCGCAGAAGCGCGAGGTGGCCGATGCGCGCATCCTGACGCAGCAGTTCCTTTCCGAGGCGAAGATCGACGAGGCGAAGCTGAAAGCCCATTACGACGCGAACCAGGCGGATTTCCGCACGCCGGACCGCGTGCGCGCCGAGTACGTCGTGCTCTCGGCGGAGCTGCTTGCCCGGCAGGAGCCGGTCACCGATGCGGAGCTCAAGAGCGCGTATGAAGCGCGCGCCGCCCAGTACCGCGTCGATGAGCAGCGCCGCGCCAGCCACATCCTGGTGAAGTCCAGGGAAGAGGCGGACAAGCTGCTCGCCGACCTGAAACAATCCCCGGGGAGCTTCGCCGAGCTGGCAAAGAAGCACTCGCAGGACCCCGGGTCGGCGGCGAAGGGCGGGGACCTCGGCTGGTTCGGCCGCGGCATGATGGTGAAGCCCTTCGACGAGGCGGTGTTCAAGCTCCAGCAGAACGACCTGCAGATCGTGCAGAGCGAGTTCGGCTACCACGTCGTGCGCCTGACCGGCATCCAGTCCGGCAAGTCGCGCCCGCTCGAGGAGGTGCGCAAGGAGCTGAGCGGCGAGCTGGCGAGGCAGAAGGGCGCGCGGAAATTTGCCGAGGCCGCGGAGAACTTCAGCAACCTGGTCTACGAGCAGCCCGACAGCCTGAAGCCGGCCGCGGAGCGCTTCAAGCTGCCGGTGCAGAGCACCGGCTGGATCGCCAAGTCGGCCAGCCAGGAGCTCGGCGCGCTCGACAATCCGAAGCTGCTGGCGGCCCTGTTCTCGCAGGACTCGATCAAGAACAAGCGCAACACCGACGCCATCGAGGTCGGGCCCAGCACGCTGGTGGCCGCGCGCGTCGTCGAATACCAGCCGGCCGCGCAGCGCGGCTTCGACCAGGTGAAGGGCGAGATCGCGGAGCTGCTGCGGCAGCGCGAAGCGGCGGCGCTCGCCGAGAAGGACGGCGCGGCGAAGCTCGAGCAGTTGCGCAAGGGCGGCGATGCCGGCGTCAAGTGGAGCCCGCCGCGCACGGTGTCGCGGCGCGACGCGCAGGGGCTGCCGGCGGAAGTATTGCGGCGGATCGTGGCGGCGGACGTCTCCAAGCTGCCGGCTTACCTCGGCATGCCGCTGCCGGAGGCGGGCTATCTGCTGGTGCGCATCTCGAAGGTGATCGAGGCCGAGGCGAGGCCGGCGCAGCAGCAGGCCGCGGACGCCGGTCGCGCGAGCCAGATGTTCGGGGCGGCCCAGTACGACGCCTATGTCTCGAGCCTGCGCTCTCGCGCCGACATCGAGGTCAGCAACGCTAATCTGGAGAGGAAGTAGCGCCGCCGCCGATCCCGGCCACCACGTGGCTGAACCCGGCGTCGACGTGGAGGATTTCGCCGGTAATCGCGCCAGCCAGGTCGGACAGCAGGAACGCGGCGGCGTTGCCGACGTCCTCGGTGGTCACGTTGCGGCGCAGCGGAGAATGCTCCTCGACGAACTTGAGGATCTTGCCGAAGCCGCCGATGCCCGCCGCGGCGAGCGTCTTGATCGGCCCGGCGGAGATGCCGTTGACGCGGATGCCCTGCGGGCCGAGGCTCGCGGCCAGGTAGCGCACCGAAGCCTCGAGGCTCGCCTTGGCGAGACCCATGGTGTTGTAGTTCGGGACGACGCGTTCCGCGCCGAGATAGGTCAGCGTGAGGAGCGACGCCCTTCGCCCGCGCATCATGGGCAGCGCGCCCTTGGCGAGCGCCGCGAAGCTGTATGCCGAAATGTCGTGCGCCTGCGCGAACGCCTCGCGCGTGATGCCCTCCAGGAAGTCGCCGGCGATCGCTTCGCGCGGCGCGAAGGCGATGGCGTGCACCAGGCCGTCCAGGCCATCCCAGTATTTTTTCAACTGCTGAAACAAGCCGCCTATTTCAGCGTCGCTCGTTACCTCGCACGGCAGCGCGATCTCGGAGCCGAATTCGCGCGCCATCTCGGTGACGCGGTCCTTGAAGCGCTCGTTCTGGTAGGTCAGGGCAAGCTCGGCGCCTTCGCGCCGCGCCGCTTTCGCGATGCCGTAGGCGATCGAGCGGTTCGACAGCAGGCCGGTGACGAGGATCTTGCGTCCGGAGAGCAGGCCCATCAACCGATTATACTTTCCGCCCGATGAAGGCCCGCCTTCTCTTCATTTTCCTTTTCTGCGCGGCGGCGCACGCGGCCAACGGCGAGAAGATCCTGCGGGTCACCTTCCAGGCCGCGGAGACCGGATTCGATCCCGTGAGAGTGCACGACTATTACTCCGGAATCATCATCGAAGCCATCTTCGACCCGCTGCTCACCTACGATTACCTGGCGCGGCCCGCGAAGCTGGTCGCCAACGCCGCCGAATCCCTGCCCGAGATCTCGCCCGACGGCCGCACCTACGTCTTCAGGATCAGGCCGGGCATCTATTTCGCCGACGATGCGGCGTTCAAGGGCAGGAAGCGCGAGCTGACGGCGCTCGATTACGCGTACTCGTTCAAGCGCTTTTACGATCCCACGCACCGCTCGCCCTACGCGTTTCTCTTCACCGGGAAGATCGTCGGCCTCGACGAGCTCGCCGAGCAGGCGAAGGCGAGCGGGAGCTTCGACTATGACGCGCCGGTGGCGGGACTGCAGACGCCCGACCGCTATACGCTCGTCATCCGGCTGAAGCAGCCGGACCTCAACTTCTCGTACGTGCTCGCGTTTCCCCTCAGCGGCGCGGTCGCGCGCGAGGCGATCGAAGCGTATGGCGACGAATCGCCCTCGCATCCGGTGGGCAGCGGGCCGTTCCTGCTGAAGCGCTACACGCGCTCGTCGAAGATCGTACTCGCCGCCAATCCCGGCTACCGCGGCAAGGTCTGGGACTTCGCGCCGGGAGACGATCAGCGGCAGCGCGAGATCGCCTCGCAGATGCAGGGCAAGAGGCTGCCGCAGCTCGACGGGGTGGAGGTCAGCATCATGGAGGAGACGCAGAGCCGCTGGCTCGCGTTCGAGCGCGGCGAAACCGACATCGAATACCAGCTGTGGGACGTGGCGCCGACCTTCATGACCGACGACGGCAAGCTCAAGCCCGAGTTCGTGCGCCGCGGCATCCAGCTCGACCGCACCATCGATCCCGAGATCACCTACCTGTACTTCAACATGCAGGAGCGCATCGGCGACTCGCCCAACCCGGTCGGGGGCTTCAGCAAGGAGAGAATCGCGCTGCGGCGCGCGATCGCGATGTCCTACAAGGTCGACGACCAGATCCGCATCATCCGCAAGGGCCAGGCGGTGCGCGCCCAGTACCCGGTGCCGCCGGGGGTCGCCGGCCACGATCCGGGCTACCGCAGCCTCATTCCCTACGATCCGCGCGCCGCGAACGCGCTGCTCGAGAAGTTCGGCTATCGCAAGGGCCCGGACGGTTACCGCAGGCAGCCGGACGGCGCGCCGCTCGTCGTGCGCAACGCCTCGTCGCCGACCGAGCGCGACCGGCAGTTCGACGAGCTGCTCAAGCGCTCGCTCGATTCGATCGGCGTGCGGCTCGAGATCCAGAAGGAGCGCTTCCCGGAGCTGCTCAAGCTCGAGAAGCAGTGCCGCCTCATGACGCGCATGGCGGCCTGGATCGCCGACTATCCCGACGGCGACAACTTCATGCAGCTCCTGTACGGTCCGAACATCAACGAAAGTAACAACGCCTGCTACCGCTCGACGGAATTCGACCGGCGCTACGAGAAGTCGCGGCGGCTCGCCGACGGCCCGGAGCGCGACCGCCTGTACCACGAAATGACGCGGCGAATGGAAGTGGATACGGTGTGGCTGTTGGCCGACAGCCGCATCCGCAACGCGCTGCAGCAGCCGTGGGTGGTGGGCTTCACCAAGCACCCGGTGCTGCACGCCGAGTGGCTGTATCTCGATCTCGCGCCGAGAGCCGGGGACTGAAGCCTTGCTCGCGTACGTAGTGCGCCGCCTGTGGCAGTTCGTGCCGACGCTGCTCGGCGTAGTGCTGCTGGTGTTTTTCCTGTTCAACTTCGTCGGCGGCGACCCGGCCTACCTGCTGGCGGGCAAGATCTCCAACCCGGCGCAGATCGAGAACATCCGCCGCCAGCTCGGCATCGACCAGCCCTATGCGGTCCAGCTGTGGATCTTCATCAAGCAGGTCGCGAGCGGCGATTTCGGGGCGAGCTGGTCGACCAACGAGCGCGTGTCGGAGATCTTCGCCACGCGGCTCGGGCCCTCGCTGACGGTGCTGGTGCCGCTGCTCGCGATCAGCACGCTGCTCGCGATGGCGGCGGCGATGCTGGTCGCCTACCTGCGCGGCTCGCTCACCGACCGCGCGATCATGATCGGCTGCACCGTCGGGCAGTCGATCAGCATCCTGGTGTACATCCTGGTGTTCCAGTATGTGCTCGCCTACCAGCTCGGCTGGTTCCCGGTGCAGGGCTGGGGCATCACCTTCGCCGAGAACCTGCTGCGCTACAGCGTGCTCGCGATCATCGTCGGCGTCGCGGTTTCGCTGGCCCCGGACATCCGCCTGTATCGCAGCTTCTTTCTCGACGAGATCAACCAGGACTACGTGCGCACCGCTCGAGCCAAGGGCCTGAGCGAGGGCCGCGTGATGTGGGTGCACGTGCTGCGCAACGCGGCGATTCCGATCGTCACCAATATTCTGCTCCAGCTGCCGGGGCTGCTCGCCGGCGCCTTCCTCATCGAGCGCTTCTTCGGCATTCCCGGCATCGGGCGCGAGGTGATCCTCGCCGTCGAGCGCAGCGACTTCCCGGTGATCAAGGCGGTCACCATCTACGTCGCCGTCGCCACGATGGTCGTCAACCTCGCCGCCGATCTGCTGTACAAGGCGATCGACCCGCGCGTGCAGCTCAAGTGAGCAAGTCGCCGGGCGTCTGGCTGCTGGCCTGGCGCCGGTTCGGGCGCGACCGCCTGGGCCTCGCCTGCCTGGTGGTGGTCCTCGTCTATGGAGCGGTCATGGTCGCCTCCGCGGCCGGGTGGATCGTGCGCGACTGGTCGGAGGAAGCAGGGGTGAGTTATGCGCCGCCGACTTTTCTTGGGCCAGAGGCACTTTCCAGTGAGAAGTCCTCGGCCGGCGCGCTCTCGCCGGCTGCGTCCGAAGACTACGGCATCCCCGATCCGCTCGCCGACGACCTCGCCGAGATCGCGAAGGAGCTGGCCGGCACATCGGCGACCGAGGCGCGCGCTGCCACCCTTGCCTTCGGCGCCGACAAATGGGGCCGCGACGTCCTGAGGAAGGCGGTGAAAGGCACCGAGACTTCGCTGTTCGTGGGCCTGGTAGCCGCCTCGCTCGCCGCTTTCCTCGGCACCCTGTTCGGCGCGCTCGCCGGCTATCAGGGCGGATGGATCGACGATTTCTTCAACTGGCTCTACAGCGTGTTCACGTCGATCCCGTACCTGCTGCTCGTGCTCGCCGTCGCGGCGGTGGTCAACCAGAAAGGCGTCTTCACGGTGATCCTGATCCTCGGGCTCACCGGCTGGACGGGAATTTTCCGGCTGATCCGCGCCGAGTACATGAAGCACAAGGTGCGCGAGTACGTGCTCGCGGCGGACGCGATCGGCGCATCCGGCGCGCGCCGCATGTTCGTCCACATCCTGCCCAACGTGAGCCACGTGGTGCTGGTCCAGCTGTCGCTGCACGTGGTGCTGTTCATCAAGTCGGAGGTGATCCTGACCTTCCTCGGCTTCGGCGTCGGCGTCGACACCGTGTCCTGGGGCAGCATGCTCGCCGAGGCGCAAAGCGAGCTGATCCTCGGCAAATGGTGGCAGATCGCGGCGGCGACCTTCGCCATGGCGGTGCTGGTGACCGCCTTCAGCCTGCTCACCGACGCGCTGCGCGACGCGCTCGATCCGAGGCTGAAATGAGCCTGCTCGGCGTACGCGACCTGGCGGTCGACTTCCGCATCGACGAAGCGACGACGCTGCGCGCCGTAAAGGGCATCGGCTTCGACATCGCCGAGCGCAGCACCGTCGCGCTGGTGGGCGAATCCGGCAGCGGCAAGTCGGTCACGGCGCTCGCCATCATGGGCCTGCTGCCGCGCGAGAACGCACGCGTGCACCCTGCGAGCCGCATCGATTACCTCGGGCGCAATCTGCTCGGGCTCCCGGGCCGCGAGCTGCGGGCGCTGCGCGGCGCCGAGATCTCGATGATCTTCCAGGAGCCGATGAGCTCGCTCAACCCGGTGTTCACGGTCGGGTTCCAGATCGCCGAGGCGCTGAAGCAGCACCGCGCCCTGCCCGCGTCGCAGGCGCGGCCGCGCGCGCTCCAGCTGCTCGGCGAGGTCGGCCTCGCCGAGCCGCAGGCCAAGCTCGGCGCCTACCCGTTCCAGCTCTCCGGAGGCGAGCAGCAGCGGGTGATGATCGCCATGGCGATTGCCTGCGAGCCGAAGCTGCTCATCGCCGACGAGCCGACCACCGCCCTGGACGTCACTGTGCAGAGGCAGATCCTGGAGCTGATCGCCGGCCTGCAGGCGCGGCGCCGGATGTCGGTGCTGTTCATTACGCACGACCTGTCGCTGGTGGGCGAGATCGCCGACCAGGTGGTGGTGATGCGCCACGGCGAGATCCGCGAGCAGGGGCCGGTCGAACAGATCTTCTCAGCCCCCCAGGACCCCTATACTCGGGCGCTGCTTGCCTGCCGCCCACCTCTCGATCGCCGGCCGCAGCGCCTGCCGGTCATCGATGACTTCATGGGAGGAACAGGGCCAAAACCCGGCGAGCGCCGGCGCGGCCTGCGCGGCGACGAGCCGATCATTCTCGAGGCGCGCCGGCTCGCGAAGAGCTTCTATTTCCGCGACGGGCTCTTTGGAAAGCGCGAGCTGAGGGCCGTGAAGGGCGCTTCGTTCAAGGTGGCCAAGGGCAAGACGCTCGGGGTGGTCGGCGAATCCGGTTCCGGCAAGACCACGGTCGGCCTGCTGCTCATGCGGCTGCACAAGGCCTCCGGCGGCGAAGTGCTGTTCGAGGGCAGGGACCTGCTGCCGCTGCCGCCGAAGGCGGCGTACTCCTACAAGCGGCGCATCCAGATCGTGTTCCAGAATCCGTACGCCTCGCTCAATCCGCGCTTCACCGTGGGCCAGATCCTGACGGAGCCGATGCAGATCCATGGCGTCGGCAGCGGCGCAGCCGAGCGGCGCGCGCTCGGCCTGGAGCTGCTCGACAAGGTGGGTCTCGCCGCCGACTCGTTCGCCAGGTACCCCCACGAGTTCTCCGGCGGCCAGCGCCAGAGGATCGCGATCGCCCGCGCGCTCACCCTGAGGCCGGAGGTCCTGATCTGCGACGAGTCGGTCTCGGCGCTCGACGTCTCGGTCCAGGCCCAGCTGTTGAACCTCCTGCAGGATTTGCAGGACGAATACGCGATGAGCTACGTGTTCATCTCGCACGACCTGGCGGTGGTCCGCTACATGGCCGACCAGGTCATGGTGATGAAGGACGGCGAGATCGTCGAGATCGCCGGCCCGGACGAGATCTACTCGAGCCCGAAGCATCCCTATACGCGGCTGCTGCTGTCGTCCATGCCCAGGCGCGCGCAGTGAGACTCTGGGTTTTCTTTTTTCTCGTTCTGGGGTCATCCCCGGCGTGGGCGGCTCATGCCTATGCCCAGTTCGGCGATATCAAGTACCCGGCCGGGTTTGCGCATTTCGACTGGGTGAACCCGAACGCGCCGAAGGGGGGCGACATCGATCTGGTCGCCGGGTTGCGCATTACCAATTTCGACAAATACAACCCCTTCACGCTGAAGGGCACGCCGCCGCCGGGGCTCGGTAGCCTCGTTTTTGAGACGCTGCTCGCCACGACGATGGATGAGCCGACTACGGCCTACGGGCTGCTGGCCGAAGACATCGAAGTCGCCGCAGACCGGCTCTCGGTCACTTTCCGGCTCAACCCGAAAGCGCGCTTCCGCGACGGCAAGCCCGTCATGGCGGCCGACGTCAAGCACAGCTTCGACATCCTGATGACCAAAGAGGCCAACCCGCAATACCGGGTGGTGTACGGCGATGTGAAGCGCGCCGTCGTGCTCGGACCGCGCACCGTGCGCTTCGAATTTGCGAGGGCAAGCGCGGAGCTGCCGCTTCTCGTAGGGGGGCTCGCCGTGTTCAGCCGGGACTGGGGTGCCGGCAAAGCCTTCGACAAGGTCGTGATGGACATTCCCATCGCCAGCGGTCCCTACCGGGTCGGCCGCGTGAACTTCGGCCGCGATGTCACCTACGAGCGCGATCCGAACTACTGGGGGCGAGAGTTGGGCGTGCGCCGCGGCATGTTCAACTTCGACCGCGTCACCTACAAGATCTATCGCGACAACGTGGCGCAGACCGAAGCCTTCAAGGCGGGCGAGTTCGACTTCCTGCGGGTGTTCTCGGCGCGGGAATGGGCGCGCATCTACACGGGCAAGAAATTCGACTCGGGCGAGCTCGTCAAGGCCGAGCTGCCATTCAGCAACGCCGGCGATTTTCAGGCCTTCCTCATCAACACGCGCCGCGAAAAGTTCAAGGATGCGCGCGTGCGCGAGGCGCTTGCGCTCGCCTTCGACTTCGAATGGATGAGCCGCCGGCTGATGTACAACTCGTACATCCGCTGCCGCGGCTATTTCAACAACAGCGACTTCGAGGCCAAGGGGCTGCCGGGCCCGGACGAGCTGAAGGTTCTCGAACATTTAAGAAACAAGTTATCGGAAAAGATCTTTAGCCAGGAAGTGCCGCAGCCGCCTTCCACTGACCCGCCCAGCAGCTTGCGCGGCAACCTGCAGAAGGCGCGCGATCTTCTTGCTGCCGCGGGATGGACCTACCGCGACGCCGCGCTGCGCAATGCGAAGGGAGAGGCGTTCACCCTGGAATACATGGATAGCGGCGGCGGTGAGCGCGTCATGACGCCCTACATCCAGGCGCTCGCGAAGCTCGGCATCCGGCTCGACTATCGCCGCGCAGACTTCGCCCTGTACCGGAAGCGGCTCAACGCCTTCGACTTCGATCTGTTCACGCTGCGCGTTCCCGGCAACGAGGCGCCGGGCGCCGACCTGCTCGACTTCTTCGGCTCGCAATCGGCCGACACCGAAGGCTCGAGCAACTGGATCGGCGTGCGTGACCCAGCGGTAGACGCCATAGTGAACCTGGCGATGTCCGCCGCCACGCGGCCGCAGCTCGTCGCCAGGCTGCGAGCGCTTGACCGAGTCCTGCGCCACGGCCACTACGTCATCCCGCAGTGGTATTCGAGCACTCACCGCGTCGCATACCGCGCGGGCAAGTTCGAGCAGCCCGAGGTGAAGCCGCTCTATTTCACCGGCGACGACTGGGTCGTCTCCACCTGGTGGAGGAAACGCTGAATGTGGTCATACATCCTGAAGCGGCTGCTGCTGATGATCCCGACGCTGTTCGGAATCCTCCTCATCACTTTCGTCGTCATCCAGTTTGTCCCCGGCGGGCCGGTCGAGCAGCTTGTCTATCAGCTGGAAGGCCGCGAAGGCGGCATGGAAGGCGGTGGCGGAACAGCGCGCGGTCCGGGGCTCGGCGGCTATCGCGGTCGCCAGGGCGTGGACGCAGCGCAGATCGAGGAGATCAAGAAGCTTTACGGGTTCGACAAGCCGGCGCACGAGCGCTTCATCCAGATGATCGGGCAGTTCGCCCGCTTCGACCTGGGGACCAGCTTCTTCCACAACAAGAGCGTGTCCCGGCTCATCGCGGAGAAGCTCCCGGTGTCCATCAGCCTGGGACTATGGACGTTTCTTCTCACCTACCTGATTTCGCTCCCGCTCGGCATCGCAAAAGCGGTGAGGGCGGGCACGGCGTTCGATACCGCCACCACGTTCATCGTGCTGCTCGGCTATGCCATCCCGGGCTTCGTCCTCGGCGTGGTGCTGCTCGTGTTCCTTGGGGGCGGAACGTTCGTGCAGTGGTTCCCGCTGCGCGGCCTTACTTCGCAGAACTGGAATGATCTAAGCCTCTTCGGCAAGCTCATCGATTACTTCTGGCACATCGCGCTGCCGGTCACGGCGATGACGGTGGGCGGATTTGCCGTCATCACCACGCTGACCAAGAACTCCGTGCTGGAGGAGATCCGCAAGCAATACGTGATGACCGCCCGGGCCAAGGGCGTGGAGGAGCGCAAGGTGCTCTGGAGGCATGTGTTCCGCAACGCCCTGATTCCGATCATGACCGGGTTCCCGGCGGCGTTCGTGGCGGCGTTCTTCACCGGGTCCCTGCTGATCGAGACGCTGTTCTCCCTGGACGGGCTCGGGCTGCTGTCCTATGAATCGGTGATCCGCCGCGATTACCCGGTGGTGTTCGGCAGTCTTTTCGTCTTCACCATCATCGGCCTGTTTACCCACCTGATACGCGACCTGAGCTATGTGTGGGTCGACCCGCGCGTGAAGTACTTCGACTGAGGATGCACTCGCCAGACAGCCCAGGTCGGCGCGCGTGGCGCCGCTTTCGCAGCAACCGCCTGGGCTATGCGAGCCTGCTCCTGTTCGCGGTGCTTTTCGGCATGAGCCTGGTTGCCGAGCTGGTGTCCAACGATAAGCCGCTGGTCGCCCGCTACAACGGCCATTGGTACTTTCCGGTGGTCGAGACTTTGCCGGAGACGACGTTCGGCGGGGATTTCCCGACGCCGACCGATTATCTCGATCCGCGCGTTCGCGAAAACCTGGCGCGGCCCGGGAATTTCGCGCTTTATCCGCTCAACCGCTATCACCACAGCACGATCAACTACTTCGCGCAGAATCCCGATCCGTCGCCGCCCAATCGCGAGAACTGGCTCGGCACCGACGACCGGGGCCGCGATCTGCTCGCGCGGCTGCTCTATGGCTTTCGCCTCTCGGTTGTCTTTGCGCTGATTGTCGCGGCGCTCGCCACCGCCTTTGGCGTGCTGTACGGGGCGCTGCAGGGCTATTTCGCCGGCTGGACCGACATCGGCATGGAGCGCGTCAAGGAGATTTGGGGCGCGCTGCCGGTGCTCTACATGCTGATCATCTTCGCCTCGCTCTTTTCGCCCAGCTTCTGGCTGCTCGTCGTCCTGATTTCAATCTTCGGCTGGCTCGGCATGGCGGCGTACGTGCGCGCGGAATTTCTCAAGAACCGCACCCTCGACTACGTGCGCGCTGCGCGCGCCCTGGGCCAGAGCAACCGGATCATCATGTGGCGGCACATTCTGCCGAACAGCATCACGCCCGTCGTCACTCTGGTGCCCTTCGAGATGGCCGGCGCGATCGGTGCCCTGACCAGCCTCGATTTCCTGAACCTGGGCATGCCTCTGGGCACGCCGAGCCTGGGAGAGCTGCTCAGCCAGGGCAAGGACAACCTGTACGCGTGGTGGATCTCGGTTTCGACCTTTGCAGTGCTCGTGGTGATGCTGCTTCTGCTCATCCTCATCGGCGACGCGTTGCGCGACGCGCTCGATCCGCGCAAGCTGCTGGAGGGCGAGCAGCGATGAGCCTGCTCGAAGTGCGCAGCCTCAGCGTCGATTTCGGCCGCCGCCGGGTGGTGGACAGCGTTTCGTTCTCGCTCGACGCCGGCGAGAAGCTGGCCTTGGTGGGTGAATCCGCGTCCGGGAAGACAGTGACTGCGCTGTCTACGCTGAGATTGATCGAGGACGCGCGGCTCAGCGGCCAGATTCTCTTCGAGGGGAAGGAAGTGCTCGCGATGTCGGACCCGGAGTTGCGCGACCTGCGCGGGCGCGACATCGCCGTGATCTTCCAGGAGCCGATGACCGCGCTGAACCCGATCTACAGCGTGGGCGACCAGATCGTCGAATCCCTCGTTTTGCACACCGGTCTACGCGGAGCGCAGGCGTGGGCAGAAGCGATCGCCGCCATGCGCCGCGTCGGCATCGACGACGCGGAGCGCCGGGCGCACAGCTATCCGCATCAGCTCTCCGGCGGGCAGCGCCAGCGCGCGATGATCGCCATGGCGCTCGCCTGCAACCCCAAGCTCCTCATCGCGGATGAGCCGACCACGGCGCTCGACGCCGCGATCCGGCTGCAGGTCCTGGAGCTGCTGGAACGCCTGCGGGCCGAGGCAGGGATGGCGCTGCTCCTCATCACCCACGATCTCAACCTGGTGCGCCGCTACGCCGACCGCGTGGCGGTGATGGAAAAGGGAGTGATGGTCGAGCAGGGGCCGACCGCGCAGGTGATCCAGCGCCCGGGGCACCCCTACACGCGGAAGCTCGTCGACAGCCGCCCCGAGCGCGACGTCGGCCCGCCCGGCGTCGGGTGCATCGTCGAGGCGCGCGAGCTGGGAGTGGAGTATGCGACTCGCCTGCCGGGCATCCGCGGCTGGTTAAGGAGCGGCCGCTTCACAGCGGTCGAGGGCGTGAACTTCGATCTCGCGCCCGGCGAAACGCTGGGGATCATCGGCGAGTCCGGCTCGGGGAAGACCAGCCTCGCGCTGGCCGTCCTCGGCCTCATCGCGGCGCAAGGGGACATCAAGATCAATGGAAAACAATGGGCCGACCCCGCGGAAAAACGCCGGTTGCGCCGCGAAATCCAGGTGGTGTTCCAGGATCCGCTGTCGTCGCTGTCGCCGCGCCTCACCATCGAGGCGATCATCGGCGAGGGGCTCGAGATCCACGAGCCGCAACTCGACGCCGCACAGCGGCGCGCGCGCATCCTGCAGGCGCTGCTCGACGTGAAGCTCACGGAAAACGGCCAGGCCGAGCCGCTGTTGCAGCGCTACCCGCACGAGTTCTCCGGCGGCCAGCGCCAGCGCATCGCCATCGCGCGCGCGCTGATCGTGAAGCCGAAGGTGGTGGTGCTGGACGAGCCGACCAGCGCGCTCGACGTCACGATCCAGAAGCAGGTCCTCGAGCTTCTCGCCGGGCTGCAGAAGAAGTACGGGCTGAGCTACATCCTCGTCACGCACGATATCGACGTGGTGCGCGCCATGGCGCATCGCGTCATGGTGATGAAAGACAGCCGCATCGTCGAGAGCGGGCCGCTCGATGAGGTCCTCGGCCATGCCGAGTCAGACTAGGCGGCCTTCCGGTAGGGCCTGCCTTTCGCCTTGGAGCGCGGCTTGCCCTTCTTCGCCGGCGCGCGCACCTCGAGGGCAATGCGCTGCCCGCTGGCGAGCCGGCTGATGCGGTTCCAGCGCTTGATGTCCTCGACGATGACGCCGTAGCGCTCGGCGATCGAGTCGAAGGTCTCGCCGGGCCTGACGGTGTGGAAGATGCGCCGCATCACGATCGGGATCGGCGGCGCATACATGATCGGCAGCCTGCGCATGCCGCTCGCCGCGGCGATGTCGACCGGCACGACCAGCAGGCCTGGTACTTCGCGCCTGCGCGGCGCGATGCCGTTGACCTCCTTCAGCTGCCCCAGCGTCAGGCCGAATTTCTTCGCGATCGACTCGAGCGTCTCGCCGCGCTTCGGCTGATACGACTGCCACGACACCAGCGCCTTTTCGTCGTGCTTGGTGAGGTTGGCGTGGAACACGTCGACCTTGTCGGCGGGAAGCACGATGCGCGGCGTCATCGCGGCGCGGATCAGCGGCCGGCTGAAACCGGGATTGAGGGCGATGAATTCCTCGACCGGCATCTCGGCGAGGCTGGCGGCGAGCTGCACGTCGATGTCCCGCAGCTCCGTATAGGCGGCGAAATAGGGCGCATTGGGGATCGGATCGAGGACGATGCCGAACAGCGCCGGGTTGGAAATGATGTTCTTCAACGCCTGCAGCTTGGGGATGTACATGCGAGTTTCCGCCGGCATCTTCAGGTTCGCGTAGTCCGTCGGCTTGCGCGCGGCGCGGTTCTTGGCGATCGCTCGCGCCACCCCGTTCTCGCCCCAGTTATAGGAGGCGAGCGCGAGCTGCCAGTCGCCGTGCAGCTCGTAGAGCTTGGTGAGGTAGTCGAGCGCCGCGGTGGTCGAGTCGACGATGTCGCGGCGCCCGTCGTACCACCAGTTCTGCTTCAGCTCGAAGCGCCTGCCGGTGCCCGGGATGAACTGCCACAGGCCCGAGGCATGAGCGCGCGAGTAGGCCATCGGGTTGAACGCGCTCTCGACCATCGGCAGCAGCGCCAGCTCGGTCGGCAGCCCGCGCTTTTCGATCTCCTCGACGATGTGATAGAGGTACAGCCGGCTGCGGTCGAAGACGCGCTGCAGGTATTCGGGGCGCGCGGCGAAGTACGCGGTGTGCTTCTCCACCAGGGCGCTGTCGAGGTCGGGGATCGCGAAGCCCTGGCGAATGCGCTGCCAGAGGTCCGCCGGACGCTCGGTGCGGTCGATCTTCCTCAAGCCGCGCAGCGGCTCCTGGATGGTCCGCTGCTCGCCCTCGAAGGGCGCCAGGCGCGACGCATCGGGCAGAGCGGCCGGCGGCAGCAAGGGCTGCGGGCTGACGGGCAGCGGTGCAGGCGGCGCCGGCGGCGCCGGGGAGGCCGTCTCCGCGGCGGCTGCCTGCTCGCCCGGCAGCTCGGGCGGCACGGGCTGAGACGCGCAGGCCTGCAGCAGCGCGATCAACCCCCCGGCAAGGACCTGTTTGTTCTTCAAAAGCGGTTCTTCCAGTCCCGTATTGCGGCGAATACTCTCACAGGATCGGCTATGCGTGCTCCGAGGTACTTGTTGGCCGACTCGACCACCGCGGGCTCGAGGCAGCGCAGGAAGGGATTGGTCGCCTTTTCCTCAGCCAGCGTGCTCGGCAGCGTCGGCTTGCCCGCCGCGCGCAGGCGCCGGTCGCGTTCCTCGCGCCGCTTGAGCGCGGCGTTGTCCGGCTCGACGGTTTTGGCGAAGCCGATGTTGGCGAGCGTGTACTCGTGCCCGCAATACACTTTGGTGTCGTCGGGCAGCGCGCGCAGCTTCTGCAGCGACGCATACATCTGCTCGGCGGTGCCTTCGAAGAGGCGCCCGCAGCCGCACGCGAACAGCGTGTCGCCACAGAACAGCGACCCTGCCCCATAATAGGCGATGTGCGCGCGCGTATGCCCGGGGATGTCGATCACCGAGAAATCGACGCCGAGCTCGGGGATGCGAACGCTGTCGCCTTCGGACACCGGCCGCGTCAGCGTGGGGATCGGCTCCTTGCGCGGGCCATAGACGGGAACGGGGCGCGTCGCGACCAGCTCGGCGATGCCGCCGACGTGGTCCGGATGGTGGTGCGTGGCGAGAATCGCGGCGAGCTCGAGCCGCTCGCTCTCGAGATAGTCGAGCACCGGCCGCGCTTCGCCGGGGTCGACCACCGCGGCGTGCGTCGCGTTGCGCAGCGTCCAGACATAGTTGTCTTTGAACGCTTTGACAGGAACGATCCTGAGCATGGTGCAGCATTCCTTCGTGCAAAACGGGGCGCAGAAGTATAACGGCGGCCGCTCTTCGCTTTCCTGGTGGTTTTCCACACCCCAGGGGACTTATGTGCTCGACTGGGAGCTCACACAGTTTGACAGCGCCGTAGACGACGTGTTCGGCTTCAGGGCGCTGCAGGTCGGCCTGCCCGAAATCGATTTCCTGCGGCAAAACCGCATTCCCTACCGCTTTTCGCTGGCGCTCGAGCCCGGTGCCGCGCTGGCGGCGGACCCGCTGCAGCTGCCGCTTGCGTCGCAGAGCGTCGACCTGGTCGCGCTGCCGCACGTGCTGGAGTTTCACCATAACCCGCACGATGTGCTGCGCGAGGTCGAGCGGGTGCTGATGCCCGAGGGCCAGGTCGTGATCTCCGGCTTCAATAGCGCTTCGCTCTGGCGCCTGCGGCAGGTCTTCTCCCGCAAGGCGGGGGCGCCGTGGGACGGCAGATTCATCGGGCTGGTGCGCCTCAAGGAATGGCTCAAGCTCCTCGGCCTCGAGCTGAACGGCGGCAAGTTCGGCTGCTATGCGCCGCCGTTCTCCAATCCGCAGTGGCTGCGGCGATTCGGCTTCATGGAGAAGATGGGCCCGCGCTGGCTGTGGTTCGCTGGCGCCGTCTATGTGGTGCGCGCGGTGAAGCGGGTGCACGGCATGCGCGTCGTCACCCCGGCCTGGCGCCGCGAACGCGCGCGGCGGCGGGCGCTCGCGCCCATGACGCAGCGCTCTCACAAGAATCATGGATAGAGAGGTGGTGGAGATCTTCAGCGACGGGGCATGCCGCGGCAATCCGGGCCCGGGCGGCTGGGGCGTGCTGCTGCGCGCCAGGGGCGCCGAGCGCGAGCTCTATGGCGGCGAGGCCGACACCACGAACAACCGCATGGAGCTCACCGCGGCGATCCGCGCCCTCGAGGCGCTCAAGCGCCCCAGCCGCGTGCAGCTCTATACCGATTCCCTGTATGTGACGAAGGGGATCTCGGAATGGGTGCATGAGTGGAAGCGCCGCGGCTGGCGCACCGCCGACAGGAAGCCGGTGAAGAATGTCGACCTGTGGCGGCGCCTGGACGAGCTGGCGGCCGTGCACGATGTGCAATGGCACTGGGTGAAGGGGCATGCCGGGCACCCGGAGAACGAGCGCGCAGACCAGCTGGCGAACCGCGGGATACCGCAATGAGCGCCAGGCAGATCGTGCTCGACACGGAGACCACCGGGTTGAACCCCAGGCTCGGCGACCGGGTCATCGAGCTCGGCTGCGTGGAGATCTTGAGCCGCAGCATCAGCGAGCGGCATTTCCATGTCTACCTGAACCCGCAGCGCGAGGTCGAGGAGGGCGCGCTCAAGGTGCACGGGCTGACGCGCGAGTTCCTCGCCGACAAGCCGCGCTTTGCCGACATCGCCCGCGCTTTCCTGGACTTCATTCACGGCGCCGAGCTGATCATCCACAACGCCGACTTCGACGTCGAGTTCCTGGACCTGGAGCTCGGGCTCGCCGGGCTTGGCCGGCTCGGCGAGCATGTGGCGCAGATCACCGATACGCTCGCCTTCGCGCGCGAGCTGCATCCGGGCAAGAGGAACAGCCTGGACGCGCTTTGCGAGCGCTATTTCGTCGATCATTCCAACCGCACGCTGCATGGCGCGCTGCTCGACGCGCGGCTGCTCGCCGAGTGCTACCTGGCGATGACGCGCGGCCAGGAGAGCCTGGTCATGGAGCTCGAGACCCCGGCCGCGGCGGCGGCGGCGCTCGCCGCGCTGCAGGTCGACGTCTCCAGCCTGGTCGTGGTGCGCGCCCTGCCCGAGGAGGTCGCGCTGCACGAGAGGTACCTCGACGGCATGGAGAAGGAAGCGAAAGGCGGCGTCCTCTGGCGCCGTATACTTAAGACAGCGTGAAAAGCCATCCCTACGAGCAGCAGCTCGACAAGAATGCGGCCAACTATGCGCCGCTGACGCCGCTGTCCTTCCTCGAGCGCACGGCGTACGTCTATCCGGACCGCGTCGCCGTGATTCACGGCGCGCAGCGCAGCACCTGGCGGCAGACCTACGAGCGCTCGCGCCGCCTGGCGCACGCTCTGGCGAAGCGCGGCCTGGGCGTCGGAGATACCGTCGCGGCCATGCTGCCCAATATTCCCGCGATGTACGAGGCGCACTTCGGCGTGCCGATGAGCGGCGCCGTGCTCAATACGCTGAACACCCGGCTCGATGCCGACGCCATCGGCTTCATGCTGAACCACGGCAACGCGAAGCTGATTCTGGTCGACCGGGAATTCGCCGAGGTGATCGAAAATGCAATCGCGAAAATAAATCGCGAAATCGAGGTCATCGACGTCGAGGACCCCGAGTACGCCGGCCCGGGCAGGCGCCTCGGAGCCAGGACCTACGAGGAGTTGCTCGCCGAGGGCGACCCGGCGTGGGAATGGCGCTGGCCGGCCGACGAATGGCAGGCGATCTCGCTCAACTACACCTCGGGCACCACCGGCAATCCGAAGGGCGTGGTGTATCACCACCGCGGCGCCTACCTGAACGGCGTCGGCAACATCCTGGTCTGGGGCATGCCGCAGCATTCGGTGTACCTGTGGACGCTGCCGATGTTCCATTGCAACGGCTGGTGCTTCCCCTGGACGATGGCGGCCAACGCGGGCACCAACGTGTGCCTGCGCCGGGTCGATGCGCAGATGATCTTCCGGTTGATCAAGCAGCATCGCGTCACCCATTACTGCGGCGCGCCGGTGGTCCATCAGATGCTCATCAACGCGCCCGAGGAGATGAAGAAGGGAATCCGCCAGCAGGTGAGCGGCCTGGTCGCCGCGGCGGCGCCGCCGGCGGCTATGATCGAAGGCATGCAGAAGATGGGCTTCAGCATCACTCACGTGTACGGTCTCACCGAGACCTACGGCCCGGCGACGGTGTGCGCGAAGCACCCGGAATGGGACCGGCTGCCGCTGGCCGAGCAAGTGGGGTTGAACGGACGCCAGGGCGTGCGCTATCACGTCGAGGAAGGGCTGAGCGTCATGGACCCGCAGACCATGCGGCCGGTGCCCGCCGACGGCGAGACCATGGGCGAGATCATGTTCCGCGGCAACATCACGATGAAGGGCTACCTCAAGAACCCGCAGGCGACGCGGGAGGCGTTCGCCGGCGGCTGGTTCCATTCCGGCGACCTGGCGGTGATGCAGCCGGACGGCTACGTCAAGATCAAGGACCGCTCGAAGGACATCATCATCTCGGGCGGCGAGAACATCTCCTCGCTCGAGGTCGAGGACATCCTGTACCGCCACCCGGCGGTGCTCGCCGCGGCGGTCGTCGCCCGTCCCGACGAGAAGTGGGGTGAGACTCCCTGCGCCTTTGTGGAATTGAAACCCGGTTCAAAAACGACCGAGCAGGAGATCATCGAATTCTGCCGCGGCCACCTGGCCAGGTTCAAGGCGCCGCGAGCGGTGGTGTTCGGCGAGCTGCCGAAGACCTCGACGGGTAAAATCCAGAAGTTCCTGCTGCGCGAGAAGGCAAAATCGACGAGCGCCATCGATACGTGAGTGCCGTTCCGCAAGCCCGCGAGCCGCTGGTGCTGCGCGATGATCGCGACGCCATCTGCACGCTGAGCATGAACCGCCCGCAGCAGATGAACCTGCTGACAAGCGACATGCTGGCGGCGCTGCAGGCTGCTTTCGATGCAATCTCAAAAGATCGTGGGATTCGAGTGGTCGTACTGGCTGGATCCGGAAAAGGCTTCTGCGCCGGCCACGATCTAAAGGAAATCCGCGCGCTGAAGGAGCGCGCGAAGATCGAGCGGCTGTTCGTCCAATGCAGCCGCATGATGCAGACCATTACCGCGCTACCGCAGCCGGTCATCGCGCGCGTGCACGGCGCCGCCGCCGCCGCCGGCTGCCAGCTGGTGGCGCAGTGCGACCTGGCGGTAGCCTCCGAGGCGGCAAAGTTCACCACGCCGGGAGTCACCTGGGGCTTCTTCTGCTCGACGCCCGGCGTCGCGGTGGGGCGCAACCTGCTACGCAAGCGCGCGATGGAAATGCTTCTCACCGGGGACGTGATCGACGCTAAACAGGCTCTCGAATGGGGCCTGGTGAACCGCGTTGTGCCGTCCGACGCGCTGGATGCGGAGGTCCTGGCGCTCGCGAAAAAAATTTCCGAGAAGCCGCCGCAAACTCTGGCCGCGGGCAAGCGCGCTTTCTATCAGCAGATGGATCTTGGGGTGGCGCAGGCCTTTGACCTCGCCTCGAGCGTGATCTCGGGTAGCTTCGCGCACGAGGAGGGTCGCGCGGGCACGGAAGCCTTCATCGAGAAACGTCCGCCACCCAAGCACTGAACCATGTATCATGCGGCGGCGCAGCAGGGGAGGGCTGCTTGTCGGAAGAGATCATTCTAGAGACGCGCGGGCTTACGAAGGAATTCAAGGGCTTCGTCGCCGTCAAGGGCGTTAGCCTCAAGGTGCGGCGCGGCAGCATTCACGCCTTGATCGGCCCCAATGGCGCCGGCAAGACCACTTGCTTCAACCTGCTGACGCACTTCCTGGAGCCGACCTCCGGCAGCATCTTCTACAAGGGGCGCGACATCACCGGCGCGCCGCCGGCACGCATCGCCCGCATGGGCCTCGTGCGCTCGTTCCAGATCTCGGCGGTATTCCCGCACCTCACGGTGCTCGAGAACGTGCGCGTCGCGCTGCAGGGAAAGCGCGGTCATTCGTTCGATTTCTGGCGCTCGGAACGGGTGCTGAGCGAGCTCAATGCCAGCGCGCGCGAGCTGATCGCCGCCGTCGGCCTGTCCGAGTTCGAAGCCAGCGTCGCCGTCGAGCTGCCTTACGGCCGCAAGCGCGCGCTCGAGATCGCCACTACGCTCGCGCTCGACCCCGAGATGATGCTGCTCGACGAGCCGACCGCCGGCATGACGCACACCGATGTCGAGCGCATCACGGCGCTCGTCAAGCGCGCGTCGGCCAACCGCACGGTCCTGATGGTCGAGCACAATCTCTCGGTGGTGTCGACGCTTTCCGACCGGATCACGGTGCTGCAGCGCGGCGAGATCCTCGCCGAAGGCGACTACGCCACCGTGTCGAAGAATCCGCAGGTGGTCGAGGCCTACCTGGGAGCCGGCCATGGCTGACGCGCTGCTGGCCGTAAAAGGCTTGAACGCCTGGTACGGCGAATCGCACATCCTGCACGGCATCGAGTTCGAGGTGCGCGAGGGCGAAGTGGTGACGCTTCTGGGCCGCAACGGCGCCGGCAAGACGACCACCATGAAGGCGATCATGGGCATGGTTGGCCGACGGGAGGGCTCGATCTGTTTTCATGATATTGAAATAATTCATCTCTCCTCGAACAGGATCGCGCGCCTGGGCATCGCCATCTGCCCGGAGGAGCGCGGCATCTTCGCCAGCCTCGACGTCGAGGAAAACCTGCTGCTGCCGCCGCGGATCAGCGACGGCGGCATGCCGCTCGCGCAGATCTACGAGCTGTTTCCGAACCTCAAGGAGCGCCTGCGCAGCCAGGGCACCAAGCTGTCGGGGGGCGAGCAGCAGATGCTCGCGATCGGGCGCATCCTGCGCACCGGGGCGAGGCTCTTGTTGCTCGACGAGCCGACCGAGGGGCTGGCCCCGGTGATCGTGCAGCAGATCGGCCGCACCATCGAGCGCCTGAAGCGCGCGGGCTTCACCCTGCTGCTGGTCGAGCAGAATTTCCGCTTCGCGCAGACCGTCGCCGACCGCCACTACATCGTCGAGCAGGGGCGCGTCGTCGACATGGTGCTGAATTCCCAGCTCGAGGCCAACATGCAGCGAGTTCAAGAGTATCTCGGAGTCTGACTTTCAACTCAGAAGGAGAAGTCGATGTCTGCTTTACGCAGGATGACGGCAGCGGTAGCGCTGGCTTTCGCTGCCAGCGGGGCTCACGCCCAGGTGTCCGACGGCGTGATCAAGATCGGCGTGCTGAACGACCAGTCGAGCCTCTACGCGGACCTCGCGGGGCAGGGCTCGGTGATCGCCGCGCGCATGGCGGTCGAGGATTTCGGCGCCGCGAAAAAGGGCATGAAGGTCGAGATCCTCTCGGCCGATCACCAGAACAAGCCCGATGTGGGCTCGGCGATCGCCCGCCAGTGGTACGACGTCGACAAGGTGGACGTCATCTTCGACGTGCCGAACTCCGGCGTGGCGCTGGCGGTGAACCAGATCACCCGCGACAAGGGCAAGGCCCTGATCGTCTCGGGCGCGGCGAGCGCCGACCTGACGGGCAAGGCTTGCTCGCCGAACACGGTGCACTGGGCCTACGACACCTGGATGCTCGCCAACGGCACCGGTAACGCCATCGTCAAGACCGGCGGAGACACCTGGTTCTTCCTCACCGCCGATTACGCCTTCGGCCACGCGCTCGAGCGCGATACCGAGGCAGTCGTGCTGAAGGCAGGCGGCAAGGTCCTCGGCAAGGTGCGCCATCCCCTGAACACCCAGGACTTCTCTTCGTTCCTGCTGCAGGCGCAGTCCTCCAAGGCCAAGATCATCGGCTTGGCGAACGCCGGCGGCGACACTACCAACTCGATCAAGCAGGCGGCCGAGTTCGGCATCGTGAAGAGCGGGCAGAACCTCGCGGGGCTGCTGGTGTTCATTACCGACGTCCACGGGCTGGGGCTGAACAACGCGCAGGGCCTGATCCTCACGGAGTCGTTCTACTGGGACTACAACGACCAGACGCGCGCCTTCGCCAAGCGCTTCGCTGCAGCCGACCGCGGCATTCACCCGACGATGGTCCACGCCGGCGTTTACGCGGGCGTGCTGCATTACCTGAAGGCCGTGGAAGCGCTGAAGAGCGACGACGGCACGAAGGTGATCCAGAAGATGAAGGAGATCCCCACCGACGATCCGCTGTTCGGCAAAGGCCGCATCCGCCAGGACGGGCGCAAGATCCACCCGGCGTATCTGCTCGAGGTGAAGAAGGCGTCGGAGTCGAAGTACCCCTGGGACTATTACAAGATCCGCGCCACGATCCCGGCGGAGCAGGCGTTCAGGCCTGAAAAAGAAGGTGGTTGTTCCTTAGTCAAGTAAGCGCATGCCCGAGATCTTCGGCGTACCGACGCAGGCCCTGTTCGGCCAGCTCCTCATCGGGCTGATCAACGGCTCGTTCTATGCGCTGCTCTCGCTCGGCCTCGCCGTGATCTTCGGGCTGCTCAACATCATCAACTTCGCGCACGGCGCCCAGTACATGCTGGGCGCCTTCTGCGCCTACTTCCTGCTCAACAAGGCGGGCGTCGGCTACTGGCCGTCGCTCGTCATCGCCCCGCTCGCGGTCGGCCTGTTCGGCATGCTGATCGAGCGCACCATGCTCAAGCAGCTGTACAAGCTCGACCACCTCTACGGACTGCTGCTCACCTTCGGCCTGGCGCTCGTCATCCAGGGCCTGTTCCGCAACGAGTTCGGCTCTTCGGGGCTGCCTTATCCGATCCCCGAGGCGCTCAGCGGCAGCCGCGACCTCGGCTTCATGTTCCTGCCGAACTACCGCGCCTGGGTGATCGTCGCCTCGGCCGCGGTCTGCCTCGGCACCTGGTTCGTGATCGAGAAGACCAAGCTCGGCTCCTACCTGCGCGCGGCGACCGAGAACCCGGCGCTGGTGCAGGCCTTCGGCATCAACGTGCCGCGCATGATCACGCTCACCTACGGCTTCGGCGTCGCCCTCGCGGCGCTCGCCGGCGTGATGGCGGCGCCGATCTACCAGGTGAACCCGCTGATGGGCGCCGACATGATCATCGTCGTGTTCGCGGTGGTGGTCATCGGCGGCATGGGCTCGATCATGGGGTCGATTCTCACCGGCTTCGGCCTCGGCGTCATCGAGGGCCTGACCAAGGTGTTCTACCCCGAGGCGTCCAACACCGTGATCTTCATCATCATGGCGATCGTGCTGATGTTCAAGCCGGCCGGCCTGTTCGGCGCCCAGAAGTGAAGCACGAGCGCATCGCCTTCGGCCTGATGGTGGCGTTCTTCGTGCTGGCGCCGCTCGCCCTTTACCCGGTGTTCTTGATGAAGGTGATGTGCTTCGCGCTGTTTGCCTGCGCGTTCAACCTGCTGATCGGCTACGGCGGGCTGCTGTCGTTCGGCCACGCGATGTTCCTCGGCACCGCGGGCTACGTCGCGGCGTACGCGGCGAAGCTGTGGGGGTTCCCGCCCGAGCTCGCCATCCTGCTCGGCACGGGCGCCGCGGCGGTGCTCGGCGTGGTGAGCGGGCTGCTGGCGATCCGGCGCCAGGGCATCTACTTCGCGATGATCACGCTCGCCCTCGCGCAGATGGTCTACTTCTTCTACGTGCAGGCGCCGTTTACCGGCGGCGAAGACGGCATCCAGGCCGTGCCGCGCGGCAAGCTCCTCGGCTTCATCGACCTGGCGAACA
>DATILQ010000124.1:0-6656 GCA_035476235.1 Burkholderiales bacterium
GAGTGCCTGTGGATCGACGAGGACATCAGCTTCGCCGATCTCAAGGGCGTGTATACCGAGTTCCTGCGCCGCTTCTTCGAAAATGACGACCTGGAAGTCCGCTTCCGCCCCTCGTATTTCCCGTTCACCGAGCCTTCGGCCGAGATCGACATGAAGCTGAAGGGCAATTGGCTCGAGATTTCCGGCGCGGGCCAGGTGCACCCGGCGGTGGTGCGCAACTTCGGGCTCGATCCCGAACGCTACATCGGCTTCGCCTTCGGCTCCGGGCTCGAAAGACTGACGATGCTGCGCCATGGCATCGACGACCTGCGCCTGTTCTTCGACGGCGACCTGCGCTTCCTCGAGCAGTTCGCATGAAGTTTTCCGAAAGCTGGTTGCGAAGTTTCTGCAATCCCTCCCTGTCCGCCGCCGAACTCGCGGACCGGCTCACCATGGCCGGCGTCGAGGTGGAATCCTGCGAGCCGGCCGGCCCGCCGCAGCTCTCAGGCGTCGTCGTCGGCGAGATCACCGCGGTCAAGCCTCACCCCAACGCCGACAAGCTGACCGTTTGCACAGTAAAGACCGGGAAAGATACGCTGCAGGTAGTGTGCGGGGCGCCCAACGCGCGCGTCGGGATGAAGGCGCCGCTCGCACGCACCGGCAGCAAGAATCTGCGCGGCGTCGACAGCGAGGGAATGCTGTGCTCGGCGCGCGAGCTCGGGTTGTCGGACGACCACTCCGGCCTGCTCGAGCTGCCCAAGAGCGCGAAGGTCGGCAGCGACGTGCGCCGCGTGCTCGCGCTCGACGATCACGTCTTCACGCTCAAGCTCACGCCGAACCGGGCCGATTGCCTGTCCGTTCTGGGGGTGGCCCGCGAGGTATCGGCGCTGACGGGTGCGAAGCTCATTAATCCTCCCATCAAGAGCGTTCCGGCAAAGAGCAAGGCGAAGCACCCGGTCAAGATCACGGCCCCGGAAGGTTGTGGCCGCTTTGCCGGACGGGTCATCCGCGACGTCAACCCGGCGGCGCCGACGCCGCAGTGGGTGCGTGCGCGTCTGGAAAGCGCGGGGCAGCGCTCGATCTCGGCGCTCGTCGACGTCACGAACTACGTGATGCTCGAGCTCGGGCGGCCGTTGCACGTCTATGACCTCGACAAGCTGCGCGGCCCGATCGACGTGCGCCGGGGCCGCAAGGGCGAGAAAGTGCTGCTGCTCAACGAGCAGGAGGTCGAGGTCGACGAGTCGGTGCTGTGCATCTCCGACGACTCGGGCGTGATCGGCCTGGGCGGCATCATGGGCGGCGAGAGCACCAAGGCGGACGCGGCGACGAGGAACATCTTCCTCGAGTCCGCGTTCTTCTATCCCGAGGCGGTGGCGGGACGCGCGCGGCGCTACAACTTCGCGAGCGACGCCTCGCACCGCTTCGAGCGCGGCGTCGACTTCGCGAACAACGTCGAGGGCATCGAGCGCGCGACGCGCCTGATCCTCGAGCTGTGCGGCGGCGAGCCGGGACCCACCGTCGACAAAGTGGCACGTTTGCCGCAGCGCAAGCCCGTGCGCATGCGGGTCGCGCGCGCGCAAAAGATACTGGGAGTACCGGTTCCGGCGACGGAAATGCAAAGGGCATTCGCGCGGCTCGCATTTCCAGTGAAGCGGGAAAAGGACGCCTTTAGCGTCACGCCGCCGTCCTACCGCTTCGATATCGCCATCGAGGAGGACCTGATCGAGGAAGTGGCGCGCCTGTACGGCTTCGAGCGCATCGCCGCGCACCCGCCGCGCGTTCACGCCGCCATGCTGCCGGCGCCGGAAACGCGGCGTTCGCTGCACGCGCTGCGCGAGCGGCTCGCCGCTGCGGACTACCGCGAAGTGATCAATTTCAGCTTCGTCGAGCCGGCCTGGGAAGCCGATTTTTCCGGCGCAGCAAATCCGATCCGGCTGCTCAACCCGATCGCCAGCCACCAGTCGGTCATGCGCACCTCGCTCTTTGGTTCTCTCATCTCGAATATCCGCTACAACCAGGCGCGCAAAGTGCCGCGCATCCGCGTCTTCGAGGTCGGCCGCGTGTACCTGCGGGATGCGTCGGCGCAGGACGGTCCGCTTGCGGTCGCCGGGGTGCGCCAGCCGGTGCGCATCGGCGCCGCCGCCTATGGTCCTGCGCTCGGGGAGCAGTGGGACACACCGGCGCGCGGCGTCGACTTCTTCGACGTGAAGGCCGATCTCGAGAATCTCGTCGCGCCGCTCCCCGTGCGCTTCGAGCCGGCAGCGCATCCCGCTCTTCACCCCGGCCGTTCGGCGCGCGTCCTGGTCGATGGCAAGCCGGCGGGATGGATCGGCGAGCTGCACCCGAAGTGGCAGCAGAAGTACGAGCTGCCACAGCCGCCGGTGCTGTTCGAGGTAGAGGCGGAGCCCCTGGAGTCGGTCCCGCTTCCCCGCCCGGAGGTGCCCTCCAAGTACCCCCCCGTGGTGCGCGATATGGCCCTGCTTTTCGACTCCAGCACCCCGGTACAGGCGGTTTTCGACGCCATCGAGGCCGAAAAACCCCCCATCGTGCGGGCTGTGCGGCTGTTTAGCCTGTACCGCGGCGAGAGTCTCCCTGCCGGGAGAAAAAGCCTTGCGTTCCGGGTAGTTATGCAACATACTGAACGAACCCTTACGGATGCGGAGGCAGATGCTGCCCGCGACGCGCTGGTAGCCCTGCTAGGTCGAGAATTCTCCGCAATCCTCCGGAATTAAAAGGGAAAAGGGCTCAGGGGAGCGCACGATGACGTTGACGAAGGCCGAGCTGGCCGACCTGCTGTTCGAGAAGGTCGGCCTGAACAAGCGCGAGGCCAAGGACATGGTGGAAGCCTTCTTCGAGGAGATTCGCGGCGCGCTCGAGCGCGGCGAAAGCGTAAAGCTCTCGGGGTTCGGCAACTTCCAGCTGCGGGACAAGCCGCAGCGCCCTGGGCGCAACCCGAAGACCGGCGAGGAGATCCCGATCAGCGCGCGTCGCGTCGTGACCTTCCACGCCAGCCAGAAACTGAAGGCCATGGTCGAGAAGGCGCGCCATGGAGCAAAACCGCAGGAAAGCTGAACTTCCGGCGATTCCCGCCAAGCGCTACTTCACCATCGGTGAGGTGAGCGAGCTGTGCGGGGTGAAGCCGCACGTCCTGCGCTACTGGGAGCAGGAGTTCACCCAGCTCAAGCCGGTGAAGCGGCGCGGCAACCGGCGCTATTACCAGCACCACGAAGTGCTGCTCATCCGCCGCATCCGCGAGCTGCTCTACGAAGAAGGCTTCACCATCAACGGGGCGCGCAACCGCCTCGACAACTCGCTGACCCACGAAGACAAGCCCGAGCCGGTGCGCAGCGAGCCGCCGGTTGCAGGCGCGGGCGTCGATCTCGCCGCGATCAAGCGCGAACTGCGCGCGGTCCTCGAGCAACTCCAAGGGTTAAAATAGCCGCTCTCGGGGCGTAGCGCAGCCTGGTAGCGTACCTGCATGGGGTGCAGGTGGTCGCGAGTTCAAATCTCGCCGCCCCGACCAATTCCTCCGACGCTCTTCGCTTCAAAATGCAACATTTGCACTGGCGCGCACGGTTGGCCTTCCTATACTCAGAAGGAGGAATTGAGACCTAGGGAGGCAGCTGTGATGAAACTGCGCCTGGCTCTGAACTGGCTCATCGCCATTCTCACGGTTCCCGCCCTGATGCGGGGGATTCACGAGTTTGCAGACGGACAGACCGACAAGGCCATCTACCTCGCTTTGGGCTTATGGGTGGCCTGTGTCTGCTGCGGCTATGCCTTGTTTCATGCTCTGATCGGCTGGATGGAGCCCAACGAGCCGCGGGCAGAGCCCGAGCCATACGTGCATAAAGGGACGCCCGACTTCTTGTAGTGGTGGCTCAGCCGAAATAGGCCTGGTGCACTTCCGCGCTCTGCGCCAGCTCACGCGCGCTTCCCGAAGCTACGACGCGGCCCTGCGATAGCACGTACCCGGAGTGCGCGATGGCCAGGGTCTGGCGCACGTTCTGCTCGACCAGCAGCAGCGTGATACCCATCTCGTTCGCGCGGCGGATCACGGCGAAATTCTCCTTGACGAGCAGCGGCGAGAGCCCCAGTGACGGCTCGTCGACGAGAAGCAGCCGCGGCTCGGGCATCAGGCCGCGGCCGATCGAGAGCATCGCCTGCTCGCCGCCCGACATGGTGCCGGCGAGCTGGCCCGCGCGCTCCGCGAGCCGCGGAAAAATCGCGAACACCTTGTCCATGCGCGAGCGGATCGTCGCCTCGTGCGTCTCGCGATAGGCGCCCAGGCGGAGGTTCTCCGCCACCGTGAGCTTCGGAAAGACGCGGCGGCCCTCGGGGATGCAGGCCACGCCGCGCGCCACGATGGCATGCGTCGGCAGGCCTGCGATGTCGGCGCCGTCGAAGACGATGCGCCCGCGTCGCGGCGGCGTCAGGCCGAGGATGGCGCGGATGAGCGTCGATTTTCCGGAGCCGTTGGAGCCCAGGATGCAGGTGATCGACCCCGCCTGGACCGCCAGCGACACGTCGCGCAGCACGTCGGCGCGGTCGTACCCGACGCTGATGCTCTCGATCCGGAGCAGGGCGGTCACGATCTGCCTACTCCGTGCCCAGGTAGGCGATCTGGACCTGCCGATCGGCGGCGACCTGGGCGTAGGAGCCTTCAGCGATCTTGCGGCCATAGTTGAGCACCGCGCAGCGCTCGCACACGCGCTCGATGACGTTCATCTCGTGCTCGATGATCACGATGGACAGGCCGGGCAGGCGCGAGCGCACCGCCAGGAGATCGTCCATCAGCTCGCGCGTCTCCTCGTGCGTCATTCCCGCCGACGGCTCGTCCAGCAGCAGCAGGCGCGGCTCCGAGACCAGCGCGCGGCAGATCTCGATGCGACGCCGGTCGATCATGCTGAACGCGCCCGCCGCGTCGAACATGCGCTCGGCAAGCCGCGCGCTGAAGGTCGCGACCAGCGCTCGCGCCTTGGCGAGACTTCTCTCGAATTCCCTTCTCAATGCCGATCTGCGGAACAGGTTGAACCAGAGTCCGTGATGCAGCAGGCGATGGTTGCCGATCATGACGTTGTCGAACACCGAGAGCGGCAGCGCGAGCCGCGAGCGCTGGAACGTGCGGGTGACGCCGGCGGCGTAGATGCGCTGCGGCGTCATGCCGGTCAGGTCCTGGCCGCTGAATTGCGCGCGGCCGCCGGCGGCCCGGTAAACGCCGGTGATGACGTTAAAGAGCGTCGTCTTGCCCGAGCCGTTCGGGCCGATGAGGCCGAGGATCGCGCCGCGGCTCACCTCCAGATCGAGCGCGTCCAGCGCCACCAGGCCGCCGAAGCGCACGCTGAGGCCGGAACAGGACAGAAGCGCCTCGCTCATCTTGGAAAATACTCGCGGGCAGGGCGGGCGATCAGGCCCTGGGGCCTCACCAGCAGGATGACGATCACCAGCACCGCGTAGAGGAGGAAGCGGTATTCCTGCAGCGCCTGCAGCTTTTCCGGCACGATCAGCACGATGCCCGCGGCAAGCGGCACGCCCCATGCGCTGCCCAGGCCGCCGAGGAGCACGATCGACACGAGGATCAGCGAATCGCCGAACGTGAAGCTGTTCGGCGCGACGAAGCCGGTCATCATGGCGTAGGCCGCGCCCGCGATACCGGCGAAGAAATTGCCGAAGGTGAAAGCGAGGATTTTCCAGCGCGCCACGTCGATGCCGAACACGGCCGCTGCGGTCTCGTCGAGACGCACGGCGTCGAGGTTCAGGCCGACCCACGAGCGCTCCAGCCGCCGCACCAGCACGAAGGCGGCCGCGGCAAGCGCGAGTCCGACGAAGACGTAGTTGGCGTAGAAGGAAAGGTCCTTGAGCGGAGAATTCAGCTCCCAGCCGAACAGATTCATTCCCTTCACCTGGAGCCCCTGCGGTCCGCCCAGCGCGTCGTTCACCTCGACGAAGGTGCGGAACAGGATGCCGAACGCGACCGTGATCAGCGCCGCGTAGTGGCCGCGCGTGCGCAGGATCGGCAGGATGAGGATCGAGCCGACGAGCGCCGCCAGCAGGCCGCCGATGAGAAGCACCAGCGCGTGCGGCACATGGGGTCCGAGGACCGCCGAGGTGTAGCCGCCGACGCCGAGGAAAGCCGCGCCGGCGAAGTTCACCACCCCGGCATAGCCGAACTGCACCGTCAGGCCCAGGCAGGCCACGCTGTACAGCAGGACCGAAGCGAGCATCAGCATGACGAAGTGCTGGTCGTAGAACAGCGCGATGATCACGGCGAGCGCCGCCACGCTCGCCGAGCGCGCGGCGAGCGGATGCGCTTCCAGCGACGCCGCAGCGCGCGCGATCCAACCGAAGCGGGCGAGCACGGGCATCCCCGCGACCGCCAGCGCGACCAGCCCGAGAACTTGCGCCTGCGACTCCGCGTGCAGGAACAACGCGGCGTAGAGCGCCATCGCCGCGATCGATGCAATGCCCGGGAGAGCGCTCATACGCGCTCGGCGGTCCTCTCGGCGATCAGGCCGGTGGGCCGCCACGCCATGAAAGCGATCACCGCCGCGAACGCGAAAACATCCTTGTACGCGGAAGGCACCTCCGGCAGCAGCGCCGGCAGGAGCACCGCGCCGACCGTCTGCAGCCCGGCGAACAGAAAGCCGCCGAGGATCGCGCCGTAAATGTTGCCCAGG
>DATILQ010000125.1:0-28985 GCA_035476235.1 Burkholderiales bacterium
CTCGATCAACTACACGATCGACGAGCTGCGCCGCCTGGTGGCGGGCATCAACGACGCCTCGCAGCAGGTGACCGCGGCGACGCAGGAAGCGCAGACCGTGTCGGGACGCCTCCTCGAGGCGGCGCAGAAGCAGGCGACGGAGATCCAGGGCGCCGGTACGGCGGTGACGCAGATGGCGCAGTCGATGATCGACGTCTCGCACAAGGCGAGCGAATCGTCCCGGGTGGCCGAGTCGGCGCTGAGCGCCGCGGGCAAGGGCACCGAGGCGGTGAGCAACGCGATCCGCGGCATGAACGACATCCGCGAGCAGATCCAGGAGACCTCCAAGCGCATCAAGCGCCTGGGCGAGAGCTCGCAGGAGATCGGCGAGATCGTGCAGCTGATCTCGGACATCACCGAGCAGACCAACGTGCTGGCGCTGAACGCCGCCATCCAGGCAGCCTCGGCCGGCGAGGCCGGGCGCGGCTTCACGGTGGTCGCGGAGGAAGTGCAGCGGCTGGCGGAGCGCTCGGCCGAGGCGACCAAGCACATCGGCGCGATCGTGAAGAGCATTCAGCGCGATACGCAGGACGCGGTGGAGGCGATGGAGCGCAGCACGCGCGGCGTGGTCGAGGGAACCAGGACCGCCGACGAGGCCGACCAGGCGCTGCGCGAGATCGAGCAGGTTTCCAGCCGCCTCGCCGAGCTGATCGGCTCGATCTCCGGCGCCACGCAGCAGCAGGCGGCTTCCGCCGCGCAGGTGGCCGGCAAGATGAAGATCATCCTCGGCATCACGCAGCTGACCACCGAAGGCACCAAGAAAACCGCCGCTTCGGCGGCGCGGCTGACGGCGCTGGCCGACGGCCTGAAGAACTCGGTGGCGGGCTTCAAGCTCGCCTGACGGGGACATGGCCGACGCCACCATCCTGTCGTGGATCACCGCCGAGGTGGATCAGGCGCTGGAGCACGTGCGCGACAGCATCGCCAAGTTTTCCGCGTCGCCGGACGAAACCGACTCGCTCGGCATATGCCCCGAGCACCTGCACCAGGTGAGCGGGGCGCTGCGCATGGTGGGGCTGAGCGGCGCGACGCGCTTCTGCGAAGCGATCGAAGGCAGCTTCACGGGAGCGAACGGCGCGCGGCCCAGCTCGGCGTCGATCGTCGTCATCGACCGCGCGGTGCTCGCCCTGAAGCAGTTCGTCGACGACGTGGCGCGCGGCGAGGCGAACGTGCCGCTGCGGCTGTTTCCGGTCTACCGCGAGCTCGCCAAGCTGCAGGGCAAGTCCGACAGCTCGGAGAAGGAGCTGTTCTTTCCCGATCTGACCCCGCCGGCGCCTTCGCACCCCAGCCCCTGGACTCTGGCAACGAACGAGCTGGCGCCGTTTGTGCAGGCGCAGCGCGCGCGTTTCCAGCGCGGGCTGCTGGCCTGGCTGCGCGGCCAGGCCGCCGGCCTGGAGGACATGCGCCAGGCGCTCGACGCGCTCTACCAGGTGTCGCCGCAGCTGCCCGAGCCGCGCGCGCTCGCCTGGGTCGCGATCGGGCTGATCGACGGCCTGCTCGATGCGCCGCAACCCGAGTGGCAGGCAGGCGCCAAGGTGCTCTGCAACAAGCTCGATTTCCACATGCGGGACCTCGCCGCGGGCTCGCAGGCGGTCAACGATCCGCTGCTGCGCGAAATTCTGTATCTGGTCGCGCGCGCCAAGCCGTCCACGCAACGCCTCAAGGACATCAAGCTGCTCTACCACCTCGACAGCCTGATCCCGGCGCCCGAGGCCGCCGGCCAGAGGATGGAACTCGACATGGATCGGCTGCAGCCGGTCCTGAGCGACGCACGCTCGCGGCTGGACGCGCTGAAGAACGTGTGGCAGCAGTACGTGACCGGCGAGCCGAAGAGCGTGCTGCGTTTCCGCGACCTGGTGAGCTCGTTCAAGGCCAAAGCCGGCGAGCTCGGCAACAAGCACCTGATCAAGCTGCTCGACGCCATCGCGGTCGCCATGACGCGGCTGCCCGACCCGTATCCGCCGCACAGCCAGTTCATGGTCATCGAGATGGCCTCGGCCTTCCTGCTCGCGGAAGGCGTGCTCGAGAATTTCGCCCGCCCGCCGGCCGACCTGCAGCAGCAGATCGGCATCATGGGTGGCTGGCTGCTCGACGCCGCGCAAGGCAAATCAACCGGCGAGCCGCCCGCCGGGCTGCGCGCCGATCTCAGCCAGGAGATCGGCGCGCTGCAGCTGCGCGCGCAAGTGGCGAAGGAGATCCTTGCCAACCTCCAGTATGTGGAACAGGTGCTCGATGCCTACTCGCGCGAGCTGGCGGTGCGCGAGACGCTCCACGGGCTCGACACCTACCTGCGCCAGATCCGCGGCGCGCTCGCCGTGCTGCGATTCGAGCGCGCGACCCAGCTGATGACGATCTGTGAAACGATGATCAAGGCCTGCGCGGCCCGCGAGCGCGAAGCCTCGCTGGAGGACATGGACTGGATCGCCGAAGGGCTCAGCAGCCTCGGCTTGTTCCTGGCGCCTTGCGTCAACGGCCGCCATCCGGCGCAGAAGGCGCTCGAGCTTTTCTTCAGCCGCTACGAGAAACGCGCCGCGAGCGCGGCGGCGCCCGGGCCGCCGCAGGAGACAGCACAGCAGACGCAGCAAGCGGCGGAATCCGAAGGCCTGCTCGACATCTTCCTCGAGGAGGCGAGCGAAGTGCTCGGAACTATCGACGCGGCGCTGGTGCAGTCGCGCGAGCGGCCCGGCGACCGCGACGTGCTGACCACGATCCGCCGCGGCTTTCATACCCTGAAGGGAAGCGGCCGCATGGTCGGCTTGGCCGATCTGGGCGAGGTGGCCTGGGAAATAGAGCAGGTCATGAACCGCTGGCTCGAGCGGCAGCAGCCGGCCGGCCCCGAGCTGCTCGAGCTGATCGCGCTGGCGAGCTCGGCCTTCGCCGGCTGGATAGGCAGGATGCGCCGCCGAGAGGCCTTCGCTCTCGACGGCAAGGCGATTGTCGAGCGGGCTCAGAAGCTGAGGGCCGTGGAGCCGGAGCCGGAGGAGATCACGGTCGGCACCACGCGCCTCGCACGCAGCTTCTTCGACATCTACATAAAGGAAGCGCACCAGCACGTCCAGACGCTGGAGTCTCAGCCGGAGGCTTCCGATGAGTTCGCGCGTGCGGCGCACACGCTGGCGAGCAGCTCGCGCACCGCGGGCTTCGGCGCGGTAGCCGATCTCGCCGGGGATCTCGAGCGCTGGACGCCCGTCGCCGGCCACGTCAGGGTCCCGCGCGACGTGGAACCGGTAAAGGAGGCGGTCGCAAAGCTGCGTGAAATGGTCGCCGCCCTTGCGCAGCGTCAGGCTCCGGCAGCGGCCGTCGAGGCTGCGCGGGCCCTTCGCGAACTGACCGCGCGCCTGCAGGCGCCGCCACCGCCGAGCGTCGAAGTCCGGCCGGCCGAGCCGGCTCCTCCCCCTGCCCCGAAGAGCGGCAAGGAGCTGCGGGTGATGAAGGACGACATCGACCCGCAGCTGCTGCCGATCTTCCTCGAGGAAGCAGAGACGCTGGTGCCGCACATCGGCAGCGACCTGCGCGACTGGAAGGCGAACCCCGCCGACCAGAACATTTGCGACTCGCTGCGCCGCGGCCTGCACACGCTCAAAGGCAGCGCCCGGATGGCGGGCGCGATCCGGCTCGGCGAGCTGACGCACATCATCGAAACCCAGATCGAGGCGGCCATCGAGCGCGGCGAGTTCTCGGCGCAGCTGTTCGATCAGCTCGAGGCGAAGATGGACCGCCTGAGCCTGGATCTTGAGCACATCGGCGGCCGCCTGGTAGCGCCGGCGGCGGCTTCCCCCGCACCTGCGCTCGCCGCCGAACCGCGCACGGCACGGGTCGAAGCTCCGCGGGCCGAGCCGCCGCTGCCCAGCCCCGCGGCGCTGCTGCGGGTCAACGCCGATACCCTCGATCACCTGATCACCGAATCGGGGGAGATCGCCATCGCGCGCTCGCGCATCGAGGCGGAGCTGCGGCAGGTGAAGCAGTCGCTGAGCGATCTGAACGACAGCGTTACGCGCCTGCGCAATCAGCTGCGCGAAGTCGAGGTCCAGGCCGACAGCCAGATGCAGTCGCGGCGCTCGGTGCTCGACGAGCGCGACCGCGACTTCGATCCGCTCGAATTCGACCGCTATACGCGGCTGCAGGAGCTGACGCGGATGATGGCGGAGAGCCTGAACGACGCCGCGTCGATCCAGCAGTCCCTGCTGAAGAGCCTCGGCGAAACCGACGCCGGCCTGCTGCAGCAGGCGCGCATCAGCCGCGACGTGCAGCAGGAGCTGATGCGCATGCGCGCGGTGCCGTTCTCGAACCTTAACGAGCGCCTGTACCGCATCATGCGGCAGACGGCGCGCGAGGTCGGCAAGAAGGCCGAGCTGGAGATCGAAGGCGGCCAGGTCGAGCTCGACCGCAGCGTGCTCGAGAGAATCGGCGCGCCGCTCGAGCACATGCTGCGCAACGCCCTGGGCCACGGCCTGGAATCCCCGCAGGAACGGCTGGCCGCGGGCAAGCCGGAAAGCGGGCGCATCGCCGTCAGCCTGCGCCAGGAAGGCAATGAAATCGCGCTCGTCGTGAGCGACGACGGCGCCGGCCTCGATCTCGACAAGCTGCGCAAGAGGGCCATCGAGAAGGGCGTGCTCACGCGCGAGATGCAGGCGAGCGAAGCCGAGCTGATGCAGCTCGTATTCGTCTCCGGCCTGTCGACCGCCGAAAAGCTGACTCAGCTTTCCGGTCGCGGCGTCGGCATGGACGTGGTGCGCAGCGAGATCGCCTCGATCGGCGGGCGCGTCGAAATCGCCACCACGCGCGGCCGCGGCACCACCTTCACCGTCTACCTGCCGCTCACGCTGGCCGTGACGCAGACCGTCATCGTGCGCGCCGGAACCAACGTGCTCGCAGTTTCCTCCGCCATGGTGGAGCAGGTGCTGCGCGTCAAGGCAGCCGCCTTGGCGAGCCTTTACGAACAGGCGGTCATCGAGTCGCAGGGCCGCTCCTACCCGCTGCATTACCTGCAGCATCTGCTCGGCGCGCGCGGCGCGACCGAGATCCAGACCTACAACTCGGTCCTGCTCCTGCGCAGCGGCATCCAGCGCATCGCGCTGCACGTCGACGAGCTGATCGGCAACCAGGAAATCGTCGTCAAGAACATCGGGCCGCAGCTCGCGCGCGTGGCGGGCGTCGGCGGCGCGACGGTGATGGGGGACGGCCGCATCGTGCTCATCGTCAACCCGGTGCAGCTGGCGCAGCGCGCGAGGAGCGCGCTGGCGAAGACCGCGATCAACGCGGCGGCGATGGCGGCGCCTGCGGCCGCGGCGGCGCCGCTCATCATGGTGGTCGACGACTCGCTGACCGTGCGCAAGATCACCAGCCGCCTGCTCGAGCGCGAGGGCTACCGGGTGCTCACCGCCAAGGACGGCGTCGACGCGCTCGAGCTGATCAAGGACACGCTGCCGGCCGTCATGCTGGTCGACATCGAGATGCCGCGCATGGACGGCTTCGAGCTGACGCGAACCGTCCGCGGCGACCAGCGCACGCGCGGCATCCCGATCATCGTCATCTCGTCGCGCACCGCCGAGAAGCACCGCGACCAGGCGACGCAGCTCGGCGTCAACGCCTTCCTCGGCAAGCCGTACCAGGAATCCGAGCTGCTTGAGCAGGTCATGAAATATCTGCCGGCATGAAGCTCGAACCCAAAGAGCAGCTGGGCAAGTACCCGATCCTGCGGGAGATCGGCAGCGGCGCGACCAGCCGCGTCTATCTGGCGCGGGATCCCTTCGCCGACCGCGAGGTGGCGATCAAGGTGTTCCTGTTCGACGCGCACGCCGACCCGCACAGCGAGCGCATGCTCCACAAGGCGTTCGTCGCCGAGGCGTCGCTTGCCGGCAAGCTGAACCATCCGCACATCGTCGACATCCTCGACGCGGTGGTCGAGCCCGACCACAGCTACCTGGTGATGGAGTACGTGCCCGGGAAGACGCTCGAGGCGCATGCCGACGTCAGCACGCTGCTGCCGCTCAACAAGGTGGTCGAGATCATCTTCAAGTGCATCCGCGCGCTGGAGTACGCGTTCCAGCACGGCGTGATCCACCGCGACATCAAGCCGGGCAACATCCTGCTTTCGCAGTACGGCGAAACGAAGGTGGGCGACTTCGGCGCCTCGTTCCAGCAGCGGCTCGGCCACGAGACCACGCAGATCACGGGTGTCGGCTCGCCGGCGTACATGTCGCCGGAGCAGGTGCGCATGGAAGCGCTGACGCACCAGACCGACATCTATTCGCTCGGCGTCACCATGTACCGGCTGCTGACCGGCAGGCTGCCCTACCAGGCCTCGACGCAGGCAGCGCTCACCTATGCCATTCTCAATGTCGTTCCGCCTCATCCCGCGACCCTGCGTCCCGACCTGCCGCCGCTGCTCGACGAGATCGTGATGAAGTCGATCAACAAGGATCCGAAGGAGCGTTACAAGTCCTGGCTCGACTTCGGCAAGGACCTGAGCCAGGCCTTCGTCAGCCTGCGCCTGGCCGGGGAGTCGATCTCCGAGTCGGAGAAGTTCAACAAGCTGCGCGAATTCCCGTTCTTCGAGGACTTCAACGACGTCGCGCTGTGGGAGATGGTGCGCATCGGCAGCTGGAAGACGGTGGCGGCGGGAACGCCGTTGATCCGCGAGGGCGAGGAGGGAGACAGCTTCTACCTCCTGGTCGACGGCGAGGTGAAGGTGACGCTGTCGGGCAAGCCGCTCGCCACGCTCAAGCCCGGCGCCTGCTTCGGCGAGATCCTCTACTTCAGCGAGCGCGCCCAGCGGCGCACGACCACCGTGACCACGGGCAGCGACGCGACCGTCATCGAGTGCACCGCCGGCGCGCTGCGCGCCGCGACGGACGCCTGCCAGGTCGGCTTCAACAAGGGTTGCATGCGCGTGCTGGTCGATCGCCTGGCACAGACCCACGAGCGGATCACGCGGGCCGCGTAGGGCGGCTGCTCCCGCAAGCCGGGATAGCGGCGGGGCGCGAGCTATAATTTGGCGCCCCTCCAACCCGCCGTTTTTCGATGAAAGTCCTGGTCAGCGTCAAGCGCGTGGTCGACTTCAACGTCAAGGTGCGCGTCAAGGCCGACGGCACCGGCGTCGAGACCGCCAACGTCAAGATGTCGATGAACCCTTTCGACGAGATCGCGGTCGAGGAGGCGGTGCGCCTCAAGGAAGCCGGCGTCGCCACCGAGATCATCGTGGTGTCGTGCGGCGTGCTGGCTTGCCAGGAGACGCTGCGCACCGCGCTCGCGATCGGCGCCGACCGCGCCATCCTGGTGGAGACCCCAAGCGGTGAAATGAGCGAGCTGCAGCCGCTTGCGGTAGCGAAGCTCTTCAAGGCGGTCTGCCAGAAGGAGTCGCCGCGGCTGGTCATCATGGGCAAGCAGGCGATCGACGACGACTCCAACCAGACCGGCCAGATGCTGGCGGCTCTCCTGGGATGGCCGCAAGCAACGTTTGCCTCGAAAATAAAGCTCGAAACCGACCAGGCCGTAGTGACGCGCGAGGTCGACGGCGGGCTCGAGACCGACGCCGTCAAGCTGCCGGCGGTGGTGACCACGGACCTGAGGCTGAACGAGCCGCGCTACGTCACGCTGCCGAACATCATGAAGGCGAAGAAGAAGGCGCTCGAGGTTCTCAGGCCCGATGCCCTCGGCGTCGACGTGACGCCTCGCCTCACGACGCTGAAGGTGGTGGAGCCGGCGAAGCGCAAGGCGGGAGTGAAGGTCGCCGACGCGAAGGCGCTGGTCGACAAGCTGCGCAACGACGCAAAGGTGATCTGAGATGGCGGTTCTCGTCGTAGCCGAGCACGACAACAAGTCGGTCCGCAAGGCGACCCTCAATGCCGTTGCCGCCGCGCAGAAGCTCGGCTCCGAGATTCATGTCCTGATCGCCGGCCACGAGGCGGGAGCCGCGGCCAAGGCGGCGGCGCAGATCGCCGGGGTGGCGAAGGTGCTGCATGCGGATGCGCCGCAGCTGCGCGATTTCCTTGCCGAGAATGTCGCCGCAATGGTGGTTTCCGTGGCGAAGAATTATTCGCACCTGCTCGCCCCGTCCACGTCCAACGGAAAGAACGTCATGCCGCGCGTCGCGGCGCTGCTGGACGTGCAGCAGGTCTCGGACATCGTCGCGGTGGAGGGCGCCGACATCTTCGTGCGCCCCATTTACGCCGGGAACGCGCTCGCCACGGTGAAATCCAGGGACCCGATCAAGGTGCTCACGGTGCGCACCACCGCCTTCGATGCGGTGGCGGCAGCCGGCGGCAGCGCGACCGTGGAGAGGCTGGCCGCGCCCGCCGACAGCGGCCTGTCTTCGTTTGTCGGGCGCGAGCTGTCGAAATCGGAGCGCCCCGAGCTGACCGCGGCGAAGATCATCGTCTCCGGCGGCAGGGGGATGGCGTCGGGGGAAAATTTCACCAAAGTGCTGGAGCCGCTCGCCGACCGGCTCGGCGCGGCGATGGGCGCTTCGCGCGCCGCGGTCGACGCCGGGTTCGTGCCGAACGACTGGCAGGTCGGGCAAACCGGGAAGATCGTCGCGCCGGACCTGTACGTCGCCGTCGGCATCTCGGGCGCGATCCAGCACCTGGCCGGAATGAAGGACAGCCGGGTGATCGTGGCGATCAACAAGGACGAAGAGGCGCCGATCTTTCAAGTCGCTGACTACGGAGTGGTCGGCGATCTATTTCAGATCGTCCCGACCCTCGTCGAGGAGCTGAAGAAATGAGCGCGTACGTGGCGCCCTTGAAGGATATGCGGTTCGTCCTCAACGAGCTCGCCGGGCTGGCCGAGGTTGCCAAGCTGCCGCAGTTCGAGGAAGCCACACCCGATACCGTGGACGCCATCCTCGAGGAAGCTTCGAAGTTTGCGTCTGAAGTTCTTGATCCCATTAACTATTCAGGAGACCAGGAAGGGTCGAAATTGAGTGACGGCGAGGTGCGTACCCCGCGCGGCTTTCGCGACGCGTATCGCAAGTTCTGCGACGGCGGATGGAACGCGCTGCCCTTCGAGCACGAGTGGGGCGGGCAGGGGCTTCCCAGGCTGGTATCGACGCCGGTGCAGGAGATGTGGAAGAGCTCGAACTTGAGCTTTTCGCTTTGCCCGCTTCTGACCCAGGGCGCGGTCGAGGCTCTGCTGCTGCGCGGGTCCGACACCCTGAAGCAGGCCTACCTGCCGAGGATGATCGAAGGCAAGTGGACCGGGACGATGAACCTCACCGAGCCGCAGGCCGGGTCGGACCTGTCCCTCGTGCGCACGCGCGCCGAGCGCCAGGCAAACCAGTACCTGATCTCGGGCCAGAAGATCTTCATCACCTACGGCGAGCACGACCTGGCGGAGAACATCATCCACCTGGTGCTCGCGCGCGCGCCGGACGCGCCGGAAGGCGTGAAGGGGATCTCGCTTTTCGTGGTGCCGAAGTTCATCCCGGGCGCCGACGGCAAGCCGGGCCAGCGCAACGGCGCCAAGTGCGCCTCGATCGAGCACAAGCTCGGCATCCACGCCAGCCCAACCGCGGTCATGGTGTACGACAAGGCGGTCGGCTACCTGGTCGGCGAGGAGAACCGCGGCCTTGAATACATGTTCATCATGATGAACGCGGCGCGCTTCGCCGTCGGCCTGGAGGGCGTGGCGATCGCCGAGCGGGCGTTCCAGCGCGCTTTCGCCTTCTCCAGGGAGCGCCTGCAGGGCCGCGACCTGGTGGCCGGCGGGGCGACCGTGCCGATCATCCGGCATCCGGACGTGCGGCGCATGCTGATGCTGATGAAGTCGCAGACCGAGGCGATGCGCGCGCTGGCCTACACCACCGCCGCGGCGATGGATTTTGCTCATAAATCGGAGAATCCGGCCGAGCGAAAGCGCCATCAGGCGTACGTCGACCTGATGATTCCCGTGGTGAAGGGCTGGAGCACCGAGACCGGCATCGAGATCGCTTCGCTGGGCGTGCAGGTGCATGGCGGCATGGGCTTCGTCGAGGAAACCGGCGCCGCGCAATACCTGCGCGACGCGCGCATCACGACCATTTACGAAGGCACGACCGGCATCCAGGCAATGGACCTGGTCGGCCGCAAGATCGCGCGCGAGGGCGGTGAAACGGCGAAGCAATGGCTCGCCGAACTGAAGAAATTCGAAGCCGAGCTGGCCCGCTCGGTGCATCCCGACGTTCAATCCTTCAGGAATCAATTCGCCCCGGGCGTGCAGGCGCTCGCCGACGGTGTCGAATTCATCGTCGCCTCGAGCGCGAAAGACCCGCGGCCGGCATTCGCCGGGGCGGTGCCGTTCCTCAAGCTGATGGGCATCGTCGCCGGCGGCTGGCAGATGGGGCGCGCGGCGCTCGCGGCCGAGCGCGCGCTGCACAGCGGCGACCGCAGTTTCCTCGAGGCGAAGATCGCGACGGCGCGCTTCTACGCCGATCACGTGCTGGTGCAGGCGCCGGCGCTGCGCAACACCGTGGTCAACGGCGCGGCCGGCGTCATGGCGCTTTCCGAAGACCAGTTCCTCGCCGCCTAGCCTTCGGCTTACGCGCCCAGGCCGAGGAAGCGGCGGATGCGGCCGACCAGGCTGGCCTGCCGCACGGCGCCCGCATCGACCACCGACGCGGCGAACGCCTCGCGCGCGCGGTCCAGGTCGCCGCGCCGCGCGCCGATCACGCTCTTCACTTCCTCGGCGATCTCGGGCCGCGTCTGCAGCAGCTGCTGGAACGAGCCGCGGTCCAGGCGCCAGCACTCGACGTCGGTCTTCGCCACCACCGTCGCGGTGCGGGCGTCGCCGGTCATCAGTGCCATCTCGCCGAAGAACTGTCCCGGTCGCAGCAGGGCGAGGACCTGGGGCGCTCCGCTGGGCGGCTCGTACAGCACTTCGGCATCGCCGAAGGCCATGATGTACAGCCAGTGCGCGGTATTGCCCTGCTTGGTGATGACGTCGCCGCGCGCGAAGGGCGCGTACTGCAGGCGCTCGGCGACCTCGGCCTTCTCGTTCTCGGAGAGCCCGGCGAACAGGCCGACCCTGCCGAGCATCTCGAGTCGCCGCGTCAGCTCGCGGCGGCGCACCGTTTCCGCATGGGCCTCGTCGCGCTGGATGGCGTGCACGGTGTGCTGCGGCTCGGCGATGCGGATCCCGGCGCGCTGCAGCGAAGCAAACAGGTGCACGCGCACCATCGAATCGGTGAGGTCGTCCTCCATCAGATCGGTGAGGAAGTAGCGCAGCTGGTAGCGCAGGTTGCCCGCTTCGAAGCCGTAGAGCACGCAGCTCGCCGCCGGCGTGCGCGCCACGTTGGTCATGGCCAGCTCGCGCATCTCCTCGTCGACGATGGCGATCACGCGCGCCGGCGGCACGGCGGGGTCGACCGTGAAATTAAGGATGCGCCGCCACTGCAGCGGCGCGCCCTCGAGCCGGCCGAGGATCGCGACGCGCGACTTCATCAGCGTGCTGTTCGGGATCACCACCGTCTCCCAGTTGCGCGTCTCGATTAGCGTCGAGCGCCAGCGGATGTCGCGCACGCGGCCGACCAGGTCGTCGACGCGCACCCAGTCGCCGACCCGCACCGAGTGGTCGAGCTGGATGGCGAGCCCGCCCAGCACGTTGCCGAGCGTGTCCTGCATCGCGAAGGCGAGCACCGCGGTCAGGATCGCCGAGGTGGTGATCAGGCTGGAGAGATCGACGCCGGCGCCGCGCAGCTGCACGAAGCCGTAAACGACGTACGCGACGACGATCGTCAGGTCCTCGATGATGCGCGGCAGGTCCCTGCCGAGGAGCGGCAGCAGCAGCCGGAAGACGCCGAAGCCGAACAGGCGGATGAGCGCGATCGCCGAGAGGATGCGGAAGATGCTGTAGACCGTGTGCGCAGCGCTCGGGAAGTCGAGCGCGTAAACGGCCCCGGCGGAAGCCTGGCCGATGACGCCGAGCAGGAACAGCCATAGCGTGTTGACGAACACCGTGCGCTCGTGCCGGCGCGCGCGCAGCAGCAGGACCGTCAGCACCAGCGCGATGACCGTCAGCCAGAGGACTTCCGGGCTCCAGAACCTGGGCGTCAGATCGGTGGTTTCCATGAGTGCTGTCAGCAGTCTACATGTTGGAATAGTTGGGGCCGCCGCCGCCTTCGGGCGCGACCCACACGATGTTCTGCTGCGGGTCCTTGATGTCGCAGGTCTTGCAGTGCACGCAGTTCTGAGCGTTGATCTGCAGACGCGGCGCGGTCTCCAGGTCCACGAACTCGTAGACCCCGGCCGGGCAGTAGCGCTGCTCCGGCCCGGCATAGATCTTCAGATTCTGCAGGGGTACGGACGGGTCCTTGAGGGTGAGGTGGATCGGCTGGTCCTCGTTGTGGTTGGTGTTGGAGATGAACACCGACGACAGGCGGTCGAAGCTGAGGACCCCGTCCGGCCTGGGGTAAGCAATGGGAGAGAATTCCGCCGCAGGGCGCAGCTGCTCGTGATCCGCCCCCTTGTGATGCAAGGTCCAGGGCGCTTTGCCGCGCAACAGCACCTGGTCGACGCCGACCATCAGCGAGCCGGTATAGAGCCCCTTGGACATCCAGGGCTTGAAGTTGCGGGCGCGGTAAAGCTCCTCGTAAAGCCAGCTCGAGCGGAACGCCTCGGGATAGGCGAGGAGCTCGTCGCCGCTCCGCCCGGCCAGGATCGCCTGCGCGGCCGCTTCGGTGGCGAGCATGCCGGACTTGATCGCGCAGTGGCTGCCCTTGATGCGCGAGGCATTGAGAAAGCCGGCCGCGTCGCCGATCAGCGCCCCGCCCGGGAATACCAGCTTCGGCAGCGACTGTAGGCCGCCAGCCGTGATCGCGCGGGCGCCGTAGCCAATGCGCTTGCCGCCCTCCAAAAACCGCCGGATGGCCGGATGAGTCTTGAAGCGCTGGAATTCCTCGTAGGGCGACAGGAACGGATTCGAATAGCCGAGGCCGACGACGAAGCCGACCGCGACCTGGCGCTCCTCCATGTGATACAGGAAAGACCCGCCGTAAGTGCCGGCATCGAGCGGCCAGCCGGCGCTGTGAAGCACGAGACCGGGCTGGTGGCGCTCGGCCTTCACTTCCCACAGCTCCTTCAGCCCGATGCCGTAGACCTGCGGATTCCTGCCTCGCTCCAGGCCGAATCTGGAAAACAGCTGCCGGGTCAGGTGCCCGCGCGAGCCCTCCGCGAACAAGGTGTACTTGCCGTGCAGCTCCATGCCGGGCTGGAAGGCCGCGGTCTTCTCGCCGCGGCGGCTGACGCCGAGCTCGCCGGTGGCGACGCCCTTTACGCGCGCGCCTTCGTAGAGGATCTCCGCCGCGGCAAAACCGGGAAAGATTTCAACGCCCAGGCCCTCGGCCTGCCGGCCCAGCCAGCGCGTCAGGTTGCCGAGGCTGATGACGTAGTTGCCGTGATTCTTGAAGCACGCGGGCAGCAGGAAATCCGGCGTCTTGAAGGACCCCGCTTCGGTAAGGAAGAGGAACCGGTCCTCGCTCACCGGGGTGTTGAGCGGCGCGCCTTGCTCCTTCCAGTCCGGGAGCAGCTCGGCGAGCGCGCGGGGATCCATGACGGCGCCGGAAAGGATGTGCGCGCCGATCTCGGAGCCTTTCTCGAGCACGCACACGGAGAGCTCGGCGGAGCGCTGCTTCAGGCGGATCGCCGCGGCGAGACCCGCCGGTCCGCCGCCGACGATCACCACGTCGTAGTGCATCGATTCGCGCGGCATGGCGGGCAATTATAATCGCCGGCCTATGGAGGCCACCCCATGAACAAGGTATATCCAGGCGCCGCCACGGCACTCAAGGGACTGCTGCGCGACAACATGACCATCGCCGCGGGCGGCTTCGGGCTGTGCGGAATTCCGGAGAATTTCATCCAGGCCCTGGTCGCTAGCGGCGTCAAAGGCCTCAGCATCGTCGGCAACAATGCGGGCGTCGACGATTTCGGCATGGGCCTGCTCCTCAAGACGCGCCAGGTCAAGAAGGTCATCGCCTCCTATGTCGGCGAGAACAAGGAGTTCGAGCGCCAGGTCCTGGCGGGCGAGCTCGACCTGCAGTTGACGCCGCAGGGCACGCTGGCCGAGAAGCTGCGCGCGGGCGGAGCCGGCATTCCCGGCTTTTATACGCGCACGGCGGCCGGCACCAAGCTCGCCGAGGGCAAGCAGACCAAGGTATTCGACGGCAGGGAGTATGTGCTCGAGGAAGGCATCCGCGCCGATTTGTCGATGGTCAAGGCATGGAAGGGCGACAAGGCCGGAAATCTCGTCTATCGGATGACCTCGCGCAACTTCAACCCCATGATCGCCACCTGCGGCGATGTCACCGTGGCGGAAGTGGAGGAGCTGGTCGAGGTGGGCGAGCTCGATCCCGACCAGGTCCATACGCCCGGGATCTACGTCGATCGGATCATCCAGGGCGAGCGCTACGAGAAGCGCATCGAGTTCCGCACCGTTGCCGGCGCTGTCGGCAAGAAGGACTCGCCGATCCGCGAATTGATGGCGAAGCGCGCGGCGCAGGAATTGCGCGACGGCTTCTACGTCAACCTCGGCATCGGCATACCCACCCTGGTCGCCAATTACATCCCGGACGACATCAACGTCACGCTGCAATCGGAAAACGGCTTGCTCGGGATCGGGCCGTTCCCGGCCGACAGCGACGTGGACCCCGACCTCATCAACGCAGGCAAGCAGACCGTGACGACGATTCCCGGCTCGAGCTTCTTCTCCAGCGCCGACTCGTTTGCCATGATCCGGGGCGGCCACGTGGATCTGTCCATCCTCGGCGCTCTGGAGGTGGCGCAGAACGGCGACCTCGCCAACTGGATGGTGCCGGGCAAGATGGTGAAGGGACCCGGTGGCGCCATGGATCTGGTGTCGGGCGTCAAGCGGGTGGTCGTGCTCATGGAGCACACCGCCCGGGACGGCAGCTCCAAGATCCTGCAGCGCTGCACGCTGCCGATCACCGGCAAGGGCGTGGTCAACATGATCATCACCGACCTTTGCGTTTTCGAGGTCGTGCCAGGGCAGGGCCTGGTGCTGAAGGAGCTGCAGCCCGGGGTGAAGCTGGAGGATGTGCGCGCCAAGACCGCCTGCGAGTTTCGCGTCGCGCCGGGCTCCTAGGGGAGAAGCTCCTCGACGGTCCGCTTATAGGCTTCGGCTGCCGCGTCTTCGGCGGCGTGGCGTGTGTCGCGAACTACCCATCGACCGCCGACCATCACGTCGCGCACGAGACCGCTCGACCCGGAGAAAATCAACGCGTTCGCAATGGCGTCGCCCGAGCGTGCCGCCAGGTCGGGCGCTTCGGCGTCGAGGACGACGAGATCGGCGCGCCGGCCGCGCGCAATCGCGCCCATCTTGCGGCCGAGCGCCTGCGCGCCGCCGGCGGCCGCCTCCAGCCACAGCGTGGTGCCCACCGAACCGGACAGCGTGGAAACCGCGAGATTGCGTTTCCGCGCGGCAAGGCGTTGCACGTACTCCAGCAGCCGCAGCTCCTCGGCGGGATTGCGGGACACGTGGCTGTCGCCGCCGATCCCGTAGCGCCCGCCGGCCGCGCGGTACTCGAGCAGCGGAAAGATGCCGTCGCCCAGGTTGCCCTCGGTGCTCGGACAAAGCCCGGCCGCGGCGCCGCTGCGCGCCAGACCGTTGATCTCGTTCTTGTCCATGTGAGTCGCGTGCACCACGCACCAGCGCTCGTCGACGCGGTGATTCTCCAGCAGCCATTCGACCGGCCGCTTGCCGAGCGCCGCGAGGCTGTCCTCGACCTCCCTGACCTGCTCCGCGGCGTGGATGTGAATCGGCGCGTCCGCGGGGACTGCGGCCACCAGCTCCCTCAGCGACGCCGGATCGACCGCGCGCAATGAATGCGGCGCTACCCCCAGCCTTACATCAGGTGAAACCCAGGGCCGCGAGGCATCGAGGATGCGCAGCACCTGTTGCACGTCCGAGTCGAAGCGCTTTTGCCGCGCCTGCAACGGCCGGTTGCCGAATCCGGACCAGCGATAGAGCGAGGGCAGCAGCGTGATGGCGATGCCGGCGCCGCGCGCGGCATCGAGATGCCGCTCCAGCATTTCGGCGGGATGGTTGAGATAGTTGAACTCGGCGACGCCGGTATACCCCTGCTTCAGCATCTCGATATACAGCTGAAGCGCGATCGCCTGCGCCTGCTCGGGCGCAACGCGCTCTACGAAGCGGTACATCAGCTCGCGCCAGGTCCAGAAGTCGTCCTGCGGCTCGCCGCGCACCTCCGCAAGGCCGGCCATGCCGCGTTGAAACGCGTGCGAGTGCAGATTGGCCATGCCGGGCAGCACCGGGCCGGCGAGCGTCTCGCCGGCAGGGGAAGCCGGCGCCACCTCGACGATATCGCCGTCCTCGACCGAGATCGATACGTCCTTCGCCCAGCCCTGCGGCAGCAGGGCGTCGCGCGCGAAGTACTTTTCCATGCCGCTATCATAGCGAGATGCACGACGCGGTCTGGCTGAACGCCAATCTCGCCACCATGCTCCCGGGTGCGCCCTATGGCGCGATCAGGGACGGTGCCGTTGCCGTGGAGGGAGATCGCATTTCCTGGATAGGCTCGAGAAAAGAATGGAAAGACCGGGCGCGCGACGAACACGACGCGCGCGGGGCATGGATCACGCCGGGACTGGTCGACTGCCACACCCACCTGGTGCACGCCGGGAACCGGGCGCGGGAGTTCGAGCTGCGCCTGCAAGGCGCCACCTACGAGGAAATCGCGAAAGCCGGCGGCGGGATCGCGTCCACCGTGCGCAGCACCCGGGCGGCGTCCGAGGACGAATTATTTCTGGTTGCAAAAGGAAGACTCGCGCAGTGGATCGATGAAGGCACGGCCGTCATCGAGATCAAGTCGGGCTATGGCCTCGACCGGGACACCGAGCTGAAGATGCTGCGGGTCGCGCGCCGGCTCGGCGAGGCCATCGCGGTCAAGACGACTTTCCTTGGCGCCCACGCAGTTCCCGGGGAATACCAGGGGCGTGCCGACGACTATGTCGAATTCGTGTGCGAGGAGGTGCTTCCCGCAGCGCTCGAGGAGAAGCTGGTCGACGCGGTGGACATGTTCTGCGAGCGCATTGCTTTTGATGTTCGTCAGACCACGAGAGTGTTGGAGAAGGCAAAAGCGCTCGGCCTGCCGGTGAAGCTGCACGCCGACCAGCTCTCCGACTCGGGCGGCGCGGCGCTTGCCGCCCGGCACGGTGCGCTCTCGGCCGATCATCTCGAATACTCGAATGAAGAAGGTATCAGGGCACTGCAACAGGCCGGCACGGTGGCCGTGCTGTTGCCGGGGGCTTTCTACTTCCTGCGCGAAACGCGCTTGCCGCCGATCGAGGCGCTGCGCCGCAACCGGGTGCCGGTCGCGCTCGCCACCGATAACAATCCGGGATCTTCGCCGCTCAGCTCGCCGCTGCTCGCCATGAACCTGGCGTGCACGCTGTTTCGCTTCACGCCCGAGGAAGCGCTCGCCGGGTTCACGATCCACGGCGCGCGGGCGCTCGGCATGCAGGCGAGCCACGGCACTCTCGAAAAGGGCAAGGCCGCCGATCTTGCGCTCTGGGACGTCGAATCCCCAGCCGAGCTGGCCTACGCGATCGGCGCTAATCCTTGTGCAGGCGTTGTCCGCGCCGGCAGAGCTCGTCGATGAGCGCGCGCAGCTGCGGGCGCAGCCGGGCCGCGAGATCGTCGCGAAAGCGGTACGGCGGCGACTCCTCCATGTAGGTCGCTTCCGAGAGCTCCAGCTGCACCGCGTGCACGCGGTTCGCCGGCCTGCCGTAAGCGCGCGTGATATAGCCGCCCTTGAAACGTCCGTTCAGCACCGCGCTGTAGTTCTTCACGGTTCCCAGAAGCGCCTCGCCTATCCCCGGCGCGCACGACCTGCCGTCAGCCGTACCGAGGTTCAGATCGTGGAGCCTGCCTTCGAAGAAGCGCGGCAGCACCGACAGGATGGAGTGCGCGTCCCACAGCAGGGCGTAGCCGAACTCTTGCTTCAAGCGGGAAAGCTCCTCGCCGAGCCTCGCGTGATACGGCTTCCAATAATGCTCGATGCGCTGCTGCATTTCCGCTTCGCCCGGTTCGCGGCCGGCGGGATAGAGCGGCTCCCGGTGGAAGGTATCGACCGGTACGACCCCCGTGGTGTCCTGGCCCGGATAGAGATTGGCGTTGTCCGGCGGGCGGTTGAGGTCGACGACATAGCGCGAGTGCGTGGCGACGAGCACGCAGGCACCGAGCGCGTCGAGAAAGTCGTACAGCCGTTCGAGATGCCAGTCGGTGTCCGGCAGCGCGCGGGCCGCCGGCGTAAGGCGCGGCAATTGCTCGAGGGGAATAAATGTTCCGGTGTGCGGCATCGAAACCAGGAGCGGGATGCGGCCGGCGCGAAAGTGGAACAGCTCCATCAACGCGAAGGCAGCAACCCGGGCACGAAGCGGTGAAAGGCACCGGCCTCGACCAGACCCTGGATGGCGGTGATGTCGGGCGCGAAATAGCGGTCGTGTTCGTAAGGAGCCACGCGGGAGCGCACCAGCGCGTGGACCTCCTGCAGGCGCGGCGAGGTTCTGAGCGGCGCGCGCAAATCGATGCCCTGCGCCGCCGCCAGCAGCTCGATGGCGACGATGCCGGCGCTGTTCGCGGCCATGTCGCCGAGCCGGCGCGCGGCAAAGGTCGCCATGCTGACGTGGTCCTCCTGGTTGGCCGAGGTCGGCAGGCTGTCCACGCTCGCCGGGTGCGCGAGCGACTTGTTCTCGCTGGCGAGCGCCGCGGCGCTGACCTGCGCGACCATGAAGCCCGAGTTGACGCCGCCGTGCTCGACGAGGAACGGCGGCAGGCCCGACAGGCTGCTGTCGATGAGCAGCGCGATGCGCCGCTCGGAGAGCGCGCCGATTTCGGCGATCGCGACGGCCAGCGCGTCGGCGGCGAGCGCGATCGGCTCGGCGTGGAAGTTGCCGCCCGAGACCACCTCGTCGCGCTCCGGGAACACGAGCGGGTTGTCGGTCACGGCGCTCGCCTCGGTCTCGAACACCCGGGCCGCGTAGCGCATCTGCTCCAGGCAGGCGCCCATCACCTGCGGCTGGCAGCGCAGGCTGTAGGGATCCTGCACCCGCGGGTCGTTCTCCAGATGGGAGCGGCGGATCTCGCTTGCCGCGAGCAACCCGGCGTAGCAAGCGGCGACGTCGCACTGCCCGGCGTGCCCGCGCAGCCTGTGGATGCGGGGGTCGAAAGGCGTGTCGCTGCCCGCGGCAGCGTCGACCGAAAGCGCGCCGGCGGCCAGTGCGGCGGCGAACACATCCTCGGCGGCGAACAGCCCGATGAGCGCGAGCGCGGTCGAGACCTGGGTGCCGTTCAGCAGGGCGAGGCCTTCCTTGGGGGCGAGCTTGATCGGCGTCAGATCCCCCAGCGCTTCGCGGGCGGGAAGCAGCTTGCCCGCGACGCGCACGTCGCCGATGCCGAGCAGAGCGAGCGACAGGTGCGCAAGCGGCGCGAGATCGCCCGAGGCGCCGACCGATCCCTTCGCCGGGATGCAGGGATAGATGCGCGCGTTGTAGAGCGCGAGCAGGCGTTCGACCAGCAGCGGGCGCACGCCGGAGTAGCCCGCGGCGAGCCCGACGATCTTGAGGGCGAGAATGAGCCGCACCGCGGCATCGTCGAGGAGCGGCCCGGTCCCCGCGGCATGCGACAGCACTATGTTGGCTTGCAGCTGCACCAGCTCCGCGGCCGGGATTCGGGTCTGCGACAGGCGCCCAAAGCCGGTGTTGATTCCGTAAGCAGCCCTGCCGGAGGCGACGATGCGCTCGACGGCGGCGAGGCCCTCGCGCAAGCCCGGAAGGCAGGCGGGATCGAGCTCCAGAGCAGGACCCTCGCGCGCGATCGAGCGCAGCGCCGCCAGCGAAAGCTTGTCTTTTCCGAGACGCATCACTTCAGCATCGGCAGATCGAGGCCCAGTTTTCTTGCGCAGACGAGGGCGGCCTCGTAACCGGCGTCGGCATGGCGCATCACGCCGCTCGCCGGGTCGTTCCACAGCACGCGCTCGATGCGCCTTGCCGCCGCATCGGTGCCGTCGCAGACGATGACCATGCCGGCATGCTGCGAGTAGCCCATGCCGACGCCGCCGCCGTGATGGAACGATACCCAGGTCGCGCCGCTTGCGCAGTTGAGCAGGGCATTGAGCAACGCCCAGTCGGAGACTGCGTCCGAGCCGTCGCGCATGCCTTCGGTTTCGCGGTTGGGGCTCGCCACCGATCCCGCGTCGAGATGGTCGCGCCCGATGACGATCGGCGCTTTCAGCTCGCCGCTTCGCACCATCTCGTTGAACGCCAGGCCTGCGAGGTGCCGCTGGCCCAGGCCGAGCCAGCAGATGCGCGCCGGCAGGCCCTGGAACCTGATCCTCTTCTCCGCCATGCCGAGCCAGCGCTGCAAGTTCTCGTCCTCGGAAAACAGATCTCTCACCCTGGCGTCGGTCCGCGCGATGTCCTGTGGATCGCCGGACAGCGCCGCCCAGCGGACCGGGCCCTTGCCGACGCAGAGGAGCGGCCGCACGTACGCCGGCACGAACCCCGGATAGTCGAAGGCGTTCTTCACGCCCGCGTTCTTCGCCTCCTGGCGAAGATTGTTGCCGTAGTCGACGCAAGGGATCCCCATCGCCTTGAAGCCGAGGATCGCCCGCACGTGATGCGCTATCGATTCGCGCGCCGACAGCGCCACCTCTTCAGGCTCCGTTTTTCTAAGTGCTTTCCATTTGTCGAGCGACCAGTGCTCGGGCAGGTAGCCGTTCGCCGGGTCATGGGCCGACGTCTGATCGGTGACCAGCGCTGGCCTGAACTGGGTGGTTCGCGAGATTTCAAGGATTTTCGCCAGGAGCTCGGCGGCGTTGCCGGGCAGGCCCACGGAAACGGGGCCGCTTGTGCTTTTGAGAATCGCGACCGCCTCGTCCAGGCTGGCAGCCTTCTTGTCCAGGTATCCCGTTGCAAGACGCATCTCGATGCGCGAGGGATCGCATTCGATGACCAGCATCGAGGCGCCGGCCATGGTGGCCGCGAGCGGCTGCGCGCCGCCCATCCCGCCAAGGCCTGCGGTGAGGATCCATTTGCCGCTCCAGTCGCCGCCGTAGTGCTGCCGGCCCGCCTCGGCGAAGGTCTCGTAGGTGCCTTGCACGATCCCCTGGCTGCCGATGTAAATCCACGAGCCCGCGGTCATCTGGCCGTACATCATCAGGCCCTTGCGGTCGAGCTCGTTGAAGTGCTCCCAGGTCGCCCAGCGCGGCACGAGGTTGGAATTTGCGATCAGCACGCGCGGCGCGTCGGGATGGGTCTTGAACACGCCGACCGGCTTGCCGGACTGCACCAGCAGGGATTGATCGGCTTCGAGCTTCTTCAGGCAATCGACGATGGCGTCGAAGCATTCCCAATTGCGCGCCGCCTTGCCTATGCCGCCGTAGACGACCAGGTCCTCCGGCCGCTCGGCGACCTCGGGGTCGAGGTTGTTCATCAGCATGCGCAGCGGCGCCTCGGTGAGCCAGCTCTTGGCCGAAAGCCGCGTTCCGCGTGGGGCCCGGACGATTCGCATACGGGTAGAATAAATCCTACCGGGGGTATCGATGAGACCGTTTGCGGTTTTCTTGCTGGCTGCGTGGCTCGCCGCGGTGCCGCCTGTGGCGCATGCGCAGAAGGTGGTGCTCGGCATGAGCGGGTGGACCGGGTTTTCGCCGTTGTCGCTCGCCGACAAGGCCGACATCTTCAAGAAGAACGGGGTCGACGTTGAGCTGCGGATGATTCCGCCGGTGCCGCGCTCCGCCGCGCTCGCCTCGGGTGCGCTCAACGCCGCGGCCACCACCGTCGACCAGCACATCGTCTGGATGTCGGCCGGGATCCCGAGCGTGCAGGTGGCGCTGATCGACAAGTCGAACGGCGGCGACGGCCTCGCGGTCCGCAGCGGCATCAACTCGATCAAGGACCTGAAGGGCAAGACGGTGAACGTCGACGGCCCCGGCACCGTGCAGCATTTCATGCTCTCGTACATCCTGCAGAAGAACGGTCTCACCATCCAGGACGTGATCCGCGCGACCATGGCCGCGCAGCCCGCCGCCCAGGCCTTCGTGACCGGGCAAGGCGACGCGGCCGTGACCTACGAGCCTTACCTCTCCACGGTGCGCGCCAACCCGGACGCCGGCAGGATCCTCGTCACCTCCAAGGACTACCCGGTGGTGATCGACACCCTGGTGTTTCGCACCGATTTCATCAAGCAGCACCCGCAGGCGGTGAAGAAGGTGGTCGACAGCTTCTTCGAGGCCCAGGACATGATCCGGCGCGAGCCGGCGAAATCCTTCGAGCTGATGGGCTCGGTGGTGAAGCAGCCCGGCGAGCAGTTCGCAAAATCCGCCGCCTTCATCACCTGGAGCGACCGCGCCTCGAGCAAGGCCTACTATGCGAAGGAGCACGCGCCGTTCGTCGAGTTCGCCGTGGAGGTGCTCAGATTCAACCGGGTCATCGACAAGCAGCCCAAGGCGAAGGACATGATCGACCTGAGCTTCCATTGATTTGGAGCCGCTGAGGCCGGTCTCGCGCCGCGCGAAGCTCGCGCTCGGCGCCGCTTTCTTCGTAGTCTTCTTCGCGCTGTGGGCGCTCGCCACGTTCGGCGGCGCGATCGACAGCATGTTCCTCAAGGACCCGCTGTACACGCTGGTCACCGGGTACAAGCTGTTCGCGGAATTCAACTTCATCCGCGACGTCGGCGTGACCATCTGGCGGGTGGTCGGCGGATTCGTGATCGCGGCGCTGGTCGGCGTGCCGCTCGGCATCGCGATGGGCGCCTACAAGCCGGTTGAAGCGTTCTTCGAGCCCTTCGTCTCGTTCGCGCGGTATCTGCCGGCCTCGGCGTTCATTCCGCTGCTGATCCTGTGGGCCGGGGTCGGCGAGACGCAGAAGCTGGCGGTGATCTTCCTCGGCTCCGTATTCCAGATCGTGCTGATGGTCGCAGTCATCGTCGGCTCGACGCGGCGCGAGCTGGTCGAGGCGGCGTACACGCTCGGCGCCTCGGGCCGCGACATCGTCAAGCGCGTGCTGCTGCCGGGTGCCGGGCCGCAGATCGCCGAAGCGCTGCGCCTGGTGCTCGGCTGGGCGTGGACCTACGTGATCGTCGCCGAGCTGGTCGGCTCTTCCAGCGGCATCGGCTACATGATCATGGACAGCCAGCGCCTGCTCGACACCGGACAGATGATCTTCGGCATCTTCTGCATCGGCGTCATCGGCCTCGCCTCGGACCTGACGTTCAAGTGGGCCAACCAGAGGCTCTACCCATGGGCTTTCTAGCGATCGAGGGCCTGTCGCGGGTTTTTCCGGGCGTGCGCGGCGGCGCCCCGACCCAGGCGCTGGACGAGACCGACCTTGCCCTCGAGGACAACGACTTCATCTGCCTTCTCGGCCCCTCGGGCTGCGGCAAGTCGACGCTGCTGCGCATCGTCGCCGGGCTCGACTCGCCGAGCACCGGCCGCGTGATGCTCGACGGCGCGCCGGTCACGACTCCAGGCCCGGACCGCGGCATGGTGTTCCAGTCGTACACGCTGTTTCCCTGGCTTAGCGTCGAGCAGAACATTCTTTTCGGCAAGCGTTCTACCGCGGAGAAGGCAAAACAGCTGATTGCAAAAGTGGGCCTGCGCGGCTTCGAAAACCACTTTCCAAAGATGCTTTCCGGCGGCATGCAGCAGCGCACGGCGCTCGCGCGCGCCCTGGCCAACGACCCCAAGATCCTGCTCCTCGACGAGCCCTTCGGCGCGCTCGACAACCAGACCCGAGCGCTGATGCAGGAGCTGCTGCTGGGCATCTGGGAAGCCGACCGCAAGACGGTGCTGTTCGTCACGCACGACATCGACGAGGCGATCTTCCTGTCGAACCGCGTGGCGGTGATGTCGGCGCGGCCGGGACGGATCAAGTGCGAGCTGCGCATCGAGCTGCCTCATCCCAGGCACTACACGATGAAGACGAGCGCCGAATTCTCAGCCTACAAGGCGCGCCTCACCGAGGAAATCCGCGTCGAGGCGATGAAGGCGGCCCAGATGGAGGAGGTATCACCATGAAACTTCCTGCACTCGACCCGCAGGCCGTGCCCGTTGTCCGCGGCTCGGGCTATCCCGAACCCTTCAAGTCGAGGATGGGAGACCGCGCCAAGCAGCGGCTGGGCGAAGCCTGCGGCCTGACCAAGCTCGGCGTCAACCTGGTGACGCTCGGACCCGGCGGCCAATCGGCATTGCGTCACTGGCACACGCTGGAAGACGAATTCGTCTATGTGCTGGAGGGCGAGGTCGTTCTCGTGACCAATGCCGGCGACCAGGTGTTGAAGGCAGGCACGTGCGCGGGCTATCCGGCGGGCAAGCGCGACGCGCATCATTTCATCAACCGCTCGACGCGGCCGGCGAGATACCTCGAGATCGGCCCGCGGCTCGATGGCGACACGGCGTTCTACCCGGACGATGACCTCATATGGATCGAAACCGAGGCGGGCTCGGTGCCGGCGCACAAGGACGGGAGGCGGTACTAGCGCCGCGGCGGCAGCGGCGCGGGGGCCAGCACAGGACGGCCCTCGATGACGGGGCGGGTCGGGCGCAGACTCTTTATGCGCTCGAGCGCGACGGCAAGCGCCGTTTCGAGCTGGCGATCCCTGCCGGCGACGTAGTCCTGCGGCGCGTTGTCGACATCGATGTCGGGGTCGGTACCGTAGTTCTCCACCGCCCAGCCTACATCGGTGAACCAGAACGAGAACTCGGGCTGGGTCGTTTCCGTTCCATCCACCAGCCGGTGCCTCGGCCAGATGCCGATCACACCACCCCAGGTGCGCTTGCCCACCAGCGGGCCGATTTTCATGGCCTTGAAGCAGTGCGAGAAGATGTCACCGTCGGAGCCGGCATGTTCGTTGGTCAGGGCGACGACCGGACCGAACGCCGAGTCCGCGGGGTACGGCATCGGCCGCTCCCAGCGCGCGAAGTCATAGCCGATGCGCCGCCGCGCGAGCTTCTCGAGCAGCAATTGCGACACGTGCCCGCCGCGGTTGTAGCGCACATCGACGATCAAGCCGTCGCGCTCGCATTCCAAGATGAAGTAGCGATGGAACTCCGCAAAGCCTGCCGACATCATGTCCGGCAGGTGCAGGTATCCGACGCACCCGTTCGAGCGTTCGTGTACCCAGCGCCGGTTGCGCTCCACCCAGTCGCGATAGCGCGCCGGCACCTCGTCCTTGAGGAGCGTCACCAGCACGGTCCTGCGCGTTCCGCCCGGCTGCGCGAGCTCGAGCTCGACCTTGGCGCCGGCCTGATGCACCAGCAGCGCGGGCACCGGCCGCTCGCGGCTCACCGGCTGGCCGTTCACCGCCAGCACGCGTTCGCCGACGCGCGCCTCGACGCCGACCGCATTCAACGGAGAATCCGCAGCAGCCTCCCAGCTGTCGCCCGCGGCGATGTGCAGGATCTCGTCACCCCCGGTCGCCGGATCGAAGCGGAAATCCGCCGCGAGCGAGCCAAGCGCCAGCTCCGGCGGCTTGCGGTGATCGCCTTCCATCTCGTAGGCGTGCGAAGTTCCCAGCTCGCCCTGCATTTCCCAAATCAGGTCGGAGAGCTCGCCGCGCGTGGCGACGCGCGCAACCAGCGGCTCGTACTTGCGCGCGACCGCCTGCCAATCGACGCCTGACATGTCGGCCACCCAGAACTGGTCGCGCTGCAGCCGCCACACCTCCCGCAGCATCTGACGCCATTCGAGCGTCGGCTCGACCGAGACGCGCAGCCTCCCGAGATCCACCCAGCCGGTCTTGCGCGAGTGCTCGGGGTATCGCTCGTCGTCCTTGTCGTCGTGCTTTTTGCCGGCCTCGAGCGCGCGCATCCGCTTGCCTTCGCGCAGCACGAGCGTCCTGCCATCGCGCGAAAGCGCGAACCCATCGACCTTCTCGACGAGCGTCTCGCAGTGCGCGGCGGCGAAGTCGAAGCACTCGAGCCGCCCGGGCTTCTCGGCGTGTCCGCCGCGCCCATGCGCGCCCGCGACATCGAACACCGTCCATAGCGCCTTGCCTGGAATGCCTGCGATCTGGCGATACAGTCCCTCGGGCACCGGGAACGCCGCAATGCGCCTCTCCAGTCCATCCAGATCGATGCGGACGGGCCGGTCAGCCATCGGCTTGTCTTTTTCCTCTGCCGTCGAAAACCCGCGCGGCTCGGGATCGAAAGGCGGGCGGCCGCCCGCTTGCAGCGCGACCAGGTACGGCCGCACGCCGCGCGGAAAGGAGAGCTCGAAATGCACGTTGTCGTAGACCGGATCGAACGTGCGCACGGAAAGCAGGTACAGATAACGCCCTTCCGGATCGAAGGCCGGGCAGAAGTCGTGGAAGTCTCCGCTGGTCGCCGAGACCGTTTTCTCCGTCGCCACCTCGTACAACCTGATCGCGCTGTGGCGCGGGCTGGTCCGCAGGGGGAACGCGAGCCACGCTCCATCGGGCGACCACGCGAGCTGCTCGCTGCGGCCGAATTCGCTGCGCGCGATGACACGCACCGTGCCGGCGTCGAGGTCCGCCAGCAGCACCTCGTTGCGATGATTGGCGAGCGCGACGCGCCTGCCGACGGGCGCCGCTTGCAGGCCGACGACCCGGCCGACATCGGCGTCGAGCGTGCGCTCCGCGGCGCCGGAGAACACCTGAATGCGTTCCTCGCCGGACGCGTCGCTCACCGCGAGCAGCGACTCTCCGTCGGCAAGCCAGCGGCCCAGACGAAAGCGAACGCCGTCGGGCGCGCCACGCTGCCGCACAGCACCTTCCCACAAGGCGAACGAGAACAGCTTGCCGCGCACGTCCGCGGCAATGCTGTGACCTGCCGGGTGCACGTCAAATCCCCCCAGGAAGTCCGGCGCAGGAACGAATTTGCGCGCCGCCTGGGTGCGATGCGCGGGCACGTCGATGTCGAGGCGCTGCGTCGCGTCGCGCTGGGGATCGAACAGCCAGAGATCGGCGCCGCATTGATAGACGATGCGCTGCCCGTCGGTCGACGCGTGGCGCGCGTAGAACTCGGCGTGGTCCGTGTGCCGGCGCAGATCGGCGCCGTCGCTGCGGCACGAGTACAGATTGCCGACGCCTTCGACGTCGGACAGAAACCAGAGGCGTCCGGCGAGCCACATCGGGCTGGTGAGATTGCCCTTCAGCGGCGCGAGTCGCTGGAACTCGCCATTGCCCGAGGCATCGACCCACAGCGCTCCCGCAGTCCCGCCGCGGTACCGCTTCCACCGCGCGGGGTCGGCGGTGTTGCGGCCGATGACCTTTGCGCCGCCCGGGCCGTACGCGAGGTGGTTGACCTGGCCGTACGGCAGCAGCTGCGGCAGACCGCCGTCGGCGTCCAGCGCGAACGCTCTATAGTTGCGAAAGAACGGCTGCCCGTGCGTCGTCACGAAGAGGATCTGCCCCTCGGGCGTCCAGCCGCGCACGATCACGTCCGGTCCGAGCCAGGTCATGCGCCGCGCCGGACCGCCTTCGGACGGCATCCGATAGACTTCCGGATGCTGCTCGTCGCGCCCGACGTACGCGAGCCAGCGTCCGTCGGGAGAGAGCGACGGATAGCCGACCTCGCCCAGCCCGGCGGTGAGACGCCGCGCCGCTCCGCCCGCCGTGTCCGCACGCCACAGATCATCATCGCAGACGAAAACGACGGTATCGCGCCAGATCGACGGGTGCCTCAGGTAGCCGCGCAACGCCATGAAGACGAATTTTGCCTCAGGAAATTTGTGGCGGGTCTGGCATTCCTGTAAACTTCCCCGTCCCACCACGCGCTAGGTAGATGACCAAGTATGTCTTCGTAACCGGTGGTGTAGTTTCCTCCCTGGGGAAAGGCATCGCCGCCGCCTCCCTTGCCGCGATCCTCGAATCGCGCGGCATCCGCGTCACCAACATCAAGCTGGACCCGTACATCAACGTCGATCCGGGCACCATGAGCCCGTTTCAGCACGGCGAGGTGTTCGTCACCGAGGACGGGGCGGAAACCGACCTGGACCTCGGCCATTACGAGCGCTTCCAGAGCGCGAGGATGCGCCGCTGGAACAATTTCACCACCGGCCAGATCTACGAGTCGGTGATCAAGAAGGAGCGGCGCGGCGACTACCTCGGCGGCACGGTGCAGGTGATCCCGCACATCACCGACGAGATCAAGGCGTTCATCAAGCGCGGCGCCGGCGACGCCGACGTGGCGATCGTCGAGATCGGCGGCACCGTCGGCGACATCGAGTCGCTGCCGTTCCTCGAGGCGATCCGGCAGATGGGCCTGGAGCTCGGCCGCAACAACGTCTGCTACATCCACCTGACGCTGGTGCCGTTCATCGCCTCCGCGGGCGAGATCAAGACCAAGCCGACGCAGCACTCGGTCAAGGAGCTGCGCGAGATCGGCATCCAGGCCGACGCGCTGCTGTGCCGGACCATCCAGCCGCTGCCCGAGGACGAGCGCCGCAAGATCGCGCTGTTCACCAACGTGCAGAAGGAAGCGGTGATCTCGGCCTGGGACGTCGACTCGATCTACAAGATCCCGATGATGCTGCACGAGCAGATGCTCGACGAGATCGTCTGCCACAAGCTGAACATTCTCGCCCGCGCCGCCGACCTGTCGTCGTGGGTGAAGCTGGTCCATTCCCAGGAGCACCCGGAGCACGAGGTCGACATCGCCTTCGTCGGCAAGTACGTCGACCTGCAGGACTCCTACAAGAGCCTGAACGAGGCCCTGCGCCATGCCGGCATCCACACGCACAGCCGGGTCAAGATCCATTACGTCGACTCCGAGGAGATCGAGAAATCCGGCATCGGCATGCTCGAGAAGATGGACGCGATCCTGGTGCCCGGCGGATTCGGCAAGCGCGGCACTGAAGGCAAGATCCGTGCGATCCGCTTTGCCCGCGAGAACGGCGTGCCGTACCTGGGCATCTGCCTCGGCATGCAGCTCGCGACCATCGAATTCGCGCGCAATGCCTGCGGCCTGGAAGGCG
>DATILQ010000126.1:0-13406 GCA_035476235.1 Burkholderiales bacterium
GCGAATACTCGTCGCCGTCGACGATGGTGGTGTAGTCGACCTCGCCGGTCTCGATCTCCTTCAGGATACCGTCGATCGAGAACTCGTGCCCGTAGTAATGCTCGATGGCGCGGTCGATCTCGGTGTCCCCGGCGAGGCGCAGCTCGACCTCGAACTCGCCCTTCAGGTGCGCGCGCAGCTGGTCGATCGCGACGATGTTGTTGGTGTCGGAGAGGGCGACGATGAATTTTTTCTGCTGGCGGTCGAGCGCGACGGGGAACACGCGGTAGCGCCGCGCCATGTCGCGCGGCAGCGTCTTGAGCGCCGCCGGGTCGACGATGATGCGTCCCAGGTCGACCGACTGCAGCCCGAGCTTTTCCGACAGCGCATCGCGCAGCGTCGCCTCGGACACGAAACCGAGCTGCACCAGCAGGCGCCCCACCGGCATGTGCTGCTTGGTCTGCTCGAGCAGCGCGATGCGCAGCTGGTCCTCGGTCAGGATTCCCTGGTCGATCAGGATCTGGCCGATGTGCCGCTTTGCCTGCGGATTGGCGGGTGAATTCATTGCGTCAGGATGATAGCGGGCGCGCGCATTGGCCGCAGGTCAGAATCCACGGGCGCAGTGAGAAAGTGTCAACGGCCGAGCTGCTGCACGCGGCTGCGGGCCGTCGCAAGCTCGAAGCTCGCGCCGCGCTTCTCCGCCAGCGCAAGCGCGCGCGCGTAATACTCGAGCGCGAGCTTGGACTGGCGCAGATGATCGAGGCTCACCGCGAGGTTGTAGGCGAAGTCGGCGTTGTCCGGATCGGCGGCAAACGCCTTGGAATAGTGCTGCCGCGCCTCGGCCCAGCGGCCCTGCAGCGCGAGCTGGTTGCCGAGCGTGAAATACAGCACGTCGGCGGCCGGGTCGTTGGCCAGCAGCGACTTGACCCGGCTCTCGGCGGCCAGCGGGTCCATGCGGCCTGCGCGCAACTCGATCAGCGCCGCGTGCGCATGGGAGTCGCGCGGGTCGGACTGCAGCAGCCGGAGGTAGATCGCCTCGGCGGGTTCATAGCGCCCGCTGCGCACGTCGATGGCGGCCAGCCCGAGCAGCGCATCGCGGTTGGCCGGTTCCTCGCGCAATGCCTCCTGGTAATCGGCGCGCGCGGTGGCCAGGTCGCCGGCGAGATAGGCGGCATAGCCCGACTCGACCTTTGGATGCACTTGAGGAGCAGCGCGGCGTTCCGCGGTGACGATGGGCGAGTCCGGGATGAGGCGCGCAGGCGGGGCGCTCAGAACGGGCCTGGCCGCTGGTTTGGGTACGGCCAATGTCTCCGTCGGGGAAGAAGGCGCCGGTGTGCGGGGTGGCGTCGGTGAGGGCAGCGCAGCGGCCCCCGGAAGACCGGGGATCGGCCCCTGGCCAACGCTCGCGCCGGCAGGTCTGATCGGTGCAGCGGTCTCGGCGGCCGCCGCAACCACCGCTTCGCCGGAGGGGCGCGGCGGATTGGCATTGACGAGGGCATAAGGCGTGCGAAGCTGATACCAGAAATAGCCGACCGTGCCGAGCGCGAACACGCCGAGTACGCCCATGGCGATGTAAAAGGGCATGCGCGGGTTCGGCTCCTTGAACTTTGCCTCGAAGACCTTTCTTGCCGCCGCACGGTCCGCAGATCGTGGATCGGCTTCGGGAGGGGCTTGCGGCCGCGGCGACGGCGCTGTCTGTGGCGCGGCCGGCTCCTTTACGGCCAGATCGTCGCTGACGATCTCAAGCGGTTGGGCGATGTCGGGCAGCTCGGGACGCGTGACGACGCGCGTGTTGTCGGCCGCGGGCGCAGCCTCGCCTTCCAGGCGCAACTCGCCCGCGGCGCCGCCCGAGTCGCCGCGCGCCCGCTTCTGCGCCTCTTCTTTCGCCTTCTCGGCTTTTTTCAGCGCCTCGAGGAGAAGGCTCATATCACCGTAGCGGCTCGCCCGCCGGCCCGACCGGCGGAGCGACGCGGCCCGGGTTCGGCTTCGTGAAGAAGTCACTGCCCGGCAGCTGGTCCCGGAACCTGCGGAACTCGCCCTCGGTGCTGGGATCGCGGATCACGCTGGCGCGCAGAAAGATGACCAGCTCCGTCTTCCTCGTCAGATCGCTGCGCGACGAGAGCGCCTCGCCGATGAGCGGGATGCTGCGTAGGCCGGGAATTCCGCTGTCCGTGTTTTCCACCTGGTCCTGCATCAGGCCGGCCAGCACCGCGGTTTCGCCGCTCTGCAGCCGGAGGATCGAATCGAACTCGCGTGTTTCGAACAGGGGGATGTCGTTCTGGGTCGCCTGCCCCTGCAGCGCCGGATTGGGATCCCGGGCGCTGCCGACCTGGCGGCGGATCGTCGGCCTCACGTTGAGCACGACGCCGTCGGTTTCATTGATCTGCGGCAGCACCGCCATCATGAATCCCTCGGCGGCGATGTTGGGGGTCGTGGTGAAGGAGGCGTTGACCGTGATGCCGCCGGCGCCCGCGCCGGCGAAGGTGATCGGCTGCGTGGAGGGGGTAATGGTGAAATAGATGATATCCCGCGTCACCCGCAGGATCGCCGTCTGGTTGTTCATCACGCTGAGCTTCGGGCTCGACAGCACTCTGACGTCCCCGAACTGCTCGAGCAGCGTCAGCGTGGCCGAAAAATTGTTGCTCGTGTAGCCGATCACGAAGGGATTGGGATTGAATCCCGTCGGCGGCGGAATTGCCGGCTGCCGGAAAGTGAAGCCCCGCGGCCCCGACGGCACGCGCGACCACTCGATGCCGCGCTGGTACTCGTTTCTCAGCTGGACTTCGGCGACCGTGGCTTCGATCAGCACCTGGCGCTTGGCGCCGGCCATGACCTGGTCGAGAAATTCCTGCACTTTTTCCTGCTGCTTGGAAGTTGCCCTCACATAGAGGACTCCGCTCTCGCGGTTGGCGATGACCGCGGCCGCCTCCTGGTAGGTGGTGCTCAGCGGCTGCGGCGCCGCCGGCCCCGGAGCGGCGGCGCCCTGCCCGGTGCCGGGCGCGACCGGCGGCTGCATCGGCACGGCCCCTGTCGCGGCGGCGGGCAGGATCTTGTCGGTCTCGCGCAGAATTTCCTTCACGTTCTGCACGATCGAGTCCCACAGGTTGTTCTCTGCCTTGACGTCGATGGTGGCGGTCGCGCCGGTCGCTGCCGGGCCCGAGGCGGCGGCACCGGCACCGGAGCTCGTGCCGCCGCCGAACAGCGTCGACGCCGTCGACTTCATCGTCACATTTCGTGCCGCGCTGAGATAATCGATCTTGTACGCGCGCAGGAACGGCGTATCGCGCAAGACGATCAGGGTTTGCCCGTCGATTTCCCAGCGCAGGTCCACCTGCCGCGAGATGCGTGCCAGCAGCTGCGGCAGCGTCTGGTCAATCGCATTGAGGGTGACGGTGCCGGTGATGTCGGGACTGATGTCGACATTCAGCCTGGCGTCGCGCGCGAGCGCGAACAGCAATTCCTGCACCCGCACGTTGCTGACCACGACGCTGTAGGTTTCCGGCCTGACGCTCGGCTTCGGCCGCGGCAGCACGGGCGCCATCTGAACCGGCGGCGGAATCGAGCCTTCAGGCCGCGGCTCGCCAGCCCGGATGTGGGTCTCTGCCGGCTTGACCGGTGCCTGCGCGCAAGCGGTCAGAAGACCCGCCAGCAACACGACCGCAGCCGTTGTCCCAGACCTCATGGCGCCTAGCTTCCCTCCCGCTGCGAAGCATAGCACGATATCAACTTGAGGAAAGTGGTCTAAGCGCCTGTCCTGCTGGCGTTTTCCGGGTCCTGACTAAATTTGACCGCGGAGCTCCGCGAAGCTGCGCGGCGAAGCCCGAAAGGCCTGCTGGTAGCGCGGCGGCAAGCGCTTCCCGGCCTCGATCGCGGCCGCGCGGCTCGGGAACTCGCCGAAAATCACCCGCAGCCGGTACTGCCCGGCGCGCGCCACCGGGATGACGAACAACTCGCCGAGCGGAACCAGCTCGCGCGCGCGCACCAGAAAACGCTCGACGCGAGCCGGGTCGGTGTTGTCCGTGATGAACAGCTCGATGGCAAATTGCTCATCGGGCACGCGCTCGAGCAGCTCCTGCGTTGCGGCGATGCGCTCGGTAAGCAGGCGCTGGCCACCCGGTGAGTACCCGCTTAGGCGCTGTACCTGATCCTGCCTCAGGAGTTTGGGGGGCGGAGGTTGCGCAGGGGGTTCCGGTTCCATGGCTGCCGCTGTCGGCACCTGGGCAGCCTGCGCTGGCGGGATGGCTGGTATCTGGGCGACCGGCGCATCGAGCTTTACCGCGCGCGCGAAAAATGCCCAATGGACCGCGGCGCCGATGAGCACGCCGGCGGCGAGCGCCGCGCCGGCGTACACGGCCGGCCGCCGCGGCCTCCTGAGCCGGGCAAATTCGGAGTCGGCGATTGCCGCGCGCACGTGACGCTCGGTGACCGCGTGCACGTCCTGGGTGAACGCCGCGAGGAGCGATTTGTCGGCAAGAATGTTGATGCGGCGCGTGAGCCCGCCGGAGGCACGCGCCACCCGGGCCAGCGCGCCCGGGACGAACACATCAGGTCCCCGGTAGCCCGCCGCCCGCATGCGGAACGATACGTATTTGGCGACTTCGGGCTGCGACAGCGGGCGCATGCGAAAGGCGTGCGTAATGCGGTCGCGCAGCTGGCGCAATGACGGCTTGGCGAGCGTGGCGTCGAGCTCGGGCTGGCCGAACAGGACCAGCTGCATGAGCTTGTGGCGGTTCGACTCGAGGTTCGACAGCAGGCGCACCTGCTCGAGCGTCTCCTCGGGCATGACGTGCGCCTCGTCGATCAGGACCACGACGCGGCGGCCGGCGGCGTACAGCCGGATCAGATGCTCCTGCAGTTCGCGCAGCGCCACCGAGGTGCGCTCGTGCGTCAGCCTGAGCTCGAGGTCGTCGGCAATCGCGTGAAGGATCTCGTCGCGCGCGAGCGATGGCGTGGCGAGGTAGATCGTCTCGACATGCGGCGGCAGCCGCTCCATCAGCACCCGGCACAACATGGTCTTGCCGCTGCCCACTTCGCCCGACAGCTTGACGATGCCCTCGTCGTGCAGGATGGCGTAGATCAGCGCCTCCAGGGTGGCGCCCCGGTCGGCGCCGTCGAAGAAAAAGTCGGTGTGCGGCGTGATGCGGAACGGCGGCTCGGCGAGCCCGAAGTGCTCCAGGTAAAGCGCCACCGCTATTTGTCCTCGTCGGGGTGCATGCGGCTGTAGAGCGTGGTGCGGTTCACGCCCAGCAGCTTCGCCGCCTGGCTGACGTTGCCGCGCGTCAGGCGCAGCGCCGCCTCGATGTAGCCGCGTTCCCAGGCGCGCAGCGTTTCATCCAGGTTGAAAGCCCCCGCTCGCTCCAGCTGACGCACGGCCTGCTCGACGATCGCGCCGCCTGCCGCGGCGGACCCGGGGTCGGGCGCCTCGAGGTCCAGCTCGGGCTCGAGCTCCGCCACGGACACGCGCTGCCCGGAATACTTCGTGGTGAGCCGGATCACGACGTTGCGCAGCTCGCGCACGTTGCCGGGAAAGTCGTACAGCGCCCAGCGGGCGGCGGCGCCGTCGTCGAGCTCGAAAGGCTGCCTGCCGGATTGCGCCGCATAAAAGCGGCGGAAGTGCTCGAGCAGCTGGAGCTTGTCGGCTTCCATTTCGCGCAGCGGCGGGACGTTCAGGCTGAACACGGACAGGCGGTGATACAGGTCGGCGCGGAACGCCCCCTGCTTCACGGCGCGGCGCAGGTCGCGGTTGGTTGCGGCGATGACGCGGCAGCTGGAAACCCGGCGCTGCGTTTCGCCCACGCGCTGGTACTCGCCGTTCTCCAGCACGCGCAGCAGCTTCGCCTGCAGCTCGAGCGGCAACTCGCCGATCTCGTCCAGCAGCAGGGTTCCGTCCTGGGCGTCCTCGAAATACCCCGCCTTGTTGGAGGTGGCGCCGGTGAACGCTCCCTTGACGTACCCGAACAGGGTCGGCTCGACCAGCGTGGGCGAGATCGCGGCGCAGTTGAGGGTGAGGTACGGGCGGCTCGAGCGCGGCGAGAGCCGGTGCAGATTTCGCGCGACCAGCTCCTTGCCGCTGCCGGATTCGCCCTCGATCAGCACCGGGTACGGCGAGCCGGCGAATTGCGCGATCTGCTGCTTGAGCTTCGCCAGCGCGGGGCTCGCGCCGACCAGCTCCGGCGCTTCGGCCGCCGGCAGCTCGAGCGCGCGCGCCAGCAGCCGCTTGAGCAGCGCCGGATCGCTCGGCTTGGCGACGAACTCCCAGGCGCCCAGCGCGCGCGCATGGCGCGCGTTCGCCGCGTCGTTCTGGCCCGAGAGCACGAAGATCTTCATGCTCGGGGAATGCGCCAGCAGGTCGGCGATCAGCTGGAAGCCTTCATCGGGCGTGTGCGGCGCCGGCGGCAGGCCGAGGTCGACCAGCGCAAGAGGGGGCGCGTCGCGCAGCTGCCGCAGGAGCTCGATGGCGTGCTGCCGGGTGTCGCAGGCGTGCACCGCGTAGTCGGACTGCAGGGCGAAGGCCAGCGTATCGGTGATCAGCGGATCGTCGTCGACGACCAGCAGCCCGGGCTTCGAGTCAGGCGCCGGCTGCGGATTCGTCGTCACGGATGCACCTCATGAACGCCCGCTCCAGGTGAGCCTGCGCGTAGCGCGCGCAAAGCGCCGCCGGCGAGCCGCGGAAGCGGACCGTTCCCCGGTCCAGCACCGCGATGGACGAGCAGAGCTCTTCCACGTCGGCGAGAACGTGCGAAGTGAAGAACAGCGTCCTGCCTTCAGCGCTCAGCCGGCGCAGAACCGATTTCACCGCGACCCGGGTGGCGGGGTCAAGGCCGCTCATCGGCTCGTCGAGGACAAGGAGGTCGCGCTCGAGCAGGAAGCAGGAGGCAAGGCCGAGCTTCTGCGTCATCCCCTTCGACAGCTGCCGCACCGGGCGCTCGAGCACCTCAGGCTCGAGCTCGAGTTCCTCCAGCAGCCGTCGCGCGCGCGCCGGGTCGTAACGGGCCCCCGCGAGCTCCAGCATCAGCTCGAGGAACTCGCGGCAACGCAGGTAGTGCGGCGGCACGAAGCGCTCCGGAAGGTAGACCAGGCGGCGGCGCGCCTGCGGCAAGCGGGCGGCGACGCCGAAGATCGCAACGCTGCCCGAGTCGTAGGCGCACAGGTCGAGCGTGCATTTGATGAGCGTGGTCTTGCCCGCCCCGTTGGCGCCCACCAGGCCGAACGCCTCGCCCGCCGGCACCTCGAGATCGACGCGTCGCAAAGCATCGAGCCCGCCGTAGCGCTTCGCCAGCGCGGCAACGCGCACGGCGGCCTCGTTCGCGGATCCTTCCCTCACGCGATAATATTACGCTGTGCAGCAATCCCCGATCGTCGAAATAGGGAACGTTTCCTTCGGTTACGATCCAGCGCACCCCGTGCTGCGCGACATCAACCTGGAGATCGCGCGCGGCAGCGTAGTCGGCATCATGGGGCAGTCGGGTTGCGGCAAGACCACGCTGCTGCGGATCATCATGGGGGCTCACCTGCCCAGCGGCGGTACGGCGCGCGTGCTCGGGGAGGTCACCGGCCGGCTCGACCGCGAAGGGCTTTACCGCATGCGCCGCAAGATGGGCATGCTGTTCCAGTTCGGCGCGCTGTTCACCGACATGTCGGTCTACGACAACGTCGCGTTCCCGCTGCGCGAGCACGCCGAACTTCCCGATGAGCTGCTGCGCGACCTGGTGCTGCTGAAGCTGCAGGCGGTCGGGCTGCGCGGCGCGGCCCCTCTGATGCCGACCGAGCTCTCGGGCGGCATGGCGCGCCGCGTCGCGCTCGCGCGCTCGATCGCGCTCGATCCGCAGCTGATCCTCTACGACGAGCCGTTCACCGGCCTCGACCCGATCTCGTTCGGCGTCATCTCCCGCCTGATCCGCGAGTTGAACGATTCGCTCGGCGCCACCTCGATCATCGTCACGCACGATGTGCAGGAGGCGCTCGGCGTGGTCGACTACGTCTACTTCATGGCGGCGGGCCGCGTCATTACCCAGGGCACGCCCGCCGAGGTCCGCTCGAGCTCCGAGCCCTTCGTCAACCAGTTCGTCAACGGCAAATCCGAGGGCCCGGTGCCGTTCCACTACGCCGCGCCCGACTACGGTGCCGACCTCGAGCTGGCGGCCGCCTGACATGCAGATCGTCGATGCTCTTCGCCAGCGGCTGGAGCGCCTCGGCGCCGGCGTGACCACCCACGTGTGGCGGCTGGGCTTCGCCAGCCGCTTCCTCGCCTACCTGATCGTGCACTCGGGCACGGCGCTGCGGCGCTTTCGCCTGACGATCGCCGAGATCTACTTCGCGGGCGTGCTGTCGCTGATCATCATCCTGGTCTCGGGGCTGTTCGTCGGCATGGTGCTCGCCCTGCAGGGCTACGAGACCCTGCAGCGCTTCGGGGCTTCCGAGTCGCTCGGCGTGCTGGTCGCGCTGTCGCTGGTGCGCGAGCTCGGCCCGGTCGTCGCCGGGCTGCTTTTCGCCAGCCGCGCCGGCTCGGCGATCACCGCGGAGATCGGCCTGATGAAGGCGACCGAGCAGCTGTCGGCGATGGAGATGATGGCGGTCGACCCGGTCGCGCGCGTGGTCGCGCCGCGCTTCTGGGGCGGGGTGATCTCGATGCCGCTGCTGGCGGCGCTGTTCTCCGCCATGGGCATCTTCGGCGGCTATCTCGTAGGCGTGCAGCTGATCGGCGTCGACGCCGGCGCGTTCTGGTCGCAGATGCAGGCCGCGGTCGACCTGCGCAACGACATCGTCAACGGCGTCATCAAGAGCGTCGTGTTCGGCATCGCGGTGACCTGGATCGCGGTGTTCGAGGGCTACGACGCCCCGCCGACCGCCGAGGGCGTGTCGCGCGCGACGACGCGCACGGTGGTCACCTCGTCGCTCGCCATTCTCGCGCTCGATTTCGTGCTTACCGCGCTCATGTTTACCGGAGGAGGTCACGGACAATGAACCGCTCGGCTATCGATCTGTGGGTCGGAATCTTCGTCGCGGCCGGCCTTGCGGGGCTGCTGTTTCTCGCGCTCAAGGTCGGCAACCTCGCCTCCTTCAACACCGCGCAGACCTACCAGGTGTATGCCAAGTTCGCCAACATCGGCGGACTGAAGGCGCGTGCGCCGGTGAAGAGCGCCGGCGTGGTGATCGGCAGGGTCGCCGACATCCGCTTCGACAATGAAAGCTACGAGGCGCTCGTCGCGGTCAACATCGACGCCGCCTACCAGTTTCCGCGCGATACGACCGCCAAGATCCTGACCTCGGGAATCCTCGGCGAGCAGTACGTCGGGCTCGAGGCCGGCGGGGACGGCGTGATGCTGAAGCAGGGCGACCGCCTGCGCCTGACCCAGTCGGCGGTGGTGCTCGAGAACCTCATCAGCCAGTTCCTGTTCAGCAAGGCGGCGGAGCCGGCCAAGGAACCGGCGAAGTGAGGTTCCTGGGCAGCGCAGTGCTGCTTGCGCTTCTGGCGGCATGCGCCAGCGCGGACGGCGATCCACGCGATCCGTTCGAAGGGTTCAACCGCGGCGTCTACAAGTTCAACGAGACCGTCGACGAGGCGATCGCCAAGCCGGTGGCGACGGCTTATCGCGATCTCGTGCACGAGGAGATCCGCAGCCGGGTGCGCAATTTCTTTTCCAACATCGCCGACCTTTTCATCGGCGTCAACAACCTGCTGCAAGGCAAGCTCCAGGACGGCGTGGAGGACTGGGCGCGCTTCGCCTTCAACAGCACCTTCGGGCTGCTGGGCATTCACGACGTGGCCTCCGACATGGGGATCGAAAAGCACAACGAGGATTTCGGCCAGACCCTGGGCCGCTGGGGCGTTGGCGACGGTCCCTATCTCGTGCTGCCGATTCTGGGCTCGAGCACGCTGCGCGACGGCTTCGGAACCGCGGCCGACATCTACACCGATCCGGTCGGCGATTTCAGGCCGATCAGGCTGCGCAATTCCGCGGTCGCGCTGCGCCTGGTCGGCGTGCGCGCCGATCTGCTGGACGCGAGCCGCATCCTGGACGAGGCGGCGCTCGACAAGTACGTATTCCAGCGCGACGCCTACCTGCAGCGCCGCAGGAGCCTGATCTATGATGGACAGCCTCCGCGCGAGAAGCGCATTGAAGAAGGCCGCAGCTTGAGGACGCCGGTCAACGTCGAGCCGGCTGCGGACGTTAATAACGTGAGGTTTGCACAACATGCGCACGATCGCTAAAGCCGCCCTAGGTCTTTTCGCCGCTCTTCTGCTCGGCAGCGCGCAGGGCGAGGAATTGGCGCCCGACGTGCTGGTGAAGAACGTGACGCTCGAGGTGGTCGAGCTCATCGCCAAGGACAAGGAGATCCGCGGCAATCGCAACAAGCTGATCCAGCTGATCGACGAGAAGGTGCTGCCGCACTTCAATTTCACCGGCATGACCGCCCTCGCGATGGGTCAGAGCTGGAACAAGGCGAACGCGGAGCAGAAGAAGCGCCTCACCGAGGAGTTCAAGACCCTGCTGGTGCGCACCTACGCCAGCGCGCTCGCCGCTTTCTCCGAGCAGAAATTCGAGTTCCGGCCCCTGCGCGCCAAGCCGACCGACACCGATGTCACCGTCAACGTGCGCGTGCTGCAGTCCGGCGCGCAGCCGGTGCCGATCGACTACAGCATGGAAAAGGGCGCCGCCGGCTGGAAGGTCTACGACGTGATGGTCGGCGGCGTGAGCCTGGTCGCCAACTACCGGACCGAGTTCAACAACACCGTGCGCGAGTCGGGGATCGACGGCCTGATCAAGAGCCTGAGCGCGAAGAACCGCACGTTCGAAGCCGCCGGCACGGCGCCGCAGAAATGATCCGGCGCGAGGGCCGCCGCATCATCGTGAGCGGGCCGGTGACCCTGGCCAACGTCGCTCGCCTGCTCGAAGAAGGCAGGCGCCATCTCGAGGAAGGCGTGCAGAGCGTCGATCTGGGCGAAGTCACCGAAATGGATTCCTCGCTCCTCGCGCTGCTCCTCGCCTGGCTGCGCGACGCCAGGGCGCGCAAGCAGGAAGTCTCCTTTACCAACCTTCCCGCCTCGCTGCAGACGATCGCCCGTCTGTACGGCGTGGACCGCCTGCTGCCCGCCGCCGCGCCGCACCACTGAACGCCATCGAGGTCAGGCAGCTCGAGAAGCGCTTCGGCGCCGTGCGCGCGCTCGCGGGCGTGACCCTCGCGATCGGGCAGGGCGAGTTCTTCGGCCTGCTCGGCCCCAATGGCGCGGGCAAGACTACGCTCATCAACCTGATTGCCGGCTTGGCGCGGCCTGATTCCGGGGTGGCCAGCGTGATGGGCGCGAACGTGGTCGAAGACTACCGGCGCGCGCGGCGCATGCTCGGCGTGGTGCCCCAGGAGCTGGTGTTCGACCCGTTCTTCACCGTGCGCGAGACGCTGCGCATCCAGTCGGGCTACTTCGGCATCCGCGGCAACGACGCCTGGATCGACGAGGTGATGCACCATCTGGACCTGACGGCGAAGGCAGACGCCAATATGCGCGCGCTGTCGGGCGGCATGAAGCGCCGCGTGCTGGTGGCGCAGGCGCTGGTGCACAAGCCGCCGGTGATCGTGCTCGATGAGCCGACCGCCGGCGTGGACGTGGAGCTGCGGCAGGGTCTGTGGCAGTTCGTGCGCCGGCTCAACCGCGAAGGTCACACGATCGTGCTGACCACCCACTACCTCGAGGAGGCCGAACTGCACTGCAACCGCATCGCGATGCTGAAAGCCGGCCGCGTCGCCGCGCTCGACTCGACCAGGAACCTGCTCGAGACCTTTTCGGGCCTGCAGCTGCGGGTGCGGCTCGATGCGGAGCGGCTGCCGGAGCCTTTTCCGGCGCAGCTGATCGCGCGCGACGGACCGCTGTTCACGCTGCGCCTGCCGAGCGCCCGCGAGCTCGAGACGGTGCTGGCGAGGCTGCGCGAGAGCGGGATCGGCATCGTCGAGCTGGAGGTGCAGCCGCCCGATCTGGAAGAAGTGTTCCTGCGCCTGACCGGGCGCCAGCCGTGACCGGCTTTCGGACGCTGTTGCTCAAGGAGCTGCTGCGCTTCTGGAAAGTCAGCGTGCAGACCGTCGCCGCGCCGGTGCTGAGCGCGGCTCTCTACCTGATCATTTTCGGGCACGCGCTGGAAGGACGCGTGCAGGTGTACGAAGGCGTGCGCTACACCTCGTTCCTCGTCCCGGGCCTGATCATGATGAGCGTCCTGCAGAACGCGTTCGCCAACAGCTCATCGAGCCTGATCCAGTCGAAAATCACCGGCAACATCGTGTTCATCCTGCTCTCGCCGGTCTCCCACCTCGAGTTCTTCTGCGCCTACGTGCTGGCCGCGGTGATCCGCGGGCTGGTGGTGGGTGCCGGGGTGCTCGTCGTGACGGTCTGGTTCGTCGAGCTGCGGCTCGGCGCGCCGCTGTGGGCCTTCGCGTTCGCGCTGCTTGGCAGCGCGCTGCTCGGCGCGCTTGGCCTGATCGCCGGCATCGTCTGCGAAAAGATCGATCAGCTGGCGGCGTTTCAGAACTTCGTCATCATGCCGCTCAGCTTTCTTTCCGGCGTGTTTTATTCGATTCATTCGCTGCCCGGCTTCTGGCAGAAGCTGTCGCACGCCAACCCGTTCTTTTACATGGTCGATGGCTTTCGCTACGGCTTCTTCGGCGCTTCCGACGTGCCTCCGCATGCCAGCCTGGCGGTGGTCGGGGTAAGCTTTTTGGCTGTCAGCCTGATCAGCCTCGGGCTGCTCAAGGCCGGGTACAAGCTGAGGTACTGAATGGTGACGCCTGAAAGCGTGAAGACGGGAATCGCGGCGGGGCTCGCCTGCGAGCATGTGGAAGTGGTCGGCGACGGCCAGCATTTCCAGGCGCTGATCGTGTCCGGCGAGTTCGCGGGAAGGAGCCGCGTGCAGCGCCATCAGCTGGTTTACGCGGCGCTCGGCGAGCGCATGCGCGAGGAAATCCACGCGCTGTCGATGCGTACGCTCACGCCCGAGGAGTGGAAATCGAGTGGATAAGCTGCGCATCATCGGTGGGCGGACGCTGCAGGGCGAGGTGCGGGTCTCGGGCGCGAAGAACGCGGCGCTGCCGATCATGTGCGCGGCGCTGCTGACCGACCAGCGCGTGGCTCTCACCAATGTGCCCAGCCTGGTGGACGTCTCGACGATGGGCAAGCTCCTGCGCCAGATGGGCGTGGAGGTCCAGCGTCCAGCCGACGGGCAGCTGACGCTGCGCGCCGCCGCAATCCGCGACCCGACGGCGCCGTACGAGCTGGTGAAGACCATGCGTGCCTCGGTGCTGGTGCTCGGGCCGCTGCTCGCGCGTTGCGGGCGCGCCCGGGTATCGCTTCCCGGGGGCTGTGCGATCGGCCTGCGGCCGGTCGATCAGCACGTGAAGGGCCTGCAGGCGATGGGCGCCACGATCAGCGTCGAGCACGGCTA
>DATILQ010000127.1:0-1542 GCA_035476235.1 Burkholderiales bacterium
GGCTTCCAGACGGTCGATGCCGCGAGCCACAACGCGCGCGCCAAGGTGCCCGACGACTTCATGTTCACCGTCATCCCTTCGCACCGCCTGGTGGCCGAGGCGGGTCGCGAGGGCATGCGCGCGGCCGACATCTGGCCCGGTGGCACGAGCGGCGTGCTCGGCAGCCCGAACTACGCGCAGTTCCTTACGCGCTGGCTGACGAACGAAACCATCGAGCTCGGCCTCAGCCACGATGAAATCGAGCGCGCTAGCGTCGAGAAATTCATTCCGGCTGAGTAAGCAACTTTTCCGATGGTTTGGGGCGCCTTCCGGCGCCCTTTTTTTCACAGCCCCTAGCGACCTAGCTTTTCTTCAATAGCCTTCAGCCGCCGCCGCAGCCCGACGTTCAGCGCGACGAGGACCAGTAACAGCCCCATCTGAATCAATTGAACTGCCGCATCCAGGATCGCGTCCACTTAGTCTCCCGCAAACAGGTCTTCAGCTCTCGCTAATGCATCACGCGCGTGACGAGCAGCCATAGCATGGCGAGCGCGATGGCGAGCGAGGCGCTGGCGATGATCCAGCCGGCCTCGCGCGGATGCGCCTCGACGTGCGGTTCGAGCGGCGTGAGCATGCGGTCCTCGGCGGCGGCCAGGCGCCGCGCGGAGTACCAGTGGTTGAGGCGCCCTTCCATCGCCGTGAGCGCCCGTGGCCAGAACACCATGAGCGCGCCGATGACCAGGGCGAAGGCGCCGCCGGCGAGGAACACCGCCTTCGTCGCGTCCAGCGCGATCGCCAGGCCGAGCCGGCGCTTGGCGTCGATCAGCTGCGTGACCTGCAGGCGCGTCAGCAGGAAGTAGATCGTCAGCGCGCCGCTGACGATGAACAGGACGCCGAGCACGCGCCGATAAGGGCTTTCCGGCGCGGGGTCGATCTGGTGCGGCTCCTCCAGCGACCTGAGCGCCTCGCGGGTCGAGACCCAACGGTTCATGCGCGCGATGAATTGCAGGGTTGGTCCGCTACGCAGGGCGAGGGCACAGCCGAACACGAAGCCCGCCAGGCCACCGGCCAGCAAGCACAGCATCACGGTGGGGACGGCGATCCGCTCGACGAAGCTCCACCAGGTCATGGGGGCCTCCCTTATTTGTTGTTAGCACAGACTGTAGTGGAAATACCGCTGTAGTGGAAATCCCCACAGCACACGGCGGGCATAACGGCACGGCGATTGCTGCCTTTGCCACATCACGGCCTATTGGAGGCTCGGATGGAGCAATTGCAGCAATGGCGGCGCCGTCAGGAAGGCAAGCTCGGGTACATCCTGCTTTGGCTGCTCGGGGTGCCGATCCCGGTGCTGTTCGTCATCTTCCTGCTGCGCGGCTGCACTTGAGCCGCGGGCCCGGTCAACACTTTTACACGGAGGTAAACATGATGAAGTCCTTGATTGCGGTGTGTGCGGTTGCCGGCATGTTGGGTCTCTCGGCGTGCTCCGGCTGGGGCCGTGGTGAGACCGTCGGCACGGTCGGCGGCGCAGCTGCGGGTGGCGCGGTCGGCTCCGCCGTAACC
>DATILQ010000128.1:0-8198 GCA_035476235.1 Burkholderiales bacterium
GCTCGGTCAGCAGCGAATGGATGAGGAGCAGATGTGGGCCGGCGCCGCGCTGGTCGTATTCGACCTGGGCGCCGGCAACGCTGACGAGCGCCATTACTGCTCCAGGTTCTTCGCCGGCGGGAAATCGCGCGAGTACACCGGGCTCGCGAGGAATTCCTGCGGCGGGTATTTCCAGAACTGGCTCACGTTCGGGTAGGTGTGGACCACCGCGTTGACCAGCTTGCCGCCCCGACGCTCCACCTTGCGGATGTAGATCGGCATGACGGGATTGCCGTAGTCGTCGAGATGCCATTCGCCGCGGGGGTCGCGCACCGTGCCCGGATGGCGCAGCGCCTTCATGAAGGCGTCCTTGTCCTCGACGTTGCCCTTCACTGCCCGCGCCGCCAGCTCCACCAGTGCGCCGGCGGAATACGCCCCGAGCGTGTAGTACCCAGGATCCACGCCGTTCTCCTGGTTGACGGCCTCGACGAAGCGCTTGTTCTCCGCGCTATCGATGCCCGCGGCGTACCAGCCCGCCGAGACCACACCGAGCGCTTCGTCGCCCATCTGCCGCAGGATGCCTTCATCCGCCGTGGTCATGCTGCCGAGCACCGGCAGCTTCAGGCCGTATTCGCGGTACTGGCGCAGGAAGCGGAAGCCGTTCGCACCGGCGAAGCCGGCGTAGATCGCATCCACGTTGGTCTTCAGCTGCGCGAGATAGGAGCCGTAGTCCGGGACGCTGAGCGGCGAGAGCAGGCGCTGCACGACTTTGCCGCCGTTGTCCTCGAACACCCGCTGGAAGGCGGCGGCGGTTTCGTGGCCGTAGGCAAAGTCATCGGCGATGATCGCCACCCGCTTATAGCCCAGTACCTTTGCCGCGTACTCGCCGAGCGCGTGGTTCGGCTGCCCGGAAGTGCCGACCGTGCGCGCGAACCATGGGTTCGGCTTGCGCTGGGTAAGGTCCTCGGCGGCCGCCGAGCACGACACCGTCGGCGTGCGCGTCTGGCGGATGTAGTCGTCGATGGCGAGCGCCTCGAATGCGGCGAGCGGTCCGATGACGACGTGCACCCTGTCGCGCTCGACGAGCTCCTGCGTCTTGGTCTTCGCGCCCGCGGGGTTGCCGCCGGTGTCGGCAAAGACGAGCTCCACCTTGCGCCCGGCGAGCATGTTGTTGCGCTCCTTGAGAAAGAGCTGGATGCCTTGCTCCATCTGCTTGCCGCCGGCGGCGAGCGGCCCGGTACGCACCGTGAGGAAGCCGATGCGAAGCGGCTCGGGTTGCGCATGCACGGCATGCGGCGCACACAGCAGCGCGACGACGAGGCCGCGCACCAGGGCTCGAAGCATTCTCTCCTCCTCGGTCCTACGAGGCGGCAGAGCCTAGCACGCCTGTCAACCGGCCTTGGAGGAGGCTACCGAGCGCTGATAGGCTTCGCGGATCTCCGTGCGCAGGCGTTCGCGATCCCAGGTTTTCGACAAGAACTTGTGGATCCCCGCCTGGTTGACCGCGTCCGCGACGACGTCATAGTCGGCTGAACCGGTAATGGCCACGCGCACTACGCGAGGATAGAGCGTGCCCAGCTTGGCGAGGAAATGCGAGCCGTTCATGCCGGGCATGCGCTGATCCGAGACGACCACGCCGACCGGATGGTTCGCCAGCAGAACGAACGCCTGCTGTGCGCTGGTGGCGGCGAGCACCGGGAAGTCTTCCCCGGCCAGCGCACGCTGCAGCAGCTCCAAATCGGGCTCGCTGTCGTCGAGGAGCAGCACGGCGGGCTTTGCCTCGGTGAAATTCTGCGAGCGCGTGAGCCGCCGCCCGGCGCGCACCATTGCTTCGATCTCGGGCGCCGGCAGCGCCTTCGAGAAGTAAAAGCCCTGGATCTCGTCACATCCATGCAGCGCCAGCACGTTGATTTGTGCCTCGTTTTCCACGCCCTCGGCGACGACCTTCAGGTTGAGGCTGTGCGCGAGGTTGATCATCGCCAGCGTGATGGCGGCGTCGTCGGGATTCTCGACCATGTCGCGGATGAACGCGCGGTCGATCTTCAGGGTGTCGAGCGGGAAGCGCCGCAGGTAGGCGAGACTCGAGTAGCCGGTGCCGAAATCGTCGATCGAGAGCTTGACGCCCGCGCTGTTCAGGCCGCGCAAAATGCGCTGGCCGGCCTCGGCGTCGTTCATCAGCAGCGATTCCGTGATTTCGATCTGCAGGAGCTCTGGCTCGATGCCGGCCTGGGCGATGATGTCGCGGATTCTCTGTTCGAGGTCCTTTTGCTGGAACTGTCGCGCCGACAGGTTCACCGCGACCGGCGGTGGCGCGAGGCCCGCCGCCTGCCACGCGGCGATCTGCTGGCAGGCCTCGCGCGTCACCCAGTCGCCCACCGGCAGGATCAGGCCGGTCTCCTCGAGCACGGGAATGAACTCCGCCGGCGACACCAGTCCGCGCTCGGGATGTGCCCAGCGCAGCAGCGCCTCGAGGCCGCAGATGGTGCCGCTCGCGAGCTCGACCTTTGGCTGGTAATGCAGCACGAACTGGTCGCGCTCGAGCGCGCGGCGCATGGCCGCCTCGGTCTGCATGCGCTGCATGGCGCGCTCGTTCATTTCCGGCGTGAAGAACTGGTAGTTGTTGCGCCCGTTCTCCTTCGCGCGGTACATGGCCGCGTCGGCGTTGCGGTTCAGCACGTCGGCTTCGGTCGCGTCCGAGGGGTAGAGCGTGATGCCGATGCTCGCGCTGACGAAAACGGTGTTGCCGTCGAGATCGAAGGGCCGCGCCAGGCTGTCGATGATCTTCTGCGCGACGAAGCCGGCGTCGGCCGGCTTGGCGAGATCGGCCAGGATGACGCCGAATTCGTCGCCGCCGAAGCGCCCGACGGTGTCGCCGTTGCGTAGGCAGGCATTGAGGCGCGCCGCGGTTTCCTTCAGCAGCTTGTCGCCCACGGCGTGGCCGGGCGTGTCGTTCACGCTCTTGAAGCGGTCAAGATCGATGTACAGCACCGCGGCCGGGCGGCGGCTGCGGCTTGCCTGCGCCAGGCTTTGCTCCAATCGATCGCGGAACAGGCTGCGGTTGGGCAGCGCCGTGAGAGCGTCGTACTGCGCCAGGTAGTTGAGGCGTTCGCTCGCCTTTTTTCGTTCGGTGATGTCGCGCATCACCACCTGCACGCTCGGTCTGCCGTCGTGCGTCAGAAGCGATGCGGCGGATTCGATATCGAGCATGGCGCCGTCGAATCGCAGCAGTTTTCTCTCCTCGGGCGCCGACGGGCGCTGCTCCTTGAACGTGTTGCGCATCCGTTCGCGCACCCGCTCGCGGTAATCCGGGTGAAACAGCTCCACGACCGGCTTGCCGACGAGATCCGCGGCGCTCGCCGCGCCGAGCATATTCACCAACTTGCTGTTGACGAGCACGATCACGCCGTCCGTATGGATCAGCAGGCCGTCCGGCGAGAGGTCGAACAGCCTGCGATAGCGTTCCTCGCTCGCTCGTTGACGGTCGAAGGCCTGCTGCAGCTGCGCGGTGCTGGCGCGCAGGCGCAGGAACGAATGCACCGCGTAGGCGAGGAGGCCGAGGCTGAGCGCCACGAGGATGAAGCGGTAGAGGTTGGCCTGCTGCAGGTTCTGCGCAAATGCACGGTTGTAGGCCGCGGTGAGCGAACGCCCGGCGTGATCGACGCCGGCATCGGTGATGCCACGCACCAGCCGGTCGAGGCTTTCCTGGTATTCGATGACGTTGTGCGCGTGACGCAGCAGCAGCTCGAGCTTCGCGCCGGCGGCGCGTGCCTGTCGGGGGCGCAATGCGCCGAGCTGATCCGCCTGCAGCCGCAGCAGCTCGTAGTCCGATGATGTCGCGCCGACGCGCAGCAACAGAATGTCGCGCAGCAGATTCTGCGCGCCGCTACGCACCGCTTCGGGCAGCCGCGGTTCGCTCAGCAGGTTCCTCGCGGCGAGCGGCAGATAATGGAATGAGTTGCGCAGCAGGGCGTTGCGCGACTTGAACTGCTCGATGAGCGCCTCCTTGTCGTCCAGGCGACGCGACATGTCGGCGAGGGCCGCGCCGACTTCGACGCCCAGCCGGCCGAACGCGTATTCGCCGCGTTCCAGGTCGTGCTGGTGCGCGCGGATCAGCTGGAAGCTGGCGACGAGCGGATCGTAATCGCCGAGCAGCGCATCGCGCAGCTTCAGCACATCTTCGTCGAGCTGCGCGTCGAGCTCCTGCATCTTGCTGAGATTGGTGACCACGCGGCTGTGGGCCGCCGGATCGATCGGGCGCGCGTTGACGATCAAAAAAGCGATCGCCAGGACCGCGAGCACTGCCGCGGCGACCCGAGCGGCAATGCGCGTCGCGCTCATTGCAGCTCTCCAGGATAGCGGCCGGTGAGCGTCTGCAGGAATTTGACGATGAGCGCCACTTCATCCGGCGCGAGGCTGACGCCGAGCTGGAAGCGGCCCATGATGCTGACCGCCTGCTCGAGCGTGGCAACGGAGCCGTCGTGGAAATACGGTGCCGTGAGCGCGACATTGCGCAGGCTCGGCACCTTGAAGACGTGCAGGTCCTCGGATCTTCCGGTGATCGCCATGCGGCCGAGGTCCGCCGGCCTGGCATTGGCCCCTGCCGGAAAATACTGCTCCATGACGCCGAGGCGCGCATAGAGATTGCCGCCGACATTGACGCCCTGGTGACAGGCGATGCAGCCGTAGTTCTTGAACAACTGGTATCCCTTCACTTCGTCCCAAGTGAGGGCGCCGCGCTCACCCGCGAGGTAGCGGTCGAAGCGCGAGTCCGGGGTGATCAGCGAGCGCTCGAACTCCGCAATGGCATTCCTGATGTTCGCCGGCTGCAGCCCGTCCGGGTAAGCGGTTCGGAACGCGTCCCGATACGCCGGATCAGCCGCGAGCTTGTGCACGATCGGCGGCCAGCCGGAGGCCATCTCGAGCGGGTTATGCACTGGCCCGTCTACCTGATCCTCCAGCGTTGCCGCGCGCCCGTTCCAGAACTGCCGGAAATTGAAAACGCTGTTGAACACGGTGGGCGCGTTCATCGCACCCCGCTGGCCGTGGATGCCGGCCGACTGCGGCGATCCATCCACGCCGCCTTTGGCGAGGATGTGGCAGCTCGCACAGGCGACGCTATCGTCGGCGGACAGCCGCTTGTCGTTAAACAGCCGCCTGCCTATCGCGACCTTGCGCTCATCGAGCGGCAGCGTGCGTGGAATGGGCCTGATCGGCTCGTCGGTCGCTGCCGGATAGAACGATCTGGGGACGAACAACGGCGTCGAATCGAGCGCGAGCAGCGCGGCTGTCGCCTGCCACAATACGGCCAGAGCGAGCATCGCTAGAGCCCCCGCCGCCATGGCCCTGTATCGCATTTTCGAAGCCGTCCCCCGAGCGTCTGTTATATTTTTGGTCATCATAGCGGTAAGCGCCGGATTCGCTGTGGGAAAAAGTCAAATACTGTGTCCGCTGAGCTCGCTGCCGCATGACGCCCTTTGAGCTGACCGAACCGCGTTCGCTCGCCGAGGCGGTCGAGCTTCTCCAGGCGCGCGAAGGCACGGTGCGGCCGCTGGCCGGCGGCACCGCGCTCATGCTGATGATGAAAGCGGGCGTGCTGCGGCCGACCCGCCTCGTCAACCTGCGCCGCCTCGGCTTCGATCATCTCGAAGTGGACGCGCGTGGTTCGCTCCAGATCGGTGCGATGGTGACGTTGCGCGCGCTGGAGCTGTCGCCGGCCGTGCGTAAGGGCTGGCCGGTGATCGCGCGGGCGCTGCGCACGCTGTCCAACGTGCGCGTGCGCAACGTTGCGCGCGTCGGCGGCCATCTTGCGCACGGCGACCCGCACATGGACCTGCCGCCGCTGCTCTGCGCGCTCGGCGCGAACGTCACGATCGCCGGGCCGCGCGGCGAGCGCGATTGCCCGGTCGAGGAGCTCTACGCCGGCTATCTCGAAACGACGCTGGCGCCCGGGGAGCTGATTACCCGCGTCAGCGTGCCGCCAATGGATGGACGCCGCGCGGCGTATCTCAAGTGCACGACGCGCTCGGCCGACGACTGGCCGGCGCTCGGCATGGCGGTGGTGCTGGACGGCAATGCGCCGCGCATCTTCGTCAGCGCCGCGACCGACAGGCCGACGCGGCTCACGGCCGCCGAGCAAATCCTCGCGGGCAAGGCGCTCGACGAGCGCCTGCTCGGCGAAGCGGCTGCGGCTGCGCAGACGCTCGCCATTGACGGCGACCTGCACGGCTCCGCCGCATATAAGAAGCACCTCGTTGGCGTTTACCTGCGCCGGGCAATCCATGAAGCGCGCCAGCCAGGCCACTGAAACCTCGCAGATCGGCCGCTCGGTGCCGCGGCTCGAGTCGTGGCTCAAGGTCACGGGCCGTGCGGAGTACGTGCACAACCTGCGCCTGCCCGGAATGCTCTACGGCAAGATTTTCCGCGCGACGCTTGCCCACGGTCGCATCAAGCGCATCGATACGAGCGCCGCGCGCGCGCTGCCGGGAGTGCATAGCGTGGTGACGGCGGCCGAGGTGAAGACCGTGGTGCCCGAGCCGTACTACGGGCCCGCGTTCCACGACCAGCCGGTGCTCGCGGTGGACAAGGTGCGCCACGTCGGCGAGCCGGTCGCGGTGGTGCTGGCCTCCGACCCGCACGTGGCCGAAGAAGCGGTGCATCTCATCAGCGCGGAGTACGACGAGCTGCCCGCGGTCTACGACGAGGTGGAGGCGGTCGGCTCCAAGGCGATCGTGCACGATGCGCTGAAGCCGGCGGGCACCTTTCCCGATCTCAAGCACCTGAAGGGCGTGAAGAACACCAACGTCGCGCTCGACTTCCGCCTGCGCCGCGGCGATTCGGCCAAGGCCATGGCGGCCGCCGAGCGCGTTTTCGAGCATCGCTTCCGCACGCAGCAGGTGATGCATACGCCGCTCGAGCCGCTGGTCTCGGTCGCCGAGTGCACGGAAGACTCGCTCACCATCCACACTGCCTCGCAGAGCCCGTCGTTCGTGCGCATCGAGATCGCGCGGCTTCTCGGCTGGCCGGAGAACCGCGTACGCGTGCGCGTACCGTTCCTCGGCGGCGGATTTGGCGCCAAGCTGTACATAAAATTGGAGGCGCTGGTCGCCGTCCTGTCACTGCTGGTCAAGCGGCCGGTGAAGATCTCGCTCAGCATGGAGGAGCAGTTCTTCACCATCACGAAGCACGCGAGCACCTTCCGCATCAAGAGCGGCGTGAATCGCGACGGCCGGGTGCTCGCGCGCGAATGCGAGGTGTGGTGGAACGGCGGTGCGTATGCCGACATCGGGCCGCGCGTCACGCAGAAATCGGGCTTCACCGCGCCGGGGCCTTACGACGTGCAGGACGTCGCCATCGATTCGTACGCCATGTACACCAACCTGCCGCCGGCGGGCGCGCTGCGCGGCTTCGGCATCCCGCAGCTCGTCTGGGCCTACGAGAGCCACACCGACATGATCGCGCGCGAGCTGGGCATCGATCCGGTGGAGTTCAGGCGCAAGAACCTGCTGCGTGAGGGCCGGCCACAGGCGACCGGCACGCTGATGCGCGATGCGGCGATCGAAAAGGTGCTCGAGCGGACGGCCGAGTTGTTGGAGTGGGGAAAGCCATACGACCGCGGCAGCGGCACGCGGCGCCGCGGGCGCGGCATCGCCATCGGGTTCAAAGCGTGCATCGCAAACACCACCTCGCTCGCGGCGGTGAACGTGAACGCCGATGGCAGCGCGACCGTCTACGTCAGCACCGTGGACATGGGGCAGGGCTCGGACACCGCGATGGCGCAGATCGCGGCCGAAGTACTGCGACTGCCGACCGAGGCCGTCACCGTGGTGCATTCGGACACCGACGTCACGCCTTTCGACATGGCGACGCTCGGCTCGCGCTCGCTCTTCCACACCGGCAACGCGGTGAAGCTCGCCGCCGAGGACGCACGCGCGCAGCTCGATCGCCTGCGCCAGCAGCTCGGCCTGGCGCCCGACACGCCGATCGCGGACATCTTCAGGAAGAAGTACGGCATGCGCGCGGGTTCCGTCACGGGCGTGGGCAACTTCATTCCGCCTTACACGCCGCCGGATGAGAACGGCCAGTCGGACAACGCGACGCCGTTCTGGATGGTGGGCGCGACCGGCGTTGAAGTCGAGGTCGATACCGAGACCGGACGCGTGCGCGTCGAGCGCCTGGTCAACGTGGCCGACGTCGGCACGCCGATCAACCCGCGCATCGTC
>DATILQ010000129.1:0-11084 GCA_035476235.1 Burkholderiales bacterium
GCGCGAGCGTGGTGCCGATCAATCCCGACTTGCGCGCGGCGGAGCTGCAGTACATCCTGGGCCATTGCGAAGCCGGCCTGGTCGTCACAGGGGAAACGCTTGACGCGGATTTTCCGGTCGCCCCCGAACCGGGCGATGCAAGCGAGTGCGCCCTGCTCTACACCTCGGGAACCACCGGCAAGCCGAAAGGCTGCCTGCTCAGCAACTTCTACTTCCTCAACGTGGGCCGGCGCTATGTCGCCGAGGGCGGGCTGTGCGCATTGCGCGAGGGAGAGGAGCGGCTCATCACGCCGCTGCCGCTGTTTCACATGAACGCGCTCGCGGTGTCGACCACCGCGATGATCCTCACCGCCGGCTGCATCGTCCAGCTCAAGCGCTTTCATCCGAAGACCTGGTGGCGCGACGTTGCCGAGTCCGGCGCGACGATCGTGCATTACCTCGGCGTCATGCCCGCCGTGCTGTTGAATTTACCTGAAACATCTTTTGATAAGGCGCATTGCGTGCGCTTCGGCTATGGTGCCAACGCCAATCCGAAGGACCATGCTGCGTTCGAGGACCGTTTCGGCTTCCCGCTGATCGAGGCCTGGGCGATGACCGAGACCGGCGGCGGCGCTATGATCGCGGCGAGCCGCGAGCCGCGCCATGTCGGCACGCGCTGCATCGGCCGCCCTCCGCCAGGGCTGGAGATCCTGATCGACAAAGAAAGCGGAGAGCTCCTGGTGCGGCAGACCGGCCCCGATCCGCGGCGCGGCTTTTTCTCCGGATACTTGAAGGATCCGGATGCGACCGATGAAGCCTGGCGCGACGGCTGGTTCCACACCGGCGACGTGGTGCGCCGAGGGCCGGACGGCGTGCTGCATTTCATCGATCGCCGCAAGAACATCATCCGCCGCGCCGGCGAGAACATCGCGGCGCTCGAGGTCGAGGCGGCGCTCGCCGGCCATCCCGCAGTGAGCCAGGTGGCCGTGATCGCAGCGCCCGACCCAGTGCGCGACGAAGAGGTCATGGCCTGCGTGGTCCTCAACCAGAGCAACGCGGTGAGCCGGGAGACCGCCATTTCCATCCAGAATTGGTGCCTGGAGCGGCTCGCCTACTTCAAGGCGCCCGGCTATGTCGCCTTTCTCGACTCGCTTCCGGTCACCTCGACCAACAAAGTGCAGAAAGCGAAGCTGGCGGACTTCGCGCTGCATCCGACCCACTGCTTCGACGTCCGCGAGCGGAAGCGCCGGCCATGACTCGCAAGGGGTACGAAGGCGTCGCCGTCGCCGTGCCGGTCACCGTGCCTTACGTGCGCTACTCGATCCGGGCAGCGCATTGGTGGCTAGCCAGAAGCCTTGCAGAATTACTGAAATCCTCAGGATTGAAAAAATCAGATGTGGACGGTCTGAGCGTGTCCAGCTTCACGCTGGCCCCCGACACCGCCATCGGCCTTACTCAGCACCTGGGCCTGTCGCCGCGCTGGCTCGATTACGTCCCGCTCGGCGGCGCGAGCGGCGTGGTCGCCTTGCGGCGCGCGGCGCGTGCGGTGCAGGCGGGCGACGCGGACATCGTCGCGTGCATCGCCGGCGACACCAATCACGTCGATTCCTTTCGGCTGACGCTCGCCAATTTCAGCCAGTTCGCACGCGACGCGATCTATCCCTACGGCGCGGGCGGCCCGAACGCGAGCTTCGCTTTTCTCACCGCATACTACATGCGCTCTTACGGCGCGACGCGCGAGGACTTCGGCAAGCTGTGCGTGGCGCAACGCGCCAACGCGCTGAAGTATTCGCATGCGCTTTTCAAGAAACCCCTGACGCTGGAAGAATACCTGTCGGCGCGCGCGATCGCCGAGCCGCTGCATCTGTTCGATTGCGTCATGCCGTGCGCGGGTGCCGAAGGGTTCCTGGTATTGAGCGAAGAGCGTGCAAAAGCGCTCGGCATTCCGTTCGCGGCTTTAATGGGGACTATCGAAAGGCACAACGCCTTTGCCGCCGATCCGGTGCAGATGCGCGCCGGCTGGGCGCTGGATCGCGAAGATCTCTACGCCCAGGCCGGCGCCGGGCCGGGCGACATGGACTTCGTCCAGACCTACGACGACTACCCGGTGATTTCGCTCCTGCAGCTCGAAGACCTCGGCTTCTGCGCCAAAGGCGAGGCGCCGGCTTTCGTGCGCAAGCACAGCTTCACGCACGACGGCAGCTTCCCGCTCAACACGAGCGGCGGGCAGCTCTCGGTCGGACAGGCCGGCGCCGCCGGCGGCTTCCTCGGCATGGTGGAGGCGCTGCGGCAGCTCACCGGCCAGGCGCAGGCACGCCAGGTCAAGGATGCGAAACTCGGCCTCGTCAGCGGCTTCGGCATGATCAACTTCGACCGCGGTCTCGGTTCCGGCGCGGCGATCCTCGGATGCTAGAAAAGCCAAAACGCAAAAACCCGGTCCTGCGGACGCGTCTGCCGACGCTGCCGCCGGCGGCGCGCAGCCGCGTCGCGCTCGGGCTGACCGCCGCCGCGGCGCTCGGCCGCTTCGAGCTGCAGCAGTGCCGCGATTGCGGCACGGTGCAATACCCTCCGCGCGAGGCTTGCCAGCAGTGCCTCTCAGTGCATCTGTTGTGGAAAAGCCAGTCGGGCGCGGGCGAGCTGCTGTCCGATACCGTGCTTCACCACAGCAACGACCTGTTCTTCCGCGAGCGGCTGCCGTGGCGCCTCGGCCTCGTGCACCTCGACTGCGGCCCTACGGTGGTGGCGCACCTGCATGGCGGCGTGCCGCCGGCGCCCGCGCGAGTGCGCGTCGCCGCGCGGCTTGACCGTGCCGGGCAGGCAGCGCTCGTGGCGCTACCCGAGAAGGAGACTTCCGACATGGCGAACGACCGGCAATTGCGGGAATTCACCTGCGATCCGAAATTCCGCAAAGTCCTGGTGACCGACGGCAAGACCGCGGCCGGCCAGGCGATGGTGAAAGCGCTCGCCACGGCGGGCGCAGAGCTCATCTGGGTGGGACATGCCGAGCCATGGAAGAAGATTTCCGGTTTTGATGAATTGGAAAAGGTTTCCCAGGTCACCCTGTTGCCCCTCGATGTCACCGATTCGAAAAGCGTGCGCGAGGTCGCGGCCGAGATCGGCGGCAAGGTGGACATCCTGGTCAATAACGCCGAGCACCACCGCGCCTTCGGCATCGGCAACCGGGCGGGCGTCGAGACCGCCCGCGCCGAGATGGACGTCAACTACTTCGGCCTGCTGCGCCTGGCGCAGGAATTCGGCCCGGCCATGCGTGCGCGCGGCGCCGATGGCCTGGCGAGCGCGGTAGCGTGGGTGAATGTGCTGTCGATCTACGCGCTCACCAATTTCCCGCCGCACGGCACCTTTTCCGCCTCCAAGGCGGCGGCGCACTCGCTGGCGCAGTGCCTGCGCGCCGAAATGCGCCCCGCGGGCGTGCGCGTGGTCAATGTCTTCCCCGGGCCGATCGACGACGAATGGAACCAGCTGCTGCCGCCGCCCAAAGTCGCAGCGGCCGGGCTGGCGCAGGCCATCGTCGGCGCCCTGCGCGATGGCGTCGAGGACGTGTACCCCGGCGACGTCGCGCAGGAATGGCTGGCGCGCTGGCGCGACAATCCGAAGGCGCTGGAAAGAGAATTGTCCCCATGAGCATTCTCAATAGTTTCATTCGCGAATTGTCGGCGGGGAAAATCCGGGTGGTCGACCTCACGCAGACTCTTTCCCCCGAGTTCCCGCAGATCTCGCTGCCGCCGGAGATGGGCCAGGCCTGGCCGTTCCGCATCGAGGAGGTGTCGCGTTACGACGAGCGCGGCCCGGCCTGGTACTGGAACAATTTTTCCTGCGGCGAGCACACCGGCACGCATTTCGACGCGCCGATCCACTGGGTGTCCGGAAAGGATCTGCCCAATAATGCGACGGATAGCATTCCGCCCGAGCGCTTCATCGGTCCTGCCTGCGTAATAGACTGCTCGAAGCAGGCAGCAGACGATGCGGATTTCCTGCTGACGAAAAAACACCTGTTGAACTGGGAAAGGCGCTACGGCCGCATCCCGCCGCGCGCCTGGGTGCTCATGCGCACCGACTGGTCGAAGCGCAGCAGCGACCCGGTCGACTACCAGAACTACGACGAGACGGGACAGCACACTCCCGGCCCGGACACCGACGCGGTGAGGTTCCTGGTCGGGGAGCGCGACCTGCTCGGCTTCGGCAGCGAGTCGATCGGCACGGATGCAGGGCAGGCCTATCACCTGCGTCCGCCCTATCCCTGCCACTACTACATGCACGGCGCCGGCCGCTACGGCCTGCAATGCCTCACCAACCTTGACCAGCTGCCGCCGACCGGCGCGGTGGTGGTGGCGGCGCCATTGAAGATCCGCAACGGCAGCGGCAGCCCGCTCCGCGCGCTTGCCCTGATGGAGAGCAAATGAGCCAATACAAAATCTGGTTCCAGGGCGCGACCGACCGCGTGCAGCATGCGCCCTACATCAACAAGGTGGAACCGCACCTGAAGGCAATTCTCGACCCCGGGTTCACCGGTACCTTCAATACGACCACGCCGCCCGCGACGACGACCCACGCCGTCACCGAATTCCGCATCGCGCGCATTTTCATCCGCAACGCCCTCGAGGCCGAGCGCCAGGGCTTCGACGCGATGGCCATCACGCACTTCCAGGATGCCGGCCTCGCGGAGGCGAAGTCGGTGGTCGACATCCCGGTCCTCGGCCTGGGCGAGACGACGCTCTTCCATGCGTGCACGCTCGGGCGCAAGCTCGGCCTGGTGACCATCAACCCGGCATTCATTCCCTGGCACGAGGACCAGGTGATCCGCTACGGCCTGCAGCAGCGCGTCATCGGCGTGCGCGCGGTCGACGCGAAGATCACCGATTTCATGGACGCCTTCTCGACTGAACAGGGTTTCAAGAAACTGCAACCGAAGTGGGAGCGCGAATGCCGCGCCCTGCTCGACGCCGGCGCCGACGTCATCGTCCCCGCCGGCGGCCTGCCGATGATGCTTTTCGCAGGCGAGATGGACGGCGTGCCCGTCGTCAACGGCATCACCGTCATCGCCAAGACCGCGGAAATGCTGATCAAGCTGCGCAAGCTGGGCGCGGGCAAGGTCAGCCGCCGTTCCAACTTCATGCATCCGCCCGAGAAGGCGCTGAAGGAATTCCTCGAGCACGGATGAAACAGACGCTGGCGCAGAAGCTCGTGGCGCGGGCGGCGGGCCGCAGCTCGGTCACGCCCGGCGAGATCGTCACCTGCAAGGTCGACCTGGCGATGATGCACGACTCGAGCGGGCCGCGGCGCGTGAAGCCGATGCTCGAGCAGCTGGGGGCGAAAGTCTGGGACCCGGGCAAGGTGGTGGTAATCACCGATCACTACCTTCCGGCCTACGACGACGAAAGCCGCAAGATCATCCGCATCGCCCGGGAATGGGTGCGCGAAGCCGGCATCGACAGCTTCTACGACGCGCAGGGTATCTGCCACATCGTGCTGCCCGAGCGCGGGCATCTCCGGCCGGGCATGTTCGCGGTCGGCGGCGACAGCCATTCGCCGACCGGCGGTGCATTCGCCGCCTACATGTTCGGCATCGGCGCCACGGAAATGGTCGGCGTGCTGGTCACCGGCGAGATCTGGCTGCAAGTGCCGCACACGATCGCCATGGAGTTTGCCGGCGAGCTCGGCGCCGGCGTATCCGCGAAGGACCTGATGCTGTTCCTCATCGGCCGCTTCGGCATGGAAGGCGGGCAATACCAGGCCGTCGAATACCGCGGCGAGGCGATCCGCGGCCTGTCGATGCAGGAACGCATGACCCTGTGCAACATGACTGCCGAATTGGGTGGGCAGGTGGGATTGATTGCCTCCGATGCCATCACCAGCGAGTATCTGAAATCCGAAATTGAAGTCTGGGACAGCGATGCTGATGCGACCCTCCTCGCTCACCACCGCTTCAATGCCGGGGAGCTGTCGCCGCAAGTCGCCGCGCCTCATAGTCCGGCGAACACCAAGGACGTCGATGAATTCAGCAACGTGAAAGTCAATCTCGCATACATCGGGGCCTGCACGGGAGCAAAGCTCGAAGATCTGCGCATGGCCGCCCGCGTATTGCGCGGCAGGAAATCCGCAGTGAAGCTGCTGGTGGCGCCGGCGAGCCTGCGCGACCAGCAGAGCGCCGAGCGCGAAGGCACGCTGCAGGTGCTGCTCGACGCGGGCGCCGAGCTGCTCGCCAACTCCTGCGGCATGTGCGCCGGCTACGGCGAGCACCTGCTGCCGGAGAAGGCGGTGGCGATCTCCACCACGGCGCGAAACTTCAAGGGCCGCATGGGTGCGGCGTCGGCGCAGGTCTACCTGGCCTCGCCGTATACCGTGGCGGCGTCGGCGGTCGCCGGCCGCGTGTGCGATCCGCGGGAGATGCTGGCATGAGGGCCTGGGTATTCGGCGACAACGTCGATACGGACGTGCTCGCCCCGGGTCGCTACATGAAGCTCCCGATCGAGGAGATCGCTAAGCACTGCCTCGAAGCCATGGACCCGTCGTTCGCCGCGTCGGTGCGGCCCGGGGACATCGTCGTGGCGGGACGAAATTTCGGCGCCGGCTCCTCGCGCGAGCAGGCCCCCGCGGCGCTCAAGCATCTGGGCGTCGCGGCGCTCGTCGCCGAATCCTTCGCCGGGCTTTTCTACCGCAACGCCCTCAACCTCGGTTTGCCCGCCCTCGCATGCCAGCAGGCAAGACGGATACGCCCCGGCGATTCACTGACGCTGAATGCGGAAACCGGAGAGATCCAAAACCTGACCACCGGCGAAAGGCTCGCCTGCGAGCCGATCCCCGCCCACCTCATGCAGATGGTCCGCGATGGCGGGCTTCTGGCGCATCTCGCGAAGCGATGCAATACGACCTCCTCATAAAGAACGTGCGCGTGGTGCGGCCGAACGAGGATTCCGCCCCGGCAGCGGACATCGGCATCAAGGGGGAGAAATTCGCGAAGATCAAAGAAAATATTGCGACTGAAGAATCGAAAACCATCTATGACGGCAAGGGCTGGCTCGCCTTCCCCGGGGTGGTCGACGCCCATATGCATACCGGCATTTACGCGCCGCTCGCCGACGATGCCGTAAGCGAGAGTCGCGCCGCAGCGCAGGGCGGCGTGACTTCCAGCCTCAATTATTTCCGCAGCGGCCAGTACTACCTCAACAAGGGCGGGCCGTACCGGCAGTTCTTTCCCGAAGTCCTGGAGCTTTCCGCCGGGCGCTTCCACGTCGACTACGGCTATCACCTCGCGCCGATGGACGGCACGCACATCTCCGAAATTTCATATCTGGTGGAAAAACACGGCGTCTCTTCGTTCAAGATCTTCATGTTCTACGGCTCGCACGGCCTGCACGGGCGCTCGGACAGCCAGCGCGAGTTCCTGATGATCGGGCCCGAGGAGCGCTACGACTACGCGCACTTCGAGTTCGTCATGCGCGGCGTGCAGGCGGCGCGCGAGCGCTTTCCGGACAAGGCCGCGCAGATCAGTCTGTCGCTGCACTGCGAGACGGCGGAGATCATGACCGCGTACACGAAGATCGTCGAAACTGAGGGGAAGCTGCAGGGTCTTGCCGCCTATCACGCCGCCCGGCCGCCGCACTCCGAGGGGCTGGCGGTGTTCATCGCGGCCTACCTCGCCAACGAGAGCGCCCTGCCGGCGATCAACCTGCTGCACCTTTCTTCCCGGAAAGCGCTCGAGGCGGCGCTGCAGATGCAGGCGGTGTTTCCGCACATCGACTTCCGGCGCGAGGTGACCATAGGGCATTTGCTTCTGGATATCGGGTCCCCCGCGGGAGTACTCGCAAAAGTGAATCCGCCGATCCGGCCGCGCGAGGACGTCGAGTTCCTGTGGCAGAAGCTGCTCGAGGGCAAGGTCGACTGGGTGGTGAGCGACCATGCCTGCTGCCGCCACGAGACCAAGGCGGCGAAACAGGCCTTCGGCGACATCTGGCTCGCCAAGTCCGGCTTCGGCGGCACCGAGTACCTGCTGCCGGCGCTGGTGTCCGAGGGCTCGAAGCGCGGCCTGTCCTACAACCGCATGGCGCGCCTGGCGAGCTGGAACCCGGCGCGCCGCTTCGGCCTCAATTCCAAGGGCGACATTGCCGAGGGCCTCGACGCCGACCTGGCGCTGGTCGATCCGGGCGAGAGATGGACGGTGCGCGCGAGGCAATCGGCTTCGACGCAGGGCTACACCCCGTTCGAAGGCATCGAGCTCGGCGCGCGGGTCAAGGCGACGTTCCTGCGCGGCGCGCTGGTCTGCGAGAATGGCAATCCCGTCGGCAAGCCGCGCGGGCGCTATCTCCACAGGCCAACCGCCTAGAAAGGCACCATGGATCTGGGATTGAAGGGCAAGACCGTCTTGATCACCGGCGGCTCCAAGGGGATCGGCCTGGCGTGCGCCATGTCCTTTGCCGCCGAGGGCTGCGACCTGCACCTGGCGGCGCGAAACCGCGAGCTGCTGGAGGCGGTGCGCCGCACGATTCGCGCCGCCCATGGCGGCGTCGACGTGAGCCTGCACGCGCTCGATCTGCGCGACCGCACTGCGCTGCACGACCTCGCGAAGGCGTGCGCAGACAGCGACATCCTGGTCAACAACGCGGGCGACATCCCCGGCGGCACGATCGAGTCGCTGGACGAGAGCAAGTGGCGGCACGCCTGGGAATTGAAGGTGTTCGGCTACATCAACCTGACGCGCGAGCTGTTCGGCAGCATGAAGGCGCGCAAGCGCGGCGTCATCGTCAACATCATCGGCATGGCGGCGGAAAACCCGACCTTCGAGTACCTCTGCGGCGGCGCCGCCAACGCCGGGCTGGCGGCCTTCACCAAAGGCATGGGCAAGGGCTCGCGCGAGCACGGCGTGCGCGTGCTGGGCGTGCACCCGCCCTCCACCCGCACCGATCGCATCCTCACGCTGATGAAAGCGCAGGCAAAAGCCAGGTTCGGCGACGAAAGCCGCTACGCGGAGCTGATGGGCAACGTGATCGAGCCGCAGCAGGTCGGCGACACCGTGGCGTTCCTTGCCTCGCCGCGCGCCGGGCAGCTTTCAGGCATTGTGTTGAATCTTGGACCTTAAGATTCGAGACGGCTTCGTCGGCGCCGTCGGCAATACGCCGCTCATCCGGCTGCGCGGCGCATCGCAGCTCACCGGCTGCAACATCCTGGGCAAGGCCGAGTTCCTGAACCCGGGCGGCTCGGTGAAGGACCGCGCCGCGCTCTACATCATCCTCGACGCCGAGAAGCGCGGTGCCCTCAAGCCCGGCGGCGTGATCGTCGAAGGCACCGCCGGCAACACCGGCATCGGCCTCGCGCTGGTCGGCAACGCGCGCGGCTACCGCACCGTGATCGTCATCCCCGACACGCAGAGCCAGGAAAAGAAGGACATGCTGCGGCTGTGCGGCGCGGAGTTGAGGGAGGTGCCCGCGGTGCCCTACAAGGATCCCAACAACTACGTGCATGTGTCCGAGCGGCTGGCAAAGGAGCTCGGCGCGTTCTGGGCCAACCAGTGGGACAACACGGCGAACCGCGACGGCCACTACCGCAGCACGGGGCCTGAAATCTGGGAGCAGACCGGCGGCAAGGTGGACGGCTTCACCTGCGCCATCGGCACAGGTGGAACCCTTTCTGGGGTGGGCAGGTATTTAAAACAACAGAATTCAAAAGTGAAAATCGCAGTGTCGGACCCGATGGGCGCGGCGCTGTACCACTGGTTCAAGCACGGCGAGCTGAAGGCGGAGGGCGCGTCGATCACCGAAGGCATCGGCCAGGGACGCGTCACGAAAAATATCGAGGGCGCGCCGGTCGATGACGCTTACCAGATCCCGGACGCCGAGGCTCTTCCGCTGATTTTTGATCTGCTGAAGAAGGAAGGCCTGTGCCTGGGGGGCTCGAGCGGCATCAACGTCGCCGGCGCGATCCGCCTGGCGCAGGACCTCGGCCCGGGGCACACCGTGGTGACGATCCTGGCCGACTCCGGCACGCGCTACCAGTCCAAGCTCTTCAACCCCGCCTTCCTGAAGGAAAAGGGGCTGCCCGCCCCCGACTGGCTCTGAGCTAGAGCGCTCGGCGGATGAGGCGCGCGATCTCGCCGATCACGCCGCGCCGGAAGGCGAGAACGCACAGCACGAAGATCGCGCCTTGCGTGACGGTCACCCAGGCGCCGAGCTGCGCGAGGTAGTTCTCCATCGAGATGACGATCAGCGCGCCAACCACCGGCCCGAAGATCGTGCCGAGGCCGCCGAGGAGCGTCATCAGGACGACCTCGCCCGACATGCTCCAGTGCACGTCGGTCAGCGAGGCGAGCTGGAACACCAGGGCCTTGGTAGCACCCGCGAGCCCGGCGAGCGTGGCGGACAGGACGTAGGCGAGAAACTTGTAGCGCGCGGTGTCGTAGCCGAGCGAGATGGCGCGCGGCTCGTTCTCGCGGATCGCCTTCAGCACCTGGCCGAACGGTGAATGCACCACGCGGTAGATGAGCAGGAAGCCGCCGACGAACACGGCGAGCACCGTGCCGTACATCGCCCAGATGTTCGCCAGGTCGATGAAGCCGAGGAGCTTGCCGCGCGGCACGGCCTGGATGCCGTCTTCGCCGCCGGTAAACGGCGCCTGCACGTAGAAGAAGTAGACCATCTGCGCGAGGGCCAGCGTGATCATCGCGAAGTAGATGCCCTGGCGCCGGATCGCCAGCAGCCCGCTCACCACGCCGAGCACCGCCGCGGCGCCGGTGCCGAGCAGGATGGCGAGCTCCGGCGGGAACCCCCACAGCTTCGCCGCGTACGCCGCGACGTAGCCCGCGGTGCCGAGGAACATCGCGTGGCCGAACGACAGTAGGCCGCCGTACCCGATCAGCAGGTTGAACGCGCAGGCAAACAGCGCGAAACACAACGCCTGCATCAGGAACAGCGGATAGACGTAGAACGGCGCCATCGCCAGCACCGCCACCATGACGATGAACGCGATCGGCTCGCTCCAACTATCGAGCCGTCCGGCCGGCGCGGTCATCGGTGCGGCGCTCGCCATCTTACGCTCTCCGTCCGAACAGGCCGGCGGGCCGGATCAAGAGCACGATCGCCATGATGATGAAGATG
>DATILQ010000130.1:0-18451 GCA_035476235.1 Burkholderiales bacterium
GGATTGCTCTTCGGGCTCAAGCTGCCGACGGGCAGCTTCAAGGTGCGCAACTCGGATGGAGAGCGCGCCGAACGCACACTGCAACCCGGCAGCGGAACGACCGACGCGCTGTTCGGCGCATTCTTGCGTCGGGCGCTTCCGTTGAAGGACTTGTCGTGGTTCGTGCAGGGCCTCGTTCAGATTCCGTTCACTACGCGGGAGGACTACCGGCCGGGGCGGCGGATCAACGTCGACGCCGGAATGCGATACGAGGCAACGGAGAAGCTGGGGCTGTTGCTGCAGATGAATGCACTGATAAAAGGCCGCGATGGCGGCGCGCAGGCCGAGGCCGAGGATTCGGGCGGCCGCTCGCTATTTCTGAGCCCGGGCGTCGCCTATGCGCTGACAAAGGACCTTCAGGTTTACAGCTTTCTGCAGCTGCCGCTCTATCAGTTCGTGAATGGAGTTCAACTCGTGGCCGACCGGGCCCTGGTCGTAGGACTCAGCACACGCTTTTGAGATCCTGTCCTAGTAGCCGACCTCCAAGTCCACCACGTTGAGGAGCGGCCGGCCGCTGCGCAGCCGCTCGATGTTCTCGACGATCCTCGGCACCGCGGTGCGCGCATCGGTGAGCGCCGCCGCGTGCGGCGTGATGGTCACCTTGGGATGCCGCCACAGCGCGCTGTCCGCCGGCAGCGGCTCGGGCTCGAACACATCGAGGTAGGCACGCGCCAGGTGCCCCGCATCGAGAGCCGCGACGAGATCGGCGAGCACCACGTGCCCGCCGCGCGCCAGGTTGATGACGCAGCCGCCCTTTTTGATTTTGCCTAAAACGCTCCCGTTCAAGACGCCTTTTGTCTGCGAAGTCAGAGGTAGCAGGCAGACGAGCGCGTCGCTCATGGAAGCGACGCTATGAAGATCGGTAGAGCACTCGATGCCTTCGATCGCTTTCGGGCGCCGGCTCCAGCCGGCGACATTGAAGCCGAGCGCGAGAAGCTTGCGCGCCGCGTCGGCGCCGAGTTCCCCCAGCCCGAGCAGCCCGACGGTGCGATCGGCGGCGAGGTATTGCCTGTGCCGGTGCCAGCGGCGCTCGAGCTGCTGCGCGCGATAGGCGTAATGGTGGCGATGCCAGTCCAGAACGTGTGCCAGCACCGCTTCCGACATCGCCGCCACCATGCCGGGATCGACCAGCCGCGCGAGCGGCACCCCCTTCGGCAGCGCCGGGTCGGCCAGCAGCTTCTCCACGCCCATCCAGAGCGACTGGATCAGCTTCACGCCGCGCAGATTCTCCAGCGTGCCCGGCGGCGGCGTCGCGACCAGAGCGACGTCGATGGGCGCTTCAGGCCGCAGCAGGATGCGGTCTCGCGGCAGCGCGCGCTCGAGGAGCGGAATCCAGTCCTCGGCCTTCTCGGTTTCGCTGGCGAAGAGGATATTCACGCGGGCGACGATGGTAGCATTCACGCGCCGATGAAGCCGCCGTTTCGCGCCGACCACGTGGGGAGCCTCTTGCGCCCGCCCGGGCTGCTGAAAGACAAACGCAATCGGGAAATCCAGGATCGCGAGATCCGCGCGGTAGTGAGGAAACAGGAAGCGATCGGCCTGGAAGGCATCACCGACGGAGAATTGCGCCGCGACTGGTGGCACCTCGATTTCCTGTCGCAGCTCGAGGGCGTGACGCTGCGCGAGAATCCCGGGCCGAAATTCGGCGGCAGCGAGGAGCAGCCGCCGATCCCGACGGTGACCGGCAAGCTCCGATATGCGAAGCCGATCATGGTTGAGGATTTTTCATTCCTGAGAAAAAACACCGGTAAAACGGCGAAGTTCACTATTCCCTCCCCATCCATGCTGCATTTGCGCGGCGGCCGCGCCGGGATTTCGCGCGCAGCGTATCCGGACCTGGAGGAGTTCTGGTCCGATGCGGCGGCGGCGTATCGCGCCGCCATGGCCGCGTTCGGGAAGGCCGGCTGCACCTACCTGCAGCTCGACGATGTCGCCTTCGCCTATCTCTGCGACCCGAAGATCCGCGACAACTGCCGCAAGAACGGCGACGACCCGGAAAAGCTGCCGCGCCGGTATGCCGACACCATCAACCGCGCGCTCGAAGGCCAGCCCGCGGGAATGACGGTGACCCTGCACACCTGCCGCGGCAACTTCAAGAGCGCCTGGGTCGCCGAAGGCGGCTACGACCCCGTCGCCGAGGCGATGTTCTCGTGCCGGGTCGACGGCTTTTTCATGGAGTTCGACTCGGCGCGCGCCGGCGGCTTCGAGCCGCTGCGCTTTGCCCCCAGGGGAAAGAAAGTGGTCCTTGGGTTGGTTTCAAGCAAGACGGGTTCACTCGAAGGGATGGAACAGCTGAAACGCAAGATCGACGACGCCTCGCGCTACGTGCCGCTCGAAAACCTGTGCCTGTCGCCGCAATGCGGCTTCTCCAGCACGCATCACGGCAACCGGCTGTCGCAGGACGAGCAGTGGCGCAAGCTCGAGCGCGTGGTCGAAACCGCCAGGGGGGTGTGGAGATGAGCACCGAAAAGGAAATACTCGCGCTCGAGGACAGGCGCTGCGCGGCGATGGCCGCGGGCGACCTTGCGTCGCTCGACAAGCTGCTGCACGACGAGCTGCTTTACACGCACTCCTCCGGAGTGATGGACACCAAGGCGAGCTGGCTGCTGTCGATGAGGTCCGGCAAGACGCGCTACAAGTCGGTGAAATGCAGCGGCCAGCAGGTGCGCATCTTCGGCGAGGTGGCGCTGGTGACCGGCAAGGGGCACTTCGAGGCGGAGATCAACGGCCAGCCGAGGACGCTCAGGCTGATGTTCCTCAACGCCTGGGCGAAGACGCCGCAAGGATGGCAGTTCGTCGCCTGGCAATCCACGCCTCAGCCGGCGTGAGGGGGGACTTCAAGGGCCGCCGCGAGGACGCTCGGCTGCTGGGCGGTCACGGGCGCTTCGCGGCCGATTGGTGCCTGCCGGGGCAGCTCTACGGCCATTTCCTGCGCTCGGATCGTGCGCATGCGGACATTCTTTCCATCGATACGCGGGCAGCCGGGAACTCGACGGGTGTGGTGAAAATCCTTACCGGCGAAGACACCGCCAGGGCGGGCTACAAGACCGAGCCGCCGCTGGTGCGCTATCCCGGCAAGGGCGGCGCCATGATCAAGCAGCCGCACCGCGACGTGCTGGCGAACGGCCGCGTGCGCTGCGTCGGGCAGGAAGTGGCGCTGGTCGTCGCCACCTCGGCCGCGGCGGCGCAGGACGCGGCCGAGAAGATCGAGGTCGAGTACCGCGAGCTGCCGGCGGTGGTCGACGCCGAGGCCGCCATGGCGAGCGATGCTGCGCTGCTTCACGCAGAGATTCCGGGCAATGTCTGCTTCGATTACGAATACGGCAACGAGGCGGCGGTGAACGAGGCGTTCTCGCGCGCCGCGCACGTCACGCGGCTGTCGCTCGACAGCACGCGGGTGGTGGGCAATCCGATGGAGCCGAAGGCGGCGCTCGCGGCGTACGACGCGGCGAGCGAGACCTACGACCTGTACTCGCCGACCCAGGGAATCTCGCTGATCCTCGGCGGCTTGAGCGCCATCACCGGTGCGCCGCGCGAGAAAATCCGCGTGCATGCCAGGGATGTCGGCGGCGGCTTCGGCATCCGTTCCGATGCCTATGTCGAGTACTGCGCCCTGATGCTCGCCGCCAAGATCCTCGGCAAGCCGGTCAAATGGGTGGCATCGCGGGCGGAAACCTTCCTCAGCGATTACCACGGGCGGGCGGCGCGGCTGAAGGGCGAGCTGGCGCTCGACCGCGACGGGAAATTCCTCGCGCTGCGCGTCGAGTGGATCTGCAACTCGGGCGCCTACCTTTCCCATCCGGGTCCCCTGATCAACACGCTGGTGCCGGCGTTGCACGTGATCAACCTCTACCGCATCGCGGCGGCGTACGGCCGCCACCGCCTGGTGCTCACGAACACCACGCCGACCACCGCCTATCGCGGCGCCGGCCGGCCGAACGTCTCCTACCTCATCGAGCGGCTGGTGGAGGAGGCGGCGCGCGAAACCGGCGTCGACCGGGTCGAGCTGCGGCGCAGGAACCTGATCCCGAGGGAAGCATTTCCGTACCGGACGCCGATCGCGATGTCGACCTACGACAGCGGCGACCCGCCCGGGCTTTTGCGCGAGGTTCTAAAGCAGTCCGACTGGGAGCGATTCGAAAGCAGGCGTGAAGAGGCAAAGAAGCGCGGCAAGCTGCGCGGCATCGGCTGCGCGATGTTCGTCGAGCCGGCCGGCGCCGGCAGCAGCCCGAAGGAAGAAGTCGAGATCCGCTTCGGCGACTCGGGCAACGCCAGCATCTACGCCGTCGCGGGCCCTTCCGGGCAGGGCCACGAGACGGTGTATCCGGAAGTCGCCGCGGAAATCCTCGGCATGGACGCGGAGAAGATCTTCCTGCGCGCGAGCGACCCCGACGGCCCCGCCCTGATCGGCGACGGCACGATCGGCTCGCGCTCCATGATGGCCTACGGCGGCGCGATCGCCGTGGCCTCGCGCGAGGTGGTGCGCAAGGGAACGGAGCTCGCCGCCAAGGCGCTGGAGGTTTCTCGACAGGACCTGGAGTTTCATCACGGAAGGTACGGCGTGAAAGGCACGGACGTCTCGATCACGCTGGAGGAAATCGCGCGCCGCTACGCCGGCGAGTCGCCGCATCCGCTCGATGCGCGCGGCGATATTGCGCAGCCGCGCTCCTACCCCAGCGGCGCCCATGTCGCCGAGGTGGAAATCGATCCCGACACCGGCAAGCTGGCTGTGCTGAGCTATGTCGCGGTGGACGACTGCGGGCGCGTCATCAACCACGCTCTGCTCGAGGGGCAGCTGCACGGCGGCATCGCGCAGGGGCTCGGGCAGGCGATGGGCGAGCACGGCGTGTACGACGCCGACAGCGGCCAGCTGCTCAACGGCAGCTTCATGGACTATGTCATGCCGCGTGCCGACGACCAGCCCGAGCTGCGGCTCTACGATCGCTCGATTCCCGCGCCCGGCAACCCGCTCGGCGTGAAGGGCGCGGGCGAAGCCGGCACCACCGGGGCGCTGCCGACGATAGCCAACGCGGTGATCGATGCGCTGCGGCCGCTCGGCATCCATCACCTCGACTTCCCCTACTCGCCGGTCCGCGTCTGGCAAGCGATCCGCGAGCGCAAAGGATCGATCGCGTGAAGATCGATATCTTCAACCACGTCATGCCGCTGCGCTACCTCGAGCTGCTCAAGCAGCACTCGAAGGACGCCGGCATCGTCAAGCGCATGTCGAACCTGCGGCTGCTGTGGGACATCGACGCGCGCGTCGCCATGCTGCGCGAGAAGTTCCGCGAGGTGCGCCAGGTCCTTACTCTGGGCCTGCCGCCGCCGGAGCTGCTCGGCGGGCCGGATTTCTCGCCCGAGCTCGCGCGCATCGCCAACGACGGCATGGCCGAGATGTGCAGGAAATGGCCGAAAGAGTTTCCCGCCTTCGTCGCCTCGCTGCCGATGAACAACGTGCCGGCCGCGCTCGAGGAGATGGACCGCGCCATCAATCAGCTCGGGGCGCGTGGCGTCCAGATGTGCTCGAGCGCCGCCGGACGGCCGCTCGACGAGCCTGAATTCCTGCCGTTGTTCGAGCGCATCACGAACCACCATGACCTGCCGATCTGGCTGCACCCGGTGCGGCCCGCGTCGCGGGCTGACTACGCCAGCGAACCCGGGTCGAAGTACGAGATCTGGCAGGTGCTCGGCTGGCCGTTCGAGACCAGCGTGGCGATGGCGCGCATCGTGTTCTCCGGCATGTTCGTCAAGCTGCCGAAGATGCGCATCATCACGCACCACTGCGGCGGCATGATCCCGTACTTCGCCGGCCGAGCGGAGACGCTGTGGGCCCAACTGGGTTCTCGAAGTGTGGATGGTGAGGAAACCGAAGTGCTCAAGCGCCTTCAAAAACCTCCAATTGAATATTTCAAGATGTTCTACGGCGACACCGTGCTCGGCGGCGCCGCGGCGCCGCTCGCCTGCGGCATCGCGTTCTTCGGCGCCGACCGCGTGGTGTTCGCGAGCGACTGCCCGTTCGATCCCGAAGGCGGGCCGATGTTCATCCGGGAGGGCATCCGCTCGGTGGAGGAGCTCGGGCTGCCCGAGCACGACAAACGCAAGATCTACTTCGACAACGCCCTCAAGCTGCTGCGCATGGAAGGAAAGCCATGAAGAGATTCCTGGCCCTGGCGCTCGCGCTGGTCGCATTCGCTGCCGCCGCGCAAAGCTATCCCAGCCGCCCCATTACGCTGGTCGTGCCTTACACACCCGGAACGGGTATCGACATCATTGCGCGCACCGTGGCTCCCAGGCTCACGGAGCGCTGGAAGGAGCCCGTCATCGTCGACAACAAGCCCGGCGCGAGCGGCAATATCGGCGCGGCGATCGTCGCCAAGGCCCCGCCCGACGGCTACACGATGATGGTGACGGTCAATACCTTCACCATCACGCCGGCGCTCTATAAATCGATTCCGTACGATCCGGTGAAGGACTTCGCGCCGGTAGGGCGCGTTGCGAACGGCAACGTCGCGCTGGTGACCAACCCGGCGGTCCTGCCGGTCAAGAACCTGGAAGAGCTCAAGGCCGCCGCTCGCACGCGCAAGCTTAACTACTCGTCGCCGGGCAACGGCACGCCGCAACACCTGGCAGTCGAGCTCCTGAAGCAGCGCCTCGGGATTGACATCCTGCACGTGCCCTACAAGGGCGCAGCTCAGGCGCTCACCGACCTCCTGGGTGGCCAAGTGCAGCTTGCGGTCCTTCCCGTGCACACCGCGCTGCCTCACGCGCGCGCGGGCAAGCTCACCGTGATCGCGGTGTCGGGAGAGCGGCGCTCGGTGCTCGCGCCCGATTCGCCGAGCTTCGCGGAGCTCGGGCTCGCGAACCTCGACATCGACCTCTACTTCTGGATCGCCGGTCCGGCGGGCCTGCCGCCCGAGATCGTCCAGAAATGGAACCAGGAGATCGCCTCGATCCTCTCGGCTCCGGAGGTGCGCGAAACGCTCATGAAGCAGGGCATGGTGCCGGCGCCCGGCAGTCCGGACGAGATCTCGGCGCAGATCCGCAACGACATCGAGCGCTGGAGCAAGTTCATTCGCGAGACCGGGATCACCGCGGACTGAGCCATGCAGCTCCAGGTCAACGGAGTCACGCGCACGGTCGAGGCAGATCCGGACGCGCCGCTGCTCAACGTGTTGCGCAACGACCTCGGGCTGGTCGGCAGCCGCTTCGGCTGCGGCAGCGGCCTGTGCGGCGCCTGCTTCGTGCTGATCGACGGCCGCGCCATGGCCTCCTGTGATCTTCCTCTTTCCTTTGTGCTGGATAAGAAGATCACAACCGTGGAGGGTCTGGGCGGCAACGGCGAGCTGCACCCGGTGCAGAAGGCGCTCATCGAGGAGCAGGCGGCACAGTGCGGCTTCTGCATGAGCGGCATTGCCGTGAGCGCCGCGGCGCTTTTGCAAAACAACCCCCGCCCGACGGAAACGGAAGTAAGGGCAGCCCTCGACAGGAATCTCTGCCGCTGCGGCTCGCACAACCGGGTCGTCAGGGCGATTCTGCGTGCTCGCTGAAAAATCGGCCATTCGCCGTGTCCGCCTCGAGCGCGACGGCACGGTAACGATCGTCACCGGCAAGGTCGAGCTCGGGCAGGGCATCCTGACCGCGCTCGCGCAAATCGCCGCCGAAGAGCTCGACGTGCCGCTCGAGCGCGTCCGCATCCTGCCGCCGAGCACGGCCTACAGCCCGGACGAGGGCGTAACCTCGGGCAGCCTTTCCATCCAGGACGGCGGCAGCAGCTTGCGCAAAGCCTGCGCCGAGCTGCGCGGCGCGCCGCCGAAGCAGGCCGTCGCCTATCGCGTCGTCGGCACGAGCGCCCGGCGCATCGAGCTGCCGGCAAAGATTGCAGGCAAGCCGAGCTATGTGCAGGACATGACGCTGCCCGGCATGCTGTTCGGCCGCGTGGTCAGGCCGCCGCGGCCTTTCAGGAGGTTGAAGCAAGCCGGGAAGGTCGATTTAAAGCGAGCTTCACTGGTTCGTGACGGCAGCTTCCTCGGCGTGCTGGCCGAACGCGAGGAAGACGCCATCGCGGCGGCGACGCGGTTGCGCGACAAGTCGGCCTGGGAGCTCGCGCCGGACGTGCCGGCCGATTTTCATGGCTGGCTGAAGCAGCATGTCGCCGAGCACAACATCGCCAAGGAAAAGCTCGACGCGCAGGCGAAGGCGAGAAGCGCGATGCGGGTGCAGGCGGCCTACACCAAGCCCTTCATCGCGCATGCCTCGATCGGTCCGTCGTGCGCCGTCGCGCGCCTGCAGGGCGCGCAGCTCGAGGTCTGGACCCACAGCCAGGGTATCTTCGGGCTGCGCCAGGAGCTCGCCAGGATACTCGGCATGGACGAGAAGGACATCGTCGTCACCCATGCCGAAGGCGCCGGCTGCTATGGACACAACGGCGCCGACGACGCGGCGCTGGATGCCGCGCTGCTCGCTCGCGCCGCGGCGGGCCGCCCGGTCAAGCTGCAGTGGACGCGCGGCGACGAGTTTGCCTGGGAGCCCTGCGGCGCCGCCATGTGCTTCGAGCTGGAAGCGCACCTCGACGCGGACGGCAGCATCGTTTCCTGGCGCCACGACCTGTGGAGCAACGGCCACACGCACCGCCCGGGCAGGCTTGATCGACCGACGCTCACCGCGGCGGCGCATCTCGAGAAGCCCTTCGAGCTGGCGTCCGCGGTCGACCCGGCGCTGCCGGCGGGCGGGGCGCACCGCAACGCCATTCCGCTCTACGACTTCCCGGACCTGCGCGTCACCCATCACTACGTGAGGGAAATGCCGGTGCGCAGCTCCTCGCTGCGCTCGCTCGGCGGTTTCGGCAACGTGTTCGCGATCGAGTCCTTCATGGACGAATGCGCAGTCGCCGCCGGCATCGATCCGATCCAGTTCCGGTTGAAGCATTTGAAAGACGCGCGCGGGTTGGCGGTCATCGAAAAAGTCGTGGAAGCATCCGGCTGGAGAACCTGGCAGCCTGCGGAGGGCCGTGGCCACGGCATGGGTTTCGCCAAGTACAAGAACCTTGGCGCGTATTGCGCGATCGTGGCCGAGGTCGAGGCAGGACGCGAGCTTCGCGTGACGCGCCTGGTCGCCGCGGTCGATGTCGGCATCGCGGTCAATCCGGACGGCGTGGTGAACCAGATCGAAGGCGGTTGCATCCAGGCGGCGAGCTGGACGCTCAAGGAGGAGATGCGGCCGGAAGTGCAGACCTGGGAGGACTATCCGATCCTCAAGTTCAGCGAGGCGCCGCCGGTCGAGGTTCACCTCCTCAGGAACGAGTGTCCCGCGGTCGGCGCCGGCGAGTGCGCGATGGGGCCAACTGCCGCGGCGATCGCCAACGCGCTGTGCAACGCGCTCGGCGTGCGCGTGCGCGACCTGCCGCTGACGCCGGAGCGGATCGTCAAGGCGATGGCGTGATCAAAGACCGAGGACGCGCTCGGCGTTCTGGTGGAAGATCTTCTCCATCACCGCGTCGGGGTAGCCGAGCTCCTGCCACTCCTTGAGGATGCGCGCGTAGGGCAGGCTCGGGTAATCGCTGCCGAACATGATCTTGTCCTGCAGCCGCGCGCGCATGTCGACCTTGAGGCTCGGCGGGAAATATTTCGGCGCCCAGCCCGACATCTCCCAGTAGACGTTGCCCTTGTGCAGGGCGACGGCGGTGGTCTCGTCGACCCACGGCCAGCCGGGATGCGCCATCACGATCCTGAGATCGGGAAAGTCGGCCGCCAGCTCGTCGATCGACGAGGGGTGCGCATGGCGGATCTTCGCGCCCAATCCGCCGGGCAGCCCCGCGCCCATGCCGGTGGTGCCGACGTCGATCATCACCGCCGCCTTCAGCTCGTTGATCACCTCGAACAGCGGGTAGTAGCGCCGGTCGTTCACGGCGAAGTGCTGCATGATCGGGTGGAAATGAAAGCCAACCAGGCCGAGCTCCCGAACAGCTTTTCTTGCTTGAGCTAAAGCCAGGTCCCCTTTCGCCGGCTCGACCGCGCCCCAGGCCTGGATGATGCGGTCAGGGTGCCGCTGCCACATCGCCTTCACGTATTCATTGGTTACCGGCGGCGTACCGATGGTGGTCTCCAAATCGAGCGCGACGAGAACGGCCTGCACGCCGGCGTCGGTGAAATCCCTGATCACCTCGTTTTCGGCTTTGCCGGTCCAGCCGCGGTTCCAGTATTTCGCGAGCGCCTCGACGTAGGGCCCCTGACAGGCTATCCACTCCTTCGTGCCGGGGTAGCAGTGCAGGTCAATGATGCGCATTGCGGGCCGCCATCTCGGACAGCGCTTTCTTGGAGACCTTGCCGAAGGTCGAGACCGGGAAGTCGTCGAGCAGTTCGAGCCGCTCGGGTAGCTTGAACTTGGCGATTTCCTTGCTTTTCAAGTACTCGACCAGTTCATTCAAGGAGAGATTAGAACCTGACTTCAAAATCACGCAAGCGCACATCCGCTCGCCGAGGTGCGCGTCGGGCACCGGCACGCAGGCGACGTTCTGCACCGCCGGGTGCGAAAGGATCAGGTTCTCGATCTCCTCGGCGCTGATCTTTTCGCCGCCGCGGTTGATGAGGTCCTTCTTGCGCCCCTCGACCACGTAGTTGCCCGACGGATGCCGGCGCATGAGGTCGCCCGAGCAGTAGAAGCCCTCGCGCGTGAAGGCCTTGGCGTTGTATTCCGGCACGCCGTAATAGCCGCGCAGCGTATAGGGGCCGCGGCAGATGAGCTCGCCCACCTCGCCGGGCGCTACCTCGCGGCCTTCGTCGTCGACCAGGCGCACTTCATCGTCGGGGCAGATGGGCCGGCCGCAGGTCTCGAGCTGGACCTCCTGCGGGTCGTCGGGCCGCACGAAGAACAGCATCCCCTCCGACATGCCGAAGTTCTCCTGCACGAAGCAGCCCGGGATCAGCTCGAGCGTCTTTAGCCGCACCTCGGGCTGCATGCGCTGGCCGCCGCTTTGAATGACTTTCAAGCTCGACAGATCGAATTTCCTGATTGAAGGCTCGTTGATGAGCCGGATGAGGAGCGCCGGCACGACCTTGATGTGCGTCACGCGGTGCTGTTCCACGAGCGCAAGCATCTCCTCCGGCCGGGTGCTGGCGCAAAGCACGACCTTGCCGCCCCGGAGCAAATAGCCTTGCAGGCCGGGACAGGCGAGCGGCAGGTTATGCGCGATCGGCAGGGCGAGCAGCAGCACCGAGTCCGGCGTGACGCCGCACACCGCCGCGGCGGTCTTCGAGTTGTACGCGTAGTCGTTGTGCGTGCGCGGGATCAGCTTCGGGATGCCGGTAGTGCCGCCCGAGAGCTGGAAGACGCAGGGATCGGTGGGGTCGATGCGGATGGTTTTAAATGGGCTTTTTGCCTTTCTTTCTATCAGTTGACGAAGATCGGGAAGGGAAATGCAGAACTGCAGCGACGGGTTCTCCTGCTGGACGCGGCGGATCATCGGCCCGAACTCGAAGTCGCCCTGCCGCTCCGGGTAGACGCACGTACTGGCGCCCGAGAGCTTCACGAACTGGCGAATCTCGGCGTAGCGATGCGTGGCGAGCGCGGCGATCGGGATGGCGCCGATTTTCTGCAGCGCGAAGTACAGCAGCACGAACTCGGCGCAGTTCGGCAGCGTCGGCACCACTCGGTCGAGCGGCTTGAGGCCGAGCTCGAGCAGGTTGAGCGCGAGGTTATCGCTCAGCCGGTCGATTTCGGCGTAGGTGTATGCGCGGGCGCCATCGATCAAAGCCGTTCTTTTCTCATAAGTTCTGAATACTGTAGAAAATTCTTGGGCGAGCGACTTGTCCTGCCAGTAGCCCTTGTCGCGGTAGCGCCGCGCAAAATCCGGCGGGAAGGGAACCACGCCTTCGAGCATCTAGGTCGAGCTCGTGTAGCCGCCGTCGATGACGATCACTTCGCCGGTGACGAAGCGGTTCGAATCGATCAGGCTCATCATGGTCTGGGCGACGTCGTCGGCGGTGACGACGCGCTTGAGCGGCGTCGACTTGGCGCGCTTGCCCATCAGGTCCTCGTACTTGTCCTGCAGCATGCGCTTCATCCAGTCGCCTTCCATCCAGCCCGGCGCGACGGCGTTGACGCGGATCTCGGGGCCGAGATTCCAGGCGAGCGTCTTGGTGAGGTTGACCACCGCGGCCTTGCTCGCGGCGTAGGGAAGAGGCTGCGGGCCGGGACGCAGGCCGACGACGCTCGCGGTGTTGATGACACAGCCTTTGTTGACACGGAGAAGCGGTGCAGCCGCCCGGGTCACCTGAAAGAGTCCGCGTACGTTGACGGCGAAGACCCGGTCCCATTCCTCGAGCGAAAGGCTGTCCAGGTCCTTCATCTTCCAGGAGGCGGTGGTGCCGGCGTTGTTGATCAGCACGTCGAGCCGCCCAAAGGTTTTCCTGACCGAATCGAGCATCGAGCGCACACCGGCTTCGTCGGAGACGTCGCACCTGGCGAGCAGCGCCTTCGCGCCCAGGTTTTCGGCTTCGCGCGCGGCGGCGCGCGCCGCCGCTTCGCTGGAGCTGTAGTTGATCGCCACGTCGTAGCCGGCGCGGGCCAGCGCCAGCACGGCGCTTTTGCCGATGCCGGTCGCACCGCCGGTGACGAGAGCAGCTTTTCTGGACGCCACGCTGCGCCTGCTTTACGATGGGATCGAACATGTTATGCGAAATGTGATCCTGGCGCTGTGCGCCGCCGGCGCATTCAGCGCCGCGGCGCACGCTCAGCAGTGGCCCGCAAAGCCGGTCAGGGTGATCGTCAACGTCGCGCCGGGCGGCGTCGCCGATGTGACGATGCGCGTGCTCGGCGCGCGCCTTACCGAGACCCTGGGCCAGGCGTTCATCGTCGAGAACCGCGCCGGCGGCGACGGCTACATCGGCTTCGAAGCCGTAGCGCGCTCGGAGCCCGACGGCTACACGATCGTTTACTCTCCCGGCAGCAGCATGATGATCGCGCCGCACATCGTGCGCCGCGCCGATCTCGATCCGCTGAAGGCGCTGACACCGGTCGCCGCAACCGGACGCGTCTCGCTCTATGTCCTCACGCACCCGGGCGTGCCGGTCGCCAGTTTCGCCGAGTTCGTTTCCTATGCGCGCGCCAATCCCGGCAAGCTCAACTATGGCACGCCGGGCAACGGCACATCGCCGCATATCGCGACCGAAGTCTTCAGCCGCGAAGCCAAGGTGAAGATGAACCACGTGCCGTACAAGGGCGCCGGCCCGGCGCTGAAGGATCTGCTCGGAGGAGTCATCGACCTGATGTTCGACCCCGGCGTCGGCGTGGCGCAGGCCAAAGCGGGCAAGCTGCGCATGCTCGCGGTGGCTGGCGCGCAGCGCCATCCCGAATTCCCCGACGTGCCGACGCTCGCGGAGAACGGCATCAGAGGCGTGGACGGCGGCCCGCATTTCGGCTTTTACGCGCCGAACGGCACGCCGCGAGCGCTGATCGAGCGGCTGAACCGGGAGGTGGTGAAGCTGATGCAGGAGCCCACGGTGCGCGAGCGTTTCAACGCGCTCGCGGTCGAGATGGCCGAGCCGATGAGTCCTGAAGCATTCACGGCCTACGTGCGGGCCGAGAGCGAGCGTTACGCGAGGCTGATACCCGAGCTCGGCATCAGCCAATGAAGGGCCTGAGCGGAGCTGAAACCCTCCTGCGCGTTCTGCGCGTGATGGGCGTCGAGCGGATCTTTGCCTCGCCCGGCTCGGACTGGGCGCCGCTCTGGGAGGCGCTTGCGAAGCTGCATTGGCCCGACGTTCCGCAATACCTTTCCTCGCGCCATGAAGAAACCGCGATCGGCATGGCCACGGGCTACGCCAAGGCGACCGGCAAGCTCCCGGCGGTCGTGCTGCACACCACGGTCGGCGCGCTTCACGCCACGATGGGCGTGCGCGCCGCGCTCCATGAGCGCATTCCAATGGTGGTGCTCGCCGGCGAATCGATCGGCTTTGCCGAGGGGGCGCACTCGGTCATGGGGCGCCAGTGGCTGCGGCTGCTCACCGACGTCGGCGGGCCGGCGCGCCTGATGGAGCACTGCGTGAAATGGAGCTTCGGGCTCAACACCAGCGTGATCCTGCCGCATACCGTCCAGCGCGCCTGCCAGCTGGCGATGGCGGCCCCGAGAGGGCCGGTCTTCGTCTCGGTGCCGACCGAATTCCTGATGGAGGCGATGAGCGCCGATGCACCCGCGGCCGTGCTCGCCGTGCCGCCGGCTGCAGCGCCGGCGGCGATCGAAGACCTGGCGCACGCGCTGACCGAGGCCAGGAATCCGGTCATCATCACCGAGGAGGCGGGCAAAAGCAGCTCCGCAGTTCAATCTCTGGTTGCAATCGCCGAGCTGCTGGGGGCGCCGGTGCTCGATGCGTGGCAGCCCTATTACGTCAATTTCCCGCGCGACCATCCGCTCTACGGCGGCGTGGTCGCCGAGGAGATGGGGGAGGTGCTGCGCGAGGCGGACCTCGTGTTTCTCGTGGAGGCGGTGGCGCCATGGCATCCGCCGTCGGCGCTTCCCGGGCCGCGCACCCGGGTCGCCGTCCTGGGCGAGGACCCGCTGCATTCCAACCTGCCCTTCTGGGGGTTCCGGACCGACCTGATCGTGGCGGGCGAGCTCGACGCTTCGCTTGCTGCGCTCGTCGGGCAGGTGAAAAAAATCGTTCCCTTGAATTCCCGCAAGGCGTCTATCGAGCGCTGGCGCGGCCGGCATGAAAAACGGCGCAACGAGCTGCGCGCGCAGGCCCGTGCGGCCGGCGAGAAGAAGACGCTCGATAACCGCTGGGTCGGGCACGAACTCAACGAGGTCATGCCGCCCGATGCGATCTTCGTCGATGAGACGATCACCCATCGGCTGGACTTGGTGCGGCTGCTCGATCGCCTGCAGCCGGGCAGCTTCTTCGAAACCAGCTACGGCGGGCTCGGCATGGGGTTGGGGATGGCGCTCGGCGTCAAGCACGCTCTCCCCGAGCGCACGGTGATCATGGCGATCGGCGACGGGGCGTTCCACTACAACCCGGTCCCCGCGTCGTTGGGCGCTTCGCAGGAGCACCGGCTGCCGCTCCTGATCCTGCTTTTCGACAACGCGGGATACCTTTCCCAGAAAGGCGACGTCGTGAGGGAATACCCGAACGGCGACGCAGTGCGCACGAAGAAGTTTGCCGGCACCTCGATCGAACCGAAGCCCGATTACGTCGCGCTGGCGCGCGCCTTCGGCGGCCAAGGCGAGAAAGTAGAGAAGCCCGGCGAGCTACGGCCTGCCTTGCTGAGAGGATTGCAATCGGTTGCGAAAGGCCAGCTAGCCCTGGTGCACCTGCTTCTGGAGCCGGTTAACCCCTGACTTGGCGATTGCCGCGTTCACCCGCGGCATCACTTTCTCGGCCATCAGCTGCATCGAGCGCCGGCCGAGCGCCGGGTCCACCCAGTCGTGGCAGGCGTAGTAAAGCGTGCCGAAATCGCCCGTCGTTTCGCGGAAGGCGAGGATCTGGTCGACGACGCTCCCCACCGTGCCGGCGAGCACCAGCTTCGGCGTCATCGTGTCGGCGGTGATGCTCGAGTCGGGCTCCGACGGGTCGAGCTTGAACAGGTTCGAGCGCCCGCCGAAGCCGACCAGCTTGCGGATCAGCTGCTTGAAATAGAAGTAGTACGGGCCTTCGGGGCCATGGCCATAGCGCTTCGCGACCTTGTCGTCGTCGGCGACGAAGATCGATTTCGCGACGCGCCAGTCCGCAGCTTGCGCTTCCTTTTGAACGGCCTTGCATCCTTCCTGGTAGCGCGGCCAATGGCTCGCCACCCATTGCGGCAGCAGGAAGTTGGCCGAGATCGGCTTCCAGCCGCGCTTCGCGGCCTCGGTCACGCCCTTGGAATGCGGCGCGACCGCCGTCACCACGATCGGGGGATGCGGCTTCTGGTAAGGCTTGAGGATCGCGCCCTGTCCGATCTCCGGGATCTGCGTGTTCGCGGTGGTGACCGAGAAGTACCGCCCCGACAGGTTGTAGGGCGCGCTCCCCGCCCAGATGTCGAGCACCATGTTGATCGACTCGAGGAAGATCGCGTTGCGGTCCTTCTTGTAGTTGCCGAAGGCCTCGGCGTCCGACATCAGGCCGCCGGGGCTGATGCCCATGATGAAGCGGCCCTGCAGCAGGTGATCGATCATCGCCACCTGCGCCGCGACGTGCGCGGGGTGCGTGTTCGGCATGTTGAGGGTGCCGCTGCCGAGCACGATGTTCTTCGTGTCGTGCGCGAGGCTGGCGAGGAACATCAGGCACGAGGTGACGTTCTCGGCCAGATCCGTGACGTGCTCTCCGACCAGCGCTTCGCAATAGCCGAGCCGATCAGCCAGCAAGATCGCTTCACGATCCTCCGCGTAGGTCTCCGCGGGCTTCCGCTGCGGCGGGTGCAGCGGCATCATGAACATGCCGAGTTTCATGGGGTCGATAAGATACAGTAACAGCGTGAAAACCACAGCACCGCCCGACCCTCGCACCCGCACGCCGAAATTCCAGCCGCCGCCGCTCGCCTGCGATGCGCACTGCCATGTTTTCGGCCCCGCGGAGAAATTTCCCTACGCTCCCGATGCTCCCTATTGCCCTCCGGACGCTCCCTTTGAACGGCTTCAAAAATTACACAAGACACTAAGGATCGAGCGGGCGGTGATCGTCCACGCGAGCTGCCATGGCACCGACATGCGCGTCACGCTCGACGCCATCGCGCGCTCGAAGGGGCGCTACCGCGGCACCGCGATCATCGATGAATCGTATGGAGACCGGGAATTCCGGAGGATGCATGAAGGCGGCATCCGCGGCGTGCGCTTCAATTTCGTGAAACACCTCGGCGGACGGCCCGATTTAGGGTTGTTCAGAAAAACCGTGCAGCGGGTGAAGGCTATGGGTTGGCATCTGATCCTGCATCTCGATTCAACCGATCTGGTGGAGCTCAGAAGCGAATTCATGAATTTGCCCGTTCCCATGGTGATCGACCACATGGGACGGGTGCAGGCGAGAGAAGGATTGGAGCAAAAACCGTTCAAGACCCTGCTCGAGTTCATGAAAAACGGGAACTGCTGGGTGAAGGTGTGCGGCGCCGAGCGCGTGTCGTCGAAAGGGCCGCCGTTCACCGACGCGGTGCCGTTCGCGCGCGCCCTGATCGAGACGGCGCCCGACCGGATCCTGTGGGGCACCGACTGGCCTCATCCGAACGTGAAGCACATGCCGAACGACGGCGACCTGGTCGATCTCTTCGCGCAGATGGCGCCGGAGCCGGCGCTGCAGCATAAAATCCTGGTGGACAACCCGGCGCGGCTCTACGGCTTCTGACATGGCGAAAATCATCGGCGGCATCGGCACCTCGCACGTCCCGACCATCGGCATCGCTTTCGACAAGGGCAAGCAGGACGACCCTGACTGGAAGCCGCTGTTCAAGGGCTACGAGCCGGTGGCGAAGTGGCTCGCCGAGCGCAAGCCCGACGTGCTGTTCTTCTGCTTCAACGATCACGCCACCACTTTTTTCTTCGACCACTACCCGACCTTCGCGCTGGGCGTGAGCGAGGAGTACCGCATCGCCGACGAAGGCCTCGGGGCGCGCTCCATTCCATCCTTGAAGGGGCATGCTCCCCTGGCGCGGCATATCGCCCGGTCGCTGGTGAACGACGAGTTCGACCTCGCGATCTTCCAGGATCTGCCGCTCGATCACGGCCTGCATTCGCCGCTCACCATGATGTGGCCGACCAAGCCGGACTGGCCCGCGAAGGTCGTGCCGCTCGTGGTCAACGTCCTGCAGCACCCGCTGCCCAGGCCGGGCCGCTGCTACAAGCTCGGCATCGCGTTGAGAAAGGCGATCGAGTCGTATCCCGAGGACCTCAAGGTGGCCGTCGTCGGCACCGGGGGCCTGTCGCACCAGATGATCGGCGAGCGTGCCGGGTTCAACAACGAGAAATGGGACCTGGAGTTCCTCGAGCTCATCGACCGCGATCCCGAGCGGCTGGCGCGCATGCCGCTGGAGGACTACATGCGGCTCGGCGGCAACGAGGGCGCCGAGGTGATCATGTGGCTCATCATGCGCGGCGCGCTCGCTCCCGGCGCGCGCAAGATCCACCAGAGCTACTACCTGCCCATGACCACCGCGATGGCGGTGGCGCTCTTCGAATGACTCAAAATCAGGGACAGACCACGTTTTTCTTTGCCGCCCCCCTGATCGAATGAAGAAGTACGTGTTCGATCTCGAGCTCAGCGCCCGCGCTCTGCGGCTGAACCGCTTCCTTCATTCGTTTACCGACGAGAAAATGAGAAGCCTGTTCCTGGCAGACCCCGATCAGGCGATGCAGTGCCTGACGGAAAAGGAAAAGGACATGGTGCGCCGGCTCGACTGGCATGCGATGATGGACTACGGCGCGAGCTTCTTCTGCCTGGAGAAGCTGGCGCGC
>DATILQ010000131.1:0-5033 GCA_035476235.1 Burkholderiales bacterium
AATTATACCTCAACCCCGCAGCAGCGGCAGTGCGCGGCGCAGGTAGTAAAGCATCGACACCACCGTGAGCAGCGCGGCGACATAGATCAGCAGGGTGCCGAGCACGTAGCAGTCGATCAACCCGAACAGGCGATCGTCGAACAGCAGCATTGGAATCGCCACCATCTGCAATACCGTCTTCAGCTTGCCGATGAAGGCGACCGCGACGCTCTTGCCCTGCCCGAGCGTGGCCATCCACTCGCGCAGCGCGGAGATCGCGATCTCGCGGCCGATGATGATGAGCGCGACCACCATGTCCACCCGGCCCAGCTTCAGGAGCACCACCAGCGCGCCAACCACGATCAGCTTGTCGGCGACCGGGTCGAGAAAAGCCCCGAAAGCCGACATCTGGTTGAGCTTGCGCGCGAGGTAGCCGTCCAGCCAGTCGGTCACCGCGGCGAAGATGAAGATCGCGGTGGCGGTCATGTTCTTGCCGGAAAAAGAAAGCCATTCGTCGGGCAGGTAGAAAATGGCGATGATCAGCGGAATCAGGATGATCCGCGACAGCGTGAGCAGGTTCGGGACGTTGAGCGGCATCATGGGCTCGCCGCTTCGTGCAGGTGCCGGTAGATGCGCTCGGCGAGCGGCCGGCTGATCCCCTCGACTTTCGCGATATCGTCGATGGCCGCCGCCTCGACGCCGCGCAGGCCGCCGAAGTGCTCGATCAGCGCCTGGCGGCGCTTGGCGCCGATGCCCGGGATCTCGTTCAGCATCGAGCGCGTGCGCGCCTTGCCGCGCCGCGCCCGGTGCCCGACGATGGCGAAGCGATGCGCCTCGTCGCGGATCGCCTGGATCAGGTGCAGGCCGGGATGCGCGGGCGCGAGCCGCAGCGTGCGCGCCTCGGATTCGATGATCAGCTCCTCGAGCCCGGGCTTGCGTGCGGGGCCCTTGGCGACCCCGACGACCGCAACGTCGTTCATGCCCAGCTCGACCATGGCCGCCTTGGCGGCGGACACCTGGCCCCTGCCGCCGTCGATCAGCACCAGGTCCGGGATCTTGCCCGCCTCCGCGTTGACGCGCTCGTAGCGCCGCGAGAGCACCTGGCGCATCGCCGCGTAGTCGTCGCCCGGCGTGACGTCGTGGATGTTGAAGCGGCGGTATTCCGATTTCTGCATCTGCTGGCGGTCGTAGACCACGCACGAGGCCACCGTCGCTTCACCCATCGTGTGGCTGACGTCGAAGCATTCGATGCGCTGCACGCCCTCGGGCAGCCCGAGCGCCTCGCGCAGCGCCTGCAGCCGCCCTTCCTGCGTGGCGCGGTCGCGCACGCGCTGGGCGATCGCCAGCGCCGCGTTCTTGCACGCCATTTCAAGCCAGACGCGGCGCTCGCCGTGAGAGGGGTTTACGACATTCGCATTTTCGAGTTCCACCGGTTCGCTGGTCACCACCAGCGCCGGCAGCGGCTGATCGAGATAATGCTGCTCGAGAAACGCGGCCACCACCTCGCCGGCGGTGGCACCCTCGGCGTTCGACGGGAAGAAGCTGCGGTCGCCGACATGCCGGCCGCCGCGGATCATCACCAGGTTGACGCAGGCGATGCCGCCCTCGATGGCGCAGGCGACGACGTCGGCGTCCACGCCGCGGTTGGATTCCACGTACTGGCGCGCCTGCACCCGCGAGAGCGCGCGGACCTGGTCGCGATACGCGGCCGCCTTCTCGTAGTGCTGCGCGTCGGCGGCGGCGTTCATCTTGTCGCTCAGGCCGCGGATCACATCGTCCTCGCGCCCCTCGAGGAACAGCACCGCGTTTGCCACATCCTCGGCGTACTGCCCGGCCGAAATCAGGCCGGTGCAAGGCGCGGTGCAGCGGTGGATCTGGTGCAGCAGGCAGGGGCGCGAGCGGTTCGCGAACACCGTGTCCTCGCAGGTGCGCAAGCGAAACACGCGCTGCAGGAGCTGGATGCTTTCGCGCACCGCGTAGGCGTGCGGAAACGGGCCGAAGTAGCGGTTGTGCCGGTCCTTCGCGCCGCGGTGGAACCCGAGGCGCGGGAACTCGTGCCCGGTGACGGTCAGGTACGGATAGGACTTGTCGTCGCGGAACAGGATGTTGTAGCGCGGCGCGAGGCTCTTGATGAGGTTGTTCTCGAGCAGCAGCGCCTCGCCCTCGGAACGGCTCGCCGTCACCTCGACGCTCGCGACCTGCGACAGCATCATCTGGATGCGCGGGCTCGAGGCCTGCTTGTGGAAATACGAGCCGACCCGCTTCTTCAGGTCCCTCGCCTTGCCGACATAGAGCGCCTCGCCCCGCGCGCCGAGCATCCTGTACACGCCGGGCAGATTCGGCAGCCCGGCGACGAAGGATTTGGCGTCGAACACGATGAGTTGATTATAAATCGTGTAGAATTCGCGCCCTTTTCGCAGCCAGCGGTAAATGTCATGGCCAAGGTCGAAGCAGTCCAGATCCGCCCCGGAAACCTGCTCGAGTGGGACAAGCGCATCTGGCGCGTGCTCAAGTCCTACCACGTCCACGTCGGCGGCCGCGGCGGCGCCTTCATGCAGGTCGAGATGAAGGACATCGAGGCCGGCACCAAGACCAACCAGCGCTTCCGCACGGAGGACAAGGTCGAGCGCGCCTTCGTCGACCCGCGCGACATGGAGTATCTCTACCAGGACGGCGACAGCTACGTATTCATGGACAAGGAGAACTACGAGCAGCTGTCGCTGCCGGCCGAGTTCCTCGAGGGACAGGCCGGCTACCTGCTGCCCAACACCGACGTGCAGATCAACTTCTACAACGGCCGGCCGATCGGCATTGAAATTCCGCCCTCGGTGGTGCTGACCGTGGTCGACACCGAGCCCGGCATCAAGAACGCCACCGCGACCAATACCTTCAAGCCGGCGAAGATGGAGACCGGGATCACGGTCCAGGTGCCGCCCTTCATCAACAAGGGCGAGAAGATCAAGGTCGACACCAACGAAGGCACCTATATGGAAAGGGCCTGAAGCGCTTCCCGGTAGGCGACGCCCTTTCTCAGGTCTCTGCCGCCCTTCTTCCTCATCCGCTCGAGCCGCTCCGGGCGAGCGAGCGGCAGATCGCCCAGCGACTCGAGCAGCCGCGCCTGGCCCGGCGGGTCATTGCATAACAGCACCATGTCGCAGCCCGCGGCGAGCGCGGCGCGCGCGCGCTCCGCTATCCCGCCCGCAGTGCTCGCGCCGGCCATCGACAGGTCGTCGCTGAAGACGAGGCCCTCGAAGCCGAGCTTGCCGCGCAGCACTTCCTGCAGCCAGTACCTGGAGTAACCCGCGGGCTCGGGATCCGCCTGCGTGTAAATCACATGCGCGGGCATGACCGCAGCCAGGCCTGCCTCGATCGCCTTGCGGTAAGGCAGAACATCCTTTGAAAAAATGTCCTTTAACGGCCTGTCATCGCGAGGCACCTCCACATGGGAATCGAGCGGCGCAAAGCCGTGACCCGGAAAGTGCTTGCCGACCGCGGCCATGCCCGCGGCCGCGAATCCCTGCACGATGCAGGCGCCGAGCGCGCCGACCGCGTTGGGGTCGAAGTGCAGCGCCCGATCGCCGATGGCCGCGCACGACCCGTAGTCGAGGTCGAGCACCGGCGCGAAGCTGAAATCCACGCCGTGGGCGGAAAGCTCCGCGGCGATGATGTAGGCGGCGCTGCGCGCCGCCTCGCGCGCCGCCTCGCGGTCGCGGTCCCACAGCTTGCCGAGCTCTCGCATCGGCGGAATCGCCGTGAAACCTTCCCGAAATCGCTGTACCCGCCCGCCTTCGTGGTCGACGCAGACCGGCAGCGCCGGCGCGCGTAGCCCTTCTATTTCCTCGCACAAGACGAGCAGCTGCTGCGGATTTTCATAGTTTCTGGAAAATAAAATGACCGCGCCTGCCGCCGGATGCCGGAGTCGCTCGCGCTCTTCGTCGGTCATGGCCATGCCGGCGACATCGATCACCGCCGGCCCGAGCGGGCGCCTTAGCCTGCGCACTCCAGGATCACCGTGGCGAACGCCACGCCCCGTTCATCGGACAGCGAGACGTGGGCCCGCAGGATTTGTTTTTGCTTCAGGAGATCTTCCAGTTCCCTGGAAAATTGCAGCACCGGTTGTCCCGAAGGGAGATTCTTCACCCACACGCCATGCCAGTTGGCCGGCGCGTGGATGCCGGTGCCCAGCGCCTTGACGAACGCCTCCTTGGCGGCAAAGCGCTTGGCGAGGTAGGCGGCGGGCAGGCGGTGGTTCTTGAATCGGCTGAATTCGGACTCGGAAAGAATGCGGCGCGCAAAGCGTTCTCCGTAGCGCGCCAGGGCATTTTCAATGCGCGCGATTTCGACCACGTCGGTGCCGACGCCGTAGATCACCGCGCCGCCTGGATCATCAGCTGCTTCATTTCGCGCACCGCCTCGCGCATGCCCACGAACAGCGCGCGGCTGACGATGGCATGGCCGATGTGCAGCTCGCGTACCCCGGGCAGCCGGGCGACCGGCTCGACGTTGAAGTAGTTGAGCGCATGGCCGGCGTTGAACCGCATGCCGAGCGAGCGAATGGCCTCGCCGGCGCGCCGGATGCGCTCGAGCTCGGCCACCACCGCCGGGCTCTCCTCGTCGCGCCCCTTCGAATGGAAGGCGTGGGCATACGGTCCGGTATGCACTTCGCACACCGCTGCGCCGATGCGGCCGGCCGCCTCCACCTGCCGCACCTCGGCGTCGATGAACACCGAGACCACGATGCCGGCCTCGGCCAGGCGCGCGACCGCCTGCCTGAGCTTCGTTTCCTGCGACGCGATATCGAGACCGCCCTCGGTGGTGATCTCGTGCCGGCCTTCGGGCACCAGCATCGCCATCTCGGGCTTGATCCGGCGCGCGATGCCGACCATTTCGTCGGTGGCGGCCATCTCGAGGTTCAGCCGGATGTGGGTCAGCTCGCGCAGGCGCCTCACGTCCTCGTCCTGGATGTGGCGCCGGTCCTCGCGCAGGTGCACGGTGATGCCGTCGGCGCCGCCGAGGTGCGCCTCGACCGCCGCCCAGACCGGGTCGGGCTCGTA
>DATILQ010000132.1:0-29447 GCA_035476235.1 Burkholderiales bacterium
GACCGCCATTAGGTCAGTTTGCCGTGGCAGTGCTTGTATTTCTTGCCCGAACCGCAGGGGCAGGGATCGTTGCGGCCGACCTTCTGCGTGTGGCGCACGATCGGCTGCGCCTTCTTCTTGGTCGCCGCCTCCGCGATCGCGGTGTCGCCGTTGCCGTCGCCGACGACCGCCTCTTCGAAGTCGGCATGCTGCATCCTGATATTCTCGACGTGCTGGCTGTCGTCGGCCTGCGGCACTTCCTCCCGCGTGCGGATCTCGACCGCGGTCAGAGTCTTCGTCACCTCGAGCTTCACCGCCTCGACCATCGCGCCGAACAGCTCGAACGCCTCGCGCTTGTACTCCTGCTTGGGGTTCTTTTGCGCGTAGCCGCGCAAGTGAATTCCCTGGCGCAGATGGTCGAGCGCGGCGAGGTGCTCGCGCCAGTGTGCATCGATGATCTGCAGCGTCACGTAACGCTCGTACTGGCGAAATGACTCCTCGGCGCCGACCGGGATCTTGGCCTGGTAGGCTGCTTGCGCCTTTTCGGTAATGCGCTCGAGCAGCCCCTCGTCATCCAGCTCCGGCTCCGCCTCCAGCCAGCCGCGCAGCGGCAGCTCGAGATGGAGCTCGGCCTTCAGCGCGGTCTCGAGGCCCGCCATGTCCCACTGCTCCTCCACGGATTCTTCGGGTACGAACTGGCGGAAAATGTCCGCGATGACGCCGGCGCGCAACCTCGTCACCAGGGCGGAAACGTCTTTTGCATCAAGAATCTCGTTGCGTTGCGCGTAGATTTCCCTGCGCTGGTCGTTGGCGACGTCGTCGTACTCGAGGAGCTGCTTGCGGATGTCGAAGTTCCTAGCCTCGACCTTGCGCTGCGCGCTCTCGATCGAGCGGGTCACCATGGCATGCTCGATCGCCTCGCCCTCGGGCATCTTCAGCATCACCATGATCCGGTTGATGCGGTCGCCGGCGAAGATCCTGAGCAGCGGATCCTCGAGCGACATGTAGAAGCGCGAGCTGCCCGGATCGCCCTGGCGGCCAGAGCGGCCGCGCAGCTGATTGTCGATGCGCCGCGACTCGTGGCGCTCGGTGCCGATGATGTGCAGGCCGCCCGCGCTGACCACCTGGTTGTGCAGCGCCTGCCACTCGCTGCGCAGCGTTTCGGCCCGCAGCTTCTTTTCCTCGGGCGGCAGGTTCTCGATGGCTTCGATCAGCTCGCATTGCTTCTCGACGCTGCCGCCGAGCACGATGTCGGTGCCGCGGCCCGCCATGTTAGTGGCGATGGTGATCATCTTCGGCCGGCCGGCCTGGGCGACGATCTCGGCTTCGCGCGCGTGCTGCTTGGCGTTCAGCACCTGGTGGGCGAGCTTCTCCTTGCCAAGCAGCCCGGAAAGCAGCTCCGAGTTCTCGATCGAGGTGGTGCCGACCAACACCGGCTGGCCGCGCTCGTGGCAGTTCTCGATGTCCCGGATTACGGCGTGGTATTTCTCCTTCGCCGTGCGGTACACCTGGTCCTGCCGATCCTCGCGGATCATGTCCATGTGCGTCGGGATCACTACCGTCTCGAGGCCGTAGATCTGCTGGAACTCGTAGGCCTCGGTGTCGGCGGTGCCGGTCATTCCGGCGAGCTTGCGGTACATGCGGAAATAGTTCTGGAAGGTGATCGAGGCGAGCGTCTGGTTCTCGTTCTGGATCGCCACGTTCTCCTTCGCTTCCACCGCCTGGTGCAGGCCGTCCGACCAGCGTCTTCCCTGCATCAGCCGGCCGGTGAACTCGTCGACGATGATCACCTCGTCGTTCTGCACTACGTAATGCTGGTCGCGGTGGAACAGGTGATGCGCGCGCAGCGCGGCATACAACTGGTGCACCAGGTTGATGTACGCCGGCTCGTACAGACTCGCGCCCTGCGGCAGCATGCCGATGCGCGCCAGGATCTCCTCGGCCTTCTGATGCCCGCTCTCCGAGAGCAGGATCTGGTGGTTCTTCTCGTCGACGAAGAAGTCGCCGGGCGGCTCCGGCTGGTCGGGCTTCTTCTCCTCCTTCTGCCGCGTCAGCAGCGGCGCCACCGCGTTCATTTTCTGATAGATCTCGGTGCGGTCCTCGGCCTGGCCGGAGATGATGAGCGGCGTGCGCGCCTCGTCGATCAGGATCGAATCGACCTCGTCGACGATGGCGTAATGCAGCCCGCGCTGGAAGCGCTCGTCGACGTGCATCGCCATGTTGTCGCGCAGATAGTCGAAGCCGAACTCGTTGTTGGTCCCGTAGGTGATGTCCGCCGCGTAGGCCTTCCTTTTGTCCGCCGGCTCCATGTGCGGCAGGTTCACGCCGACGCTCAGGCCCAGGAAGCGATAGATCTTGCCCATCCAGTCCGCGTCGCGGCTCGCAAGATAGTCGTTCACCGTGACGATGTGCACGCCGGCGCCAGTCAGGGCGTTGAGATACGCGGGTAGCGTCGCCACCAGCGTCTTGCCCTCGCCGGTCTTCATCTCGGCGATCTTGCCGTCGTGCAGCACCATGCCGCCGACCAGCTGCACGTCGAAGTGGCGCATGCGCAGCGTGCGCTTTGCCGCCTCGCGCACGACTGCGAAAGCTTCGGGCAGCAGCTGCTCTAGCGTCGCAGCTTCCGCATAGCGCTTCTTTAGCTCGTCGGTCTTCGCCGCCAAGGCAGCGTCCGACAGCTTGGAGATCTCAGGCTCCAGCGCATTGATTCGTGCGACGGCACCCGAATAATGCTTGAGCAGGCGCTCGTTGCGGCTGCCGAACAGCCGCGTCGGGACGCTCCAGAGGACCTCGAGGAGCTTGCGGAGGAAGTCGATGATCTTCATGAACTCGGGGGCGAGGCGTTACAACCCCCGAAAAATGCAGAATTTTATCACGCCTCGGAGCAGGCTCCGGGGCGGCGCCGCTACTGCGCGTGCGCTACGGCGTTGGAAAGAACGAGAAACTTCGCAGGATTCTGCGCCGCGCCGCGGAACCGCACTTCGAAATGCAGGTGCGGACCGGTCGAGCGGCCGGTATTGCCCGTGAGGGCGATGCGGCGGCCGCGCTGCAGGACCTCGCCTTCCTTCACGAACAGCTTGGAAAGGTGCGCGTACCGCGTCACCAGGTCATTGCCGTGATCGATGTCGATGACATAGCCGTACTGCGGGTGGAAGCCTGCGAATTGCACCACGCCCGCCGCCGCGGAGACGACCGGCGAGCCGGCGTCGGCGAGGAAGTCGATGCCTTCGTGCAGCGCCCACTGCCCGGTGAACGGGTCGATGCGCTTGCCGAATCCGGAAGCGTTGTAGGGCGCCGCTACCGGCAGCATCGTCGGCATGAGTTTCTTCTTCACCGCCTGCTCGAAGAGTTGCGCTTCCAGCACGCCGAGCATGTCATTGCGGCTTTCCACCTGCTGCGAAAGCGTAAGCAGCTTCTCGTTGAAGTCGGCGAGCGAAAGATTCTGCGGCGGCATGAGCGTGGGGGCGGCGCCGCCGAGCCCGGGGGCCTCGGAGAGGCGGAACTCCTGCGGCCGCATTCCCGCGAGCGAGGAAAGACGCTCGCCGAGAGCATCGAGGCGCGTGAGCTGCGCCTGCATTTCTCCCAGCTTGACGGCCATCGCGTTCAGGTTTTGCTGCACGAAGCTGCGCGCCCGCTCCGCCTCGGATTCCTGGGCAGCAAGCACCAGTTGTTGCAGCACCGGAATGCGCACCTCCGCCGCGTAGCGCAGCGAGATCCAGTAAAGCGCGACGGTTCCGGCGAAGAGCAAAGCGACGGCGAGCAGCGCGCTGCCCACCAGGTGGCGCAGCGAAAGTGTCACTGACCGCGCCTTGGCCAGACGGTCAGAGATCAGGATAATCTGCACGACTCTGCCTCCCGAGCACGCTACTTCCGTGCGACTTCCCAGACTCGACCGCATTCTTGCGGCCGAGGGCGAACTGCAACCCGTCCTCGCGAAGGCGCGAGACATTCGCGCGCTCGCCGGGCTGGTTACCGACTTCCTCCCGTTGGACCTGGCGCGCCAGGCCCGCGTAGCCAACTTCAGGGACGGAGAGGTGGTCCTCGTCGCCGCGAATTCCGCGGCTGCGGCCAAGCTCAAATTGCTGGCTCCATCCCTGTGCCGCTACTTGTCCGAGCGGCGCTGGCAGGTTAATTCAGTTTCAGTGAGGGTGCAACCAAACAGGACAACTAAGGACGATGTTGCGAGGCAAAAAAGTGTGCATTTATCCACACGTACGCTCGAATCTTTGCGGAATCTCTACGAAAGCATGACAGATTCACCGGCACGCGAGGCGCTGCGCACGCTGCTTGAGCGACGCGGCGCGATTCGCCCTAGACCCCCTGCACGAGCCGCTCCGCAAGATAAAGCAGCAGGATCAGCAAGACCACGAAAACCGCGATCCTGAAAATCCGCCAGGCCATGGTCAGCCATTTGCGCTCGCCGGTCATCAGCCAGAGCAGCACCGAGGTGCCGAGCGCGATTGCGGTCAGCAACCCGATGATGCGGACCAGCAGCACCTAGGTAAATTGGGCGACGAGCCGGGCGACGCCGGCGGGCGCTTCCTCCGCGCGCTCGAAGGTCACCGTTTCCAGCGCGGCGCCGTCCGCGAGCAGCGCGCGCAGCAGCCTGTTGTTGAGCGAGTGGCCCGACTTGTGCGCGCTGAAGGCGCCAAGCAGCGGGCGTCCGAGGAGGTACAGATCGCCAATGGCGTCGAGCAGCTTGTGCCGGATGAATTCGTCGGCGAAGCGCAGGCCGTCGCTGTTGAGCACCCGGTATTCGTCCAGCACCAGCGCGTTGTCAAGGCCGCCGCCCAATGCGAGCCCGCTTTCGCGCAGGTCTTCGACTTCGTGCATGAAGCCGAAAGTGCGCGCACGCGCAATCTCCTTCAGGTACGACGTCTCGGCGAAGTCCACCGCAACCGACTGCGTCGAGCGCTCGATCACCGGGTGCTTGAATTCGATCGAGAACGCGAGCTTGTAGCCGTCGTAGGGCTCGAGCCGCGCCCATTTGTCGCCGTCCTTGACTTCAACGCGGCGCGTGACGCGCAGGAAGCGCTTGGGCGCGCCCTGCTCCGTGATGCCGGCCTGCTGCAGCAGAAGGACGAACGGCGCGGCGCTGCCGTCCATGATCGGCACCTCGGGCGCGTCCAGGTCGACGTAGGCGTTGTCGACGCCGAGGCCGCCGAGCGCGGACATCAAGTGCTCGACGGTGTAGATCTTGACTCCTTCGCGCACTAGGCACGACGACAGCTTCGTTTCGCCCACCAGGTCTGCCCGCGCCGGAATGTCGAGCGGCGACGCCAGGTCCACGCGCCGGAAAACAATGCCGCTGTCGGCCGGCGCCGGCCGCAGCGTCATGCGCACCTTCTGGCCGGTGTGCAGCCCGACGCCGGAGGCACTGACGAGTGACTTGAGAGTTCGCTGACGGAACATGCTGGCAGCGCATTGTAGCGGACAAGCCTTGCGCTCGCCCTTCAGCCGCCGCCGCGCTCCCGGTCGATGAGGAGCGCCTGGTAGCGCTTTTCGCTTTCCAGCGCCCTCTGTTCGGCCTTCATCCGCTCGGTGAGGTCTTCGATCACCCCGAGCCGCGCGGCCCGGCCGTCGAATTCTAGATTGAAGGACACCACCTTGACGTGGATGAGCTCGCCATTTTTCTTCCTGTGCCGCCACACGCGTTCCCGGTAGTTGGAGCTATGGTCTTCGAAGGCCTTGAGCAGACCCGCCACGTCCTCCTCCGGCCGGATCTGGTCGGCGGCCATCGAGAGGAATTCCTCCTTTGAGTAGCCGTAGAGGCGGATTGCCGCCCCGTTCACGGCGAGGAACTCGAGCGTTCTTGCATCCACCACCCACATGGGTTGCGGGTGAATGTCGAACAGCATGCGGTAGCGCGCCTCGCTTTTTTCGAGCGCCTTCTGGCTGCTCGCCCGTTCGGTGATGTCGCGCCCGATGCCGTGGTAGCCCTTGAACCTGCCCTGCTCGTCGAAGATCGGCTCGCCGCTCACGCTGAGATAGCGCAGCTGCCCCGAGCTGTTGTAGCGCAGGAAGACGAAATCGGAAAACGACTCGTGGCGCTCGAGCCGGCCACGGTGCTGCTCCCAGGCTTTTTCCGGCAGCGCGGCAAGACCCGGGATCTCCCAGCGCGCCTTGCCGATGACGACATCGGTGTCGAGCTCAGGCAGGTCGAGGCCCGGCACGTCGACAAAATGAAAGTTCTGGTCCTGCATCCAGTACCAGTCCGAGCTCATGTCGACCATGCGGCGAAAGCGCTGCTCGTTGGTTTTTACCGCCCGCCTGAGGCTGCTGACGTCGTTGACGATCGCCATGGTGCACAAGGGCGCCCCCGCGCCGTCGCGGACCACCGCGCCGGCAACGCATGCCCAGACCGTGGATCCGTCCTTGTGCAGGTAGCGCCTTTCGCGGGTGCGCGGCTTTGCCTTGCCCGAGATGACCTGCGCGCGCGACATCGCCGCGGCTTCCAGGTCATCCAGGTGCATGACATCGAGGTGCGTCTTCTGCAGGAGTTCTTGCTCGCCGTAACCGAGCATCCGGCACATTGCGGCGTTGGCGCGCAGAAAGCGGCCGCCCAGGGAAAAAACCGCTATTCCCATTGCAGACTGCTCAAAAAGCGAACCGAACAGCGCTTCCGCGCTGAGGTTCGGCGCGTCGTTGCCGCCGCCCTGCGATGTCGCCGCCATGCGACCCCCCGTGCTAGTCGGCCTGCTTGCGCAAAAAAGCCGGGATGTCGTACTTGTCGACGCCCGACTGCTGCAGCGCTTCAACCGTCGAGGCGCGGTTGCGGCGGATAACCGCCGGCACCTGGTCCAGCCGGTTGTAGTCCACCGCGCCGACCGGCATGTTGTCAGTACCGGTCTTTTGCGAATGCACGAGCTGGGGCTTGGGCTGGCGCGCTGCCGCCGTCAGTCCGAGGCCGGTGGCGACCACCGTGACGCGCAGGTTGTCGGCCAGAGCGTCGTCGTACACGCCGCCGTAGATGATGGTGGCGTCCTCCGCGGCAAAGGTACGGATGATGTTCATCACCTCCTTGGTTTCGCGCAGCTTGAGGCTGGCGCGCGAGGCGGTGATGTTCACCAGCACGCCGCGCGCGCCGGCCAGGTTGACGCCCTCGAGCAACGGGCAGGCAATCGCCTGCTCCGCGGCGATGCGCGCCCGGTCGATGCCGCTCGCCACCGCCGAGCCCATCATCGCCATGCCCTGCTCCGACATGACAGTGCGCACGTCCTGAAAGTCGACGTTCACCAATCCGGGCAGATTGATGATCTCGGCGATCCCGGCGACCGCGTTATTGAGCACGTCGTCGGCCGCCTTGAAGGCGTCTTCCTGCGTCACGTCCTCGCCGAGCACCTCCTCGAGCTTGTCGTTGAGGATGACGATCAGCGAATCGACGTGCGGCGCAAGCTCCTCCAGGCCCTGCTCGGCGGTCTTCATGCGCTTGGAGCCCTCGAAGGTGAACGGCTTGGTCACCACCGCGACCGTGAGAATGCCGAGCGAGCGCGCTACCTCGGCGATGACCGGCGCTGCGCCAGTGCCGGTGCCGCCGCCCATGCCGGCGGTGATGAACACCATGTGTGCGCCGGCAACTGCCTCCTCCAGCCGCTCGCGCTCGGCAACCGCGACCGCCCGCGCTTCCTCGGGCCTGGCGCCCGACCCGAGCCCGCTCGTGCCGAGCTGGATCTGGTTGCGCGACTTGTTGCGCGACAGCACCTGCGCGTCGGTATTGATGGCGATGAACTCGACGCCCTCCACGCCCTGCTCGATCATGTGATTGACGGCGTTGCCTCCCGCGCCGCCGACTCCGATCACCTTGATGATCGGCCCTGTTGCCTGGCTGTCTACGATCTCGAACATGTTGTTTTCTCCTTGCCGTTTGGACCTCAAAAGTTTCTTTGAAACCACTCCCTCATCCTCGCCAGAGCGGCTCGGAATGAGCCGCTCTGGCGCGAAAGCTGCCCGTGCTGCACCTGCGACACGCCTTCCACCACCAATCCCACTGCTGTGGCGAAGCGCGCGTTGCGCACCACCTCCGCGAGGCCGCCGGTGTAGCGCGGCACGCCCACGCGCACCGGCATATGGAAGATCTCCTCGCCGAGCTCGACCATGCCCTGCATGACCGAGGAGCCGCCGGTCAGCACCACTCCCGAGGACAGCAGCTCCTCGAATCCCGACTCGCGCAGCACCTGCTGCACCAGCGAAAACAGCTCCTCCACCCGCGGCTCGATCACTTCCGCCAGCGTCTGCCGCGACATCGAGCGCGGCGCGCGCTCGCCGATGCCGGGCACCTCGATCATGTCGTTCGCGTTCGCGAGCTGGCGCAGCGCCACGCCGTGCCGGATCTTGATGTTCTCGGCATCCGGCGTCGGCGTACGCAGTGCCATTGCTATATCGTTGGTGATCTGGTCGCCGGCGATCGGGATCACCGCCGTATGGCGGATCGCGCCGTGCGTGAACACGGCGATGTCGGTCGTGCCGCCGCCGATGTCGAGCAGACAGACGCCGAGGTCCTTCTCGTCCTCTGACAGCACCGCGCGCGAGGAAGCGAGCGGCTGCAGGATCAGGTCGTTCACTTCGAGCCCGCAGCGCCGCACGCATTTGACGATGTTCTGCGCCGCCGACACCGCACCCGTGACGATGTGCACCTTCACTTCCAGGCGGACTCCCGACATGCCGATGGGCTCGCGCACGTCCTCCTGGCCGTCGATGATGAATTCCTGCCGCAGCACGTGGAGGATCTGCTGGTCGGTCGGGATGTTGACCGCGCGCGCGGTATCGATCGCGCGCTCGACGTCGAGCGCGCTCACCTCGCGATCCTTGATCGCCACCATTCCGGTGGAATTGAAGCTGCGGATGTGGCTGCCGGCGATGCCGACGAACGCCGAGCTGATCTTGCAGTCGGCCATCAGCTCGGCCTCCTCCAGGGCGCGCTGGATCGCGCCGACGGTGGCCTCGATGTTCACCACCACGCCTTTCTTCAGGCCTTTCGACTCGTGGCCCCCCATGCCCAGGATCTCGAGCGAGGCATCCGGGCGCAGCTCGGCGACGAGGCAAGCCACTTTGGAGGTTCCGACGTCGAGCGCCACGATGAGGTTCTTGTTGTCTTTCGGCATCGGCCCTCAGCCCCTCAGCTCCGGCGTGCGCAATGCGAAGCCGTTCGAGTAACGCAGGTCGACGTAGGCATGACGGCGGGCGATCCTGCCGAGCGTCTCGGGATAAGCGGCGACGAAGCGCGCGAGCCGGAGCTCGGCGGAGTCCGCGTCGCGCCCCAGCATGATGTTCAGGCCGCTGGCGAGCCTGAGCTGCCACGCGTGACGCGGCGTGAGCACGACCCGCTCGAGACGGGTGCCCAGCGGCGCCACCAGGCTGGCGAAATGCACGTAGCGCCTGGCCACTTCCTGTTCCGTCCCGGCGGGCCCCAGGAACGCCGGCAGCAGCGCCTGGCTGCGCCCGGGAAAACGTTCGCCGTAGGTGTTGACCAGCGCCTCGTCGCCCCAGCGCGCGAGCGCAACATGCTCCTCCACCGCAACCTCGATCCGGTCCGGCCAGACGCGGCGCACCGTGACGCGCCTGACCCATGGCAGCCGCTCGAGCGCGGCGCGAATGCCGGACAGATCCACGGCGAAGAAATTGCCGGCGAGGCGGTCGCGCACGGCCGCCTCGATCTCCTGCCGGGTGGTGTGCTTGAGGCCGCGATCGACCTCCAATTCCCTGAGCGGAAACAGCGGCGATTGAAGCAGCAGCTGCAATCCCGCGAACGCGAACAGCAGCGCAGCGACGATGACCAGCAGCCCGGCCGCCGAGTTGAGCAGCCGCGGGTTATCCCACATGCGCGGCCTCCAGGATTCTCAGGCACAGGTCCTCGTACGACATGCCCACGGCGCGCGCCGCCTTCGGCACCAGCGAATGGTCGGTCATGCCGGGCACCGTGTTGACTTCCAGCAGGAACGCTCGGCCCTGGCGGTTGAGCATCAGATCGACCCGCCCCCAGCCCCTGCAGCCGAGCGCGCGGAATGCCTTCAGGCACAGGGCCTGCATGTCACGCTCGCGCGCCGCGGACAGGCCGCAGGGCACGATATAGCGCGTGTCGTTGGCGATGTACTTGGCCTCGTAGTCGTAGAAGTCCCGCGGCGTCTCGATCCTGATCAGCGGAAGCACCTGATCACCGAGGATGCCGGCGGTCAGCTCGGTGCCGTCGATGAACTTCTCGGCAATCACGACAGGGTCGTAATTCGCCGCGAGCGCATAAGCCTCGTCCAGCCCGGCTGCGGAGCCCACCTTCGACATTCCGATCGAGGAGCCCTCGCTCGCCGGCTTGACCATCAACGGCACTCCCAGCTTGCGGGCTACCGTGCGCAGATTCGAATCCTTGGTCAGCACGGCGTGCGGCGGCGTCGGCAGCCCTTCCGCGCGCCACAGCAGCTTGCTGCGCAGCTTGTCCATCGCGAGCGCCGAGGCCAGTACCCCGCTGCCGGTGTACGCGATGCCGAGCCACTCGAGCACGCCCTGCACTGTGCCGTCCTCGCCGAAACGCCCGTGCAGGGCGATGAAAGCACGCTCGAAGCGCTCGCCGATCAGCGCATCGAGGCCGCGCTCGGCGGGATCGAACGGCAGCGCGTCGACGCCGCGGCTGCGCAGGGCATTCAGCACCATGCCGCCGCTCTTTAGCGAGACCTCGCGCTCCGCCGATTTGCCACCGAGGAGAACGGCGACTTTTCCGAAGTTCACGCCGCCTCCCCGACGATGCGGACTTCCGGCACCAGCTCGATGCCGTGCTGCTGCACAACCCGTTGCTTGACCTGCCCGATCAGCCACTCGATGTCGGCGGCGCTCGCCGCACCCTGCGGATTGACGATGAAATTCGCGTGCTTCTCCGACACCCGGGCGCCGCCGCGGCCGAACCCCTTGAGGCCGCAGGCTTCAATCAGCCGCGCCGCGTGGTCGTGCGGCGGATTCCTGAAAACGCTCCCGGCATTGGGCAGCGAAAGCGGCTGCGTCGCGATGCGGCGCGCCAGCAGCTCCTTGATCTTGGCGCGCGACGCTTCGCCATCGCCGCTTTCGAGCTCGAACCATGCGGCGGCAAACCATTCCGCCTTCGGCAGGCCGCAATGCCGATAGCCGATGTCAAACTCGGGCTTGCGCCGGGTGTGGAAAGCGCCTTCACGGTCCACGGTGAGGACCTGCTCGACGATGTCCCAGGTCTCGGCGCCGTAGCAGCCGGCGTTCATGGCCAGCGCCCCGCCGACGGTGCCGGGAACGCCGGCTAGAAATTCGGCCCCCTGGCGGGCATGCAGCGCCGCAAAACGCGCCACTTTGGGAGCGGCCACCCAGGCTTCTGCGTAAATGCGGCCATCGCGCAGCTGCGGACGCCGCGTAGCGGCATGCATCAGGATCACCGTCCCCGGAAATCCGCCGTCGCGCACCAGCAGGTTGCTGCCAAGGCCGACGAACAGCACGGGCTGGGCTGCCGGCAATTGGCGCAGGAAAGAAGCAAGGTCCGGCAGATCGGCCGGCGCATAGAAGACTCGCGCGCGCCCGCCCGCCCGCCAGCTGACATGGCGCGACATCGGCTCATCGCGCCTGAGGTTGCCGCGCAATCCGTGGAAATGCGCAGGTTCGGCCATGTTCATGTCAGTTGCGCGGCGACGTTGCCGATCGAGCCGGCACCCATGGTGACGACGACGTCGCCGCTCTGCGCGACGCGCAGGATCGCCTGCGGCAGCGCGCTGATGTCTTCCACAAATACGGGCTCGACCTTGCCGGCGACGCGCACGGCGCGCGCGAGGGAGCGGCCGTCGGCGGCAATGATCGGCGCTTCCCCGGCGGGATAAACCTCGGCGAGCAGCAGCGCGTCGGCGGTGGACAGCACCTTTACAAAGTCCTCGAACAGGTCCCGTGTCCGCGTGTAGCGGTGCGGCTGGAACGCGAGGACGACGCGGCGCCCGGGGAAAGCGCCTCGCGCAGCCTCGAGCGTCGCCGTCATTTCCGCCGGATGATGACCGTAGTCGTCCACCAGCGTGAATGAGCCGCCCCCGGAAAGCCCGACTTCGCCGTAACGCTGGAAGCGCCGGCCCACGCCGTGAAATTCGGCGAGCGCTTTCAGGATCGCCCGGTCCGCAACGCCGATCTCGGTGCCGACCGCGATGGCCGCGAGCGCGTTGAGCACGTTGTGGCGCCCCGGCAGATTGAGCGTGACCTCGAGCGCCGCGGCCTTGTCGCGGCGCGCCCTGAAGCGCATCCGGCCGGCGTCGTGCTCGATCGCCTCGGCGCGCACCGAAGCGTCAGCCGAGGTGCCGTACATGAGCACCGGCTTGGACACGAATGGCAGGATCTCGCGGACGTGCCGATCGTCGGCGCAGAGGACCGCGCTGCCATAGAAAGGCAGGTTCTGCAAAAACTGCACGAACGCCTGCCTCAGGCGTGCGAAGTCGTGCTGATAGGTATCCATGTGATCGGCATCGATGTTCGTGACCACCGCGATCACCGGCTGCAAGTGCAGAAAGGAGGCGTCCGATTCATCCGCCTCGACGACGATGAAATCGCCGCCGCCGAGCCGAGCGTGCGAACCGGCGGCAGTCAGGCGGCCGCCGATCACAAAGGTGGGATCGAGCCCGCCCTCGGCAAGCACGCTCGCCACGAGGCTGGTGGTGGTCGTCTTGCCGTGCGTCCCGGCGATGGCGACGCCTTGCTTGAGGCGCATCAGCTCGGCGAGCATGAGGGCGCGCGGCACGACCGGGATGCGCCGCGAGCGCGCCGCGATCACCTCCGGGTTGTCCGGCCGCACTGCGGTGGACACGACGACTGCGTCGGCGCCATCCACATTCGCCGGCAGATGCTCGAAGTTTAGGCGCACGCCGAGCGACGAGAGCCTTTTGGTGGCGGCATTGACGGCGAGGTCCGAGCCGCTGACCTGGTAGCCGAGGTTGACCAGCACTTCGGCGATGCCCGACATGCCTGCACCGCCAATGCCGACGAAATGGATGCGCCTGACCTTGTGCTTCATTTGGCGAGTTCCATGCAGCGCGCCGCCACCAGCCGCGCCGCATCAGGCTTGCCGAGCGCGCGTGCCTGCTTTGCCATCTCGAGCAGCTTCGGGCGATCGAGCGAGCCGAGCAGCGCCGCAAGCCGTTGCGCGGTGAGTTCGCGTTGCGGCAGCAAGATCGCCGCGCCACGGTCGGCGAGGTACTTCGCGTTTGCCGTCTGGTGGTCGTCCACCGCATGGGGAAACGGCACCAGAATGCTCGCCATGCCCCCGGCCGAGAGCTCAGCGATCGTCACGGCCCCGGCACGGCAGATGACCAGGTCCGCGCCGGCATAGGCGCGCGCCATGTCGTCGATGAAGGCCACCAGCTCGCCCTGCACTCCGGCCACCCGGTAGTTGTTCTTCAACGCCTCGAGGTGCTTCTCGCCGGCCTGGTGCAGCACTGCGGGACGCGGCGAGAGAAGCGCCAGCGCCTTCGGCACCGCTTCGTTCAGCGCTTGCGCGCCCAGGCTGCCGCCCACCACCAGCAGGCGGATCGGCCCTTCGCGGCGCGCATAGCGCTGCTCGGGCGGGGCCATGGTGGCGATCTGGGCGCGCACCGGGTTGCCGGTCCACTCGGCCTTTTTCAGGGCGCCGGGAAATGCCACCATCACCTTGTCCGAGACGCCAGCCAGCACCCGGTTGGCCAGCCCGGCGATCGCGTTCTGTTCATGCAGCGCGAGCGGCCGGGCGAGCAGCGATGCCATCATGCCGCCCGGGAAGGCGACATAGCCGCCCAGACCGAGCACGACGTCGGGCTTCAGCCGCATCAGGTGCCGGCCGCTTTCCCAGAAGGAAAACAGCAGGTTTGCGGGCAGCAGGAGTTTTTGCAGCAAGCCCCTGCCGCGCGCGGCGCGCGCGCGGATCCATGCCGTGCGGTACCCGTGCGGCGGCACCAAGCGCTCTTCCATGCCGCCGCGCGCGCCCATCCAGACCACTTCCCAGCCGGCGGCGCGCATCTGTTCGGCGACCGCCAGTCCCGGGAAAATGTGGCCGCCGGTGCCGCCTGCCATGATGAGAAGGGTGCGGCTCACGCGTGCAGCCCCCGCGCCAGCTGGCGATTTTCCCAGTCGATCCGCAGCAGGATCGCGAGCGCCACGAAGTTCGCGAGCAAACCCGAGCCGCCGTAGCTCATCAGCGGCAGCGTCAGGCCCTTGGTCGGCAGCAAGCCCATGTTGACGCCCATGTTGATGAGCGCCTGAAAGCCGATCCAGATGCCGATGCCCTGTGCGGCGAGCGAGGCAAAGTGACGCTGGTGCAAGCTGGCCTGCCGACCGATCGCAAAGGCGCGCGCCACAATCCAGATGAACAGCCCGATCACGACGGCGACGCCCGCAAAGCCGAGCTCCTCCGCGATCACAGCGAGAAGAAAATCCGTGTGGGCTTCGGGCAGGTAATGGAGCTTTTCCACGCTTGCGCCGAGCCCGACGCCGAGCCATTCGCCACGGCCGAACGCGATCAGCGCATGCGAGAGCTGATAACCGCGGCCGAACGGGTCTGACCAGGGATCCATGAAGCCGAAAATGCGCTGCATGCGGTAGGGCGACACGACCACCAGGAGCGCGAAGCCGGCGGCCAGCATGCCGAGCAGCGCCGCGAAATGCCGCCCGTTCATTCCGCCCAGGAACAGGATCCCGAATGCGGTCACCGCGATGACGACGAACGCGCCGAAATCGGGTTCACGCAGCAGCAGCCACGAAACGAGCAGCATGACCGCCAGCATCGGCAGCAGGCCTCGCCTGAATTTCTTCAGAACGCCGTGCTTGCGGGTGGTGTAGTCCGCGGCGTAGAGCACGGCAGCAAGCTTCATGAGCTCGGAGGGCTGCACGGTGAATAGCGGCAGTTCGAGCCAGCGCCGGGCACCGTTCACCTCGCGTCCGAATCCCGGGATCAGCACCAGTACGAGTAGCGCCACGCCACCGAGAAACAACGCCGGCGCCGCCTGCTGCCAGAGCCGCGCCGGCACCAGGAATACCGTAATGGCGGCAAGCAAGGCCGCCGCGAGGAACATGCCGTGGCGCGCCAGGAACCAGGCGGCGTTGTTTCCGGTATACGCGCTCGCCTCCGCCGTCGCGATGGAAGAGGAGTACACCATCACCAGGCCGGTGGCCGCCAGCAGAAGGGCGGCCCAGGCGAGCGAACGGTCGTATTCCGCGCTCGGCGCGCTGCGCGCGAAGACATACGTGCGGCTCACGCCAGCAGCCTCTTCACCGCGGCGGCGAATACCTCGCCGCGATGGCGGTAGTCGCGGAACATGTCCCAACTCGCGCAGGCAGGTGAAAGGAGCACGGCGTCGCCGGGTGCAGCATTGCGCAGTGCCTTCTCGACCGCTTCCTCGAGAGAGCCGCAGTCCTCGAGCTTCACGCCGCTGCCTTTGAGCGCTGCCGCTATGCGCGGCGCATCGCGGCCGATCAGCAGGACCCGGCGTGCAAGTTGGGAAACCGGTTCGGCCAGCGGCGAAAAATCCTGGCCCTTGCCGTCGCCGCCCAGGATCAGAATCGTCTTCTTCCCCAGGCCGCGCAGCGCGGCGACCGTGGCGCCGACGTTGGTGCCCTTCGAATCGTCATACCAGTCAACGCCATTTCGGCTCGCCACGAGCTGCAGGCGGTGCGCGAGGCCATGGAAACTGCGCAGCCCTTCGGCAAGCGCTCGGTGGGAAACGCCCAGCGTGCGCGCCAACGCGCAGGCGGCAAGCGCATTGGCGACGTTGTGCCAGCCGCGGATCGGCAGTTCATCGACGCGCAGAAGCGGGGTCCTGCCTTGGACGAGCACGCCTGCGTCCACGCCGAAATCATCGCCGGTAGCCGGCGCATCGAGTCCGAACGTGATCTGTGGTCTGCCGGGCTGCGCCATGGCGAGGGAGCGGCGATCGTCACGGTTCAAAACCTGGATACCCGAGCCCGTGAAGATGCGCGCCTTGGCGGCGCCGTATTCGGCAAGGCCCGAATATCGATCGAGGTGATCCTCCGTGAGGTTGAGCATCGCGGCGGCATCCGGGTCGAGCGACCAGGTCGTCTCGAGCTGGTAGCTCGACAGCTCGAGCACCCAGGCCGCAGGCGGCGCGGATCGCCTCAGCGACGCGTCCAGAACCGCCGGCCCGATGTTGCCGGCGACCTCGCAGTCCATGCCCGCCTTGCGCAGAAGATGGCCCGCTAGCGCCGTCACGGTCGACTTGCCGTTGGTTCCGGTGACCGCGAGCACGCGGCTCCCCTGCCGTGCATGCCAGGCAAAAAGCTCGACGTCGCCGACGACCGGGATGTCCAGCTGCAATGCTCTCTGCACCACGGGCTCGGCGAGCGCAAGGCCGGGACTGAGGCACAGCAGGTCGATGCTCTGCAGCAGCGCCGCGCTGAACGGGCCGGTATGCAGCTCGCCCGCGAAATCATCTCTTCGCGGCGGCGATTCGCGCGTGTCGGCGACGCGCACCGTGCCGCCCTGGTGTTCTATCCAGCGCGCGACCGAGAGCCCGGTGTCGCCCAGGCCGAGCACCAGAGCCCGCCGGCCCGTGAGAGCGACCGGCTGGGGTCGCGGCAGCAGGTTGAACAGGGGCTCTCGCATCATCGGAGCTTGAGAGTCGAGAGTCCGAACAGGACCAGCATCATGGTGATGATCCAGAAGCGCACTACGACCTGGCTCTCCTTCCATCCCTCCAGCTCATAGTGGTGATGGAGAGGCGCCATGCGGAAAATCCGCTTGCCGCCGGTCCACTTGAAGTACAGCACCTGGATCATCACCGACAGGGTCTCGGCCACGAACACGCCGCCCATGATGAACAGCACGATTTCCTGGCGCACGATCACGGCAATGGTGCCGAGCGCGGCACCCAATGCCAGCGCGCCGACGTCGCCCATGAAGACCTCCGCCGGGTACGCGTTGAACCACAGGAAGCCGAGCCCGGCGCCGGCGAGCGCGCCGCATATCACCGCCAGCTCGCCGGCGCCGGGGATGTAGGGCAGCCCAAGATACTTGGAGAACACCGCGTGCCCGGCTACGTAGGCGAAAATGCCGAGCGCGCTCCCCACCATCACGGTCGGCATGATCGCCAGGCCGTCGAGACCATCGGTGAGGTTTACCGCATTGGAAGTGCCGACGATGACGAAGTAGGTGAGCACGATGAAGCCGATCGGACCCAGCGGGTACGCTACGAGCTTGAAGAAAGGGACGATCAGTTGGTTCAGGGCCGGAACGCCTTGCGCGAGATAAGCGAGATACGCGGCGGCAGACAGTCCGATTACCGACTGCCAGAAAAACTTGGCGTTGGCGGAAAGCCCCTTTGGATTGCGCTGCACCACCTTGCGGTAGTCGTCGATCCAGCCGATCGTGCCGAACGCGAGCGTGACGAGAAGCACCACCCACAGCAGCCGGTTGGAGAGATCCCCCCACAGGAGCGTGGTCAGGCAGATGGAAACCAGGATCAGCGCGCCGCCCATCGTGGGTGTGCCGGCCTTGGTCAGGTGCGAGCGCGGGCCTTCCTCGCGCACCGCTTGCCCGATCTTGTACGCCGTCAGCTTGCGGATCATGTAAGGCCCGAGAATCAGCGAAACCGCGAGCGCCGTAAGGCAGGCGAGCACGGCGCGTAGCGTGATGTAGTTGAAGACGTTGAATACGCGCACGTCTTTCGCCAGCCACTGCGCGATCTCGAGAAGCATTCAGTGACCTCCCTGGTTGCCGCCGCCGGTCAGCGCAGCGACCACGCGCTCCATCTTCATGAAGCGCGAACCCTTGACGAGAACCGTCCTGCCGCTCACGTTGCCGGCGAGCTCGTCGACATCGGCGAAATGCCGCGCTCCCGGGCCGAAAGCCTCCACCGCGTGGCGCATTGCGTCGCCGAGTGCAAGGAGATGGGAGATCCCCTTGCTGCGCGCGTAGAGTCCTATTTCCCGGTGGAAATCGGCGCCGCGTTCCCCCACCTCGCCCATGTCGCCGAGCACCAGCACCGTGGGCCCCGGGCACGATGCGAGCACGTCGATCGCGGCGCGCACCGAGTCCGGGTTGGCGTTGTAGCTGTCGTCGATCACGGTGATGCCGCCACGAGCCTGCTTGACCTGCAGCCTGCCAGCGTAGGGACGAAACGCGGTCAAGCCCTCACCGATCGTCTTTGCCGGCACGCCGACCGCGTGCGCAGAGGCTGCAGCGGCGAGCGCGTTGCGCACGTTGTGCAGGCCCGGGATCGCAAGGGTCGCCTGCGCTTCGCCCGTCGGCGTGGTGACGCGAATCTCGCTCGCGAGCGGGTGCAAAGCATAGCGACCGGTAACGCTCGCCGCCCCCAGGCCGAAATCGACCAGGCGCCGTTGCCCTGCCTGCCGTCGGAAAAGCGCCGCATGGGCGTCATCCGCGTTGACCACGGCGATACCGTCGTCGCCCAATGCCGCGTATACGCTGGCGTTCTCCGCTGCGACCTCGTCGACCGATCGCATGAATTCCAGGTGCTCGCGCTGCGCATTGTTGACGAGCGCCACGGTGGGGCGGGCAATGCCGGCGAGATAGGCGATTTCTCCCTTGTGGTTCATGCCGAGCTCGAGGGCGCACCAGCGATGCGCCGGGCGCAGGCGCAGCACAGTCAGCGGCACGCCGATGTCGTTGTTCAGGTTTCCCGTCGTCGCAAGCACGGCATCGGTGCCGGCATGACGACGCAGGATCGCGGCCAGCATTTCCTTCACGGTCGTCTTGCCGTTTGATCCGGTGATTGCGATCAGCGCCGGGGAAAACCGCGCGCGCCAGTGGCGGGCAAGGTCGCCGAGCCCACGCTTGGTGTCCGCCACGGTGATCACGGGAAGCGGCGCTTTGCCGGTGTAGCCGCGGTCGACGAGCGCGCCCGCGGCTCCGGCGCTCTTCGCATGCTCCAGGAATGCATGGCCATCGAAGCGCTCGCCGCGCAACGCGACAAACAGGTCGCCGCGCTGCAAGCTGCGCGTGTCGGTCGACACGCCGGTGAACGAGGCGCTGCCGTCCCCCGCTCTGCTGCCCAGCACCGCGGCCGCTTCAGCGAGGCTCATCATCCAGTCCCCCGTCGCGCGAGCGCGGCGGCTGCCACCGCCGCGTCCGAGAACGGCAGGCGCTTGCCCGCGATCTCCTGGTAGTTTTCGTGCCCCTTTCCCGCGATCAGCACGACATCCGCCGGCGCTGCTTCGCTCACCGCTTTCTCGATCGCCCGCGCGCGATCCGGCTCGGTTTCGTGGATCTGAGGAATGCCCGCGCTGACGGCCGCAATGATGGCCAGCGGGTCCTCGCTCCTCGGGTTGTCCGAAGTAACGATCACCTGGTCGGCAAGACGTGCCGCGATGGCGCCCATCCGCGGACGCTTCGCTACGTCACGGTCGCCGCCCGCCCCGAGCACCGCTGCCAGCCGCCCGCCGCGCGCTGCGGCCACGGGACGCAGTGCCTGCAGCACTTTTTCGAGCGCATCGGGCGTATGCGCGTAATCGACCACCACCAGGGGCCGGTCGCCGATTTTCTGCATGCGGCCGGGAACGCTCGGCAATGCGCCGAGGAGCTCGACCGCTTCATGAAACGACACTCCGTACGCGACCAGGCAGCCGAGGACTCCCAGGGCGTTCGAAAGATTGAAGCGTCCCAATTGGTTGACGGTGCCGGTAGCGTTGCCCCAGCTCGAACGAAGCTCAAGCGTTTGAGCGGTAATGCGATCGGCGGCGATGAACTCGGCGACGCTACCCGCCGCAATAGTGGACGCCTCAAGGCTATAGCCGATCGTACGCACGCCGCGGGCGGCGAGCCGCTGCGCGAGCTGCAGGCCGACCGCATCGTCGAGATTGAGCACCGCGGTGCGCAGTCCCGGCGTGTCGAACAGGCGCGACTTCGCCGCGGCATAGGCCCCCATCGAGCCGTGGTAGTCCAGATGATCGTGCGAGAGGTTAGTGAAGAGCGCGCAACCGAACGCAACCCCGTTGACGCGGCCCTGGGCGAGGCCGTGCGAGGACACCTCCATGGACACGCATTTCGCTCCGCCGGCGAGAAACGCCTTCAGCATGCGGTGCAGCTCCAACGTGTCCGGCGTCGTATTCAAAGCCTCCGCCAGCGCGCCCGGGTAGCCGCTGCCCAGCGTCCCGATGATCCCGGTCTTGATCTGTTTCTTGTCGAGCAGCGCGGCGATCCATTGGCTGCACGATGTCTTGCCATTCGTGCCGGTCACGCCGCACACCCACAGCGCTTCCGATGGTCGGCCGTAAAACTCGTGCGCGATGGGACCCGCGCCGAGCTTGAGGCGAGGCACGGCGACGTTCGGTACCCGCCATTCGCTGCGCCAGGAGAAACCTTGCTCCTCCCAAAGCACGGCCGAGGCCCCGCGAGAGATCGCATCCGGAATGTGAGCACGGCCGTCCGCCGTCTCGCCTGGATACGCGAAAAACGCGACCCCGGGCGCGCAGCGGCGGCTGTCGGACGAGAGCCGCCGGATCATCGCCCCTTGGGCAGCGAGGCGCGCGAACAGCTCCCGGTTTCCCACAGCTCCGCCCGTTCGGCCATTACGTGTTCTCCTTCGCTTCCTCGCCCTCGGCCGGCGTTTCGAGCGGCTCGAGCGGCGCGTCGTGCGGAACGCCCATCATGCGCAGCGCACCCTGTGTCACCTGCGCAAACACCGGTGCGGCCACTATGCCGCCGTAATGCTCCCCGGCCGACGGTTCGTCGATCATGACCGCGACGACCACCCGCGGTGCCGATGCGGGCGCGAAACCAACGAAGGAGGCAACGAACTTATCGGGCGCATAGCCGCCGTTCTCCTGTTTGTGCGCGGTCCCCGTCTTGCCCGCGACGCGCCATCCCATGATGCGGGCGCGCGGCCCTGTACCCCCCGGCTGCACCGCGAGTTCGAGCATTGCGCGCATGGCGCGCGCCGTCTCGGTGGACAACAGCTTCTCGCCGCTCGCAGCCGTGCCGGTTTTGACCAGGCTAAGCGGCACCAATTCCCCGTCGCGGGCGAACACCGTGTAGGCGTGCGCCAGCTGCACCAGGCTCACGGAAATCCCCATTCCGTACGCCATCGTCGCCTGCTCGATGGGTCGCCAGCTGCGGTAATCGCGCAGCTTTCCCGCCGCCTCGCCCGGGAATCCGAGCTGGGGCACGGTGCCGAAGCCGAGGTGCCTGAAGAGGTCCCACATCGCTTCGCGCGGCATCGACAGGGCGATTTTCGCCATGCCGACGTTCGAGGACTTTTGCAGCACCTGCGCCGCGCTGAGCGTGCCGCCGGGGTGCGTGTCGTGAATGGTGTAATCCGCGATCGTGAGGTGGCCGGGCGCGGTCTGCACCAGCGTTGCCGGCGTCAGTTGTCCTCTTTCGATCGCCAGCGCAAGCGTAAACGGCTTGAGCGTCGAGCCCGGCTCGAACAGATCGGTGATGACCCGGTTGCGCAACTGCGCTCCGATGAGACGGGCGCGGTTATTGGGGTTGTACGAAGGCACGTTGGCGAGCGCGAGCACTTCGCCGGTCCGCACATCGAGCGCGATGATCGCGCCGGCCTTGGCATGGTGCTGCGCGACTGCGGCCTTGAGCGCGCCGAAGGCGAGATTCTGGACCTTGGTGTCGATGGACAGGGTGAGGTCGCGTCCGTCCTGCGCTTCGCGGATCGACTCCACGTCCTCGACGATGCGGCCGAGCCGGTCCTTGATGACGCGCCGGCTTCCCGGCTTTCCGCCGAGGCTTGCCTGGTGCGCGAGCTCGATGCCTTCCTGACCGGCATCGTCGACCCCGGTGAAGCCAATGACGTGAGCCGTTACTTCGCCGCCAGGGTAGTAGCGCCGATATTCGCGATGCTGGTAGATGCCCTTCAACCCGAGCGCCTCGACGCTCTCCGCGATATCCGGCGACACCTGACGCTTGAGGTAGACGAAATCGCGCGATGTGTCCGCGAGCTTTTTCGCAAGCTCGCTGCGTTCCAAGGCGAGCAGGGATGCGAGCTTGCGCCGCTCGGTGCCGGACAGCTCAGCGTCGGCCGGGAGCGCCCAGACCGATTTTACCGGGGTGGATACGGCGAGCGCCTCGCCATTGCGATCGAGGATGCGGCCGCGCGTCGCAGGCGCTTCGATAAGGCGCGAGTAGCGCGCGTCGCCTTTCTCCTGCAGAAAGTCGGTCTGCAGCGCCTGCAGGTAAAGCGAACGGGCGCCAAGCACCCAGAACGCTGCCAGCAGCGCCGCAAGCACGAACCGCGCGCGCCAGACCGGCAGGCGCACCAGGCCCTGCGTCGCAGCATTCAACGCGCAGCCCCGGGGGTAACGATCCGCACGCGCCTCGGCTCGGGCGTCCGCAGGCGCAGCGTGCCGGTGGCGATTTTCTCCACCCGGGAATGCAGGCCCCAGGTGCTCGCTTCGAGCTGCAGCCGGCCGTACTCGATGTCGAGATCGCGGGCACGGTTCTGCTCCCGTTCAAGCTCCGAGAACAGCTTGCGCGCCTTGTGCTGAGAGCTGACGAGCCCGATCGCGCAGGCGACGAGAACCGCGAGGAGGAGGAGATTCAGTTTCGCCACCGCGCGTCGGGCTCGATTCTGTAGGGGAAAGGAATGTAAGGGGCTGCCGTGCGTTCGGCCACCCGCAGCGTGGCGCTGCGCGCGCGCGGGTTTGCCGCGGTCTCCGCGGCGGACGGACGAATCGCTCGTCCGATCAGCCTGAGCGCCGGTTGTGGCATTTCGATGGCACGCAGCGGCAATTCGCGTGGCACATCGGGGCGCGCGGCGTGCTGCATGAAGCGCTTGACGATGCGGTCTTCGAGCGAGTGAAAGCTGATCAGCGCGAGGCGCCCGCCGCTCGCCAGCCGCGCCACGGCCTGCGGCAGCATCAGCGACACTTCCTCAAGCTCCCGATTGAGGTGAATCCGTAAAGCCTGAAAGGTACGCGTCGCCGGGTCCTGGCCCGGTTCCCGCGTGCGGACCGCCTGACCCACGAGATCGGCCAGTTGGCGGGTGCGGACGATGGGCCCGCGGCTCCGAGCAGCAACAATCGCCGCTGCAATCTGTTTAGCAAACCGTTCTTCCCCATAGTCGCGGATCACCCTCCCGATTTCTTGTTCTTCTGCCGTCGCGAGCCATTGCGCCGCAGACACGCCCTCGCCAGGATCCATCCGCATGTCGAGCGGCCCGTCGGCGCGGAACGAAAATCCGCGTGCCGGGTCATCGAGCTGCGGCGAGGAAATGCCAAGGTCGAAGAGCATGCCGTGGGCCGATCTGACGCCAGCCGCATCCAGCGCTGCGCCCAGCGTCCCGAAGTTGTGCTTGAGGAACAAGAAGCGGCCGTCGCGCAGGTCGCGTGCCGCGATCATCGCCTGCGGATCGCGATCGAGCGCCACCAGCCTTGCGTGCGGCCCGAGCCGTTGCAGAATTGCGCGGCTGTGCCCGCCCCGGCCGAACGTGCCGTCGATGTAGATGCCATCGGCGCGCAGCGCGAGCGCCTCGATGGCCTCGGCGGCGAGGACCGGCCGGTGCATCGGCCTCTCTCACAGGGAAAAATCCTCCATGCCGGGGGGCGGCGCGCCGCCCCCGGAAAGCGCGTGGCCCAGCTTTGCTGCCCATACGCCCGAGTCCCACAGTTCGAAATATCGGCCCTGCCCGACCATCATGGCTTCGCGCTCGAGCTTGGCGTGTAGTCGCAAAGCCGTCGAAAGCAGGATCCGGCCCGAGCCGTCGGGCGTCAGGTGCTCCTCAAAACCGAGCAGCAGTCGCTTCCACCAACTCGCTTGGGGATGAAAGCTCGGAAAGGCCTCGACGCGCAGCCGCACCGGCTCCCACTCGCTCACTGGGTAAATCAACACGCAACCGTCCGGATGGGCGGTGAGGACGAGGGTTTTGCCGCCGTCGAGCAGCGCATCGCGATGGCGTGTCGGAATAGCGACGCGACCCTTGGCGTCGAGCGTGATAACCGCCGCTCCATGAAACCCTCCACCCATATGGCTTTTCCTGCCACTTTTCCCTACCTTTCACCACTCTAAGGGTAAAGAGAACCTCAGGTCAAGTGAATTTTTCCCGCCTGGACAACCACTTAGCTGTGTTTTTGACCAGTAGATCTCAGGATAGCACATCTATATTAATCAATTAGTTACAAGATCAACTAAATGTTCCTTCTTAGAAAGACGCCTCGGCGGGAGAAAAAAGCGCGATGCGATAATTTCCCGCCGATGATCAACAAGTTTTTTGCCAGCCCGCAAGCAGCGCTGGCCGATGTTGCTGACGGCTCGACGATCCTGATCGGCGGCTTCGGCAATGCCGGTATGCCTGCCGAGCTGATCGATGCGCTCATTGCGCAAGGGGCACGCGAACTCACCATAGTGAGCAACAATGCCGGCAACGCCGACACCGGCCTCGCCGCCCTGCTCAAAGAGAGGCGCGTGCGCAAGATCCTCTGCTCCTTCCCGCGCCAAGTGGACTCATGGCATTTCGATGCGCTGTACCGCGCCGGCGAGCTCGAGCTCGAGCTTGTGCCGCAGGGCACGCTCGCAGAGCGAATCCGCGCAGCGGGTGCGGGGGTCGGCGCGTTCTATACGCCGACGGCGTACGGCACGCGCCTGGCGGAGGGCAAGGAGACTCGGCGCATCGGCGATCGCGATTACGTGCTGGAATACCCGATCCACGCCGATTACGCACTCATCAAGGCGGAGCGGGCCGACCGCTGGGGCAACCTGGTCTATCGCAAGAGCGCGCGAAACTTCGGCCCGATCATGGCGAGCGCGGCCAAGTGCGCCGTCGTGCAGGTGCGCGAGACGGTCGAACTCGGCGTCCTGGATCCGGAGTCGATCGTGACTCCCGGCATTTTCGTCAAGCGCGTGGTGCGCGTCGCTCCGTCAATGCGGAAGGCTGCCTGATGAAGAAGCTCGACAAGAAGCAGATCGCGGCGCGGGTTGCCCGCGACATCCCCGATGGGGCATACGTCAACCTCGGAATCGGCCTGCCCACGCTGGTCGCCGACCACCTGCCGAAAGGCCGCGAGATCATTCTCCACAGCGAGAACGGCATCCTCGGTGTCGGGCCGAAGCCGGCCCCCGGGGAAGACGACGAAGACCTCATCAACGCCGGAAAGGAGCCGGTGACGCTCCTTCCCGGAGGGGCGTATTTCCACCATGCCGATTCCTTCGGCATGATCCGCGGCCGGCACCTCGATTTCTGCATCCTGGGGGCGTTCCAGGTGTCCGTGACCGGCGACCTCGCCAACTGGCACACCGGCGGTGCAGACGCGATCCCGGCCGTCGGCGGCGCGATGGACCTCGCGGTGGGCGCGAAGAAGGTGCTGGTGATGATGGAGCACCTCACCAAGAACGGCGAGAGCAAGATCGTCGAGCGCTGCACCTACCCGCTGACGGGCGCGCGCTGCGTCAACAGGATCTACACCGACCTCGCGGTGATCGACGTGAAGCCCGACGGGCTTCACGTGGTCGAAATGGTAGAGGGCCTGTCGTTCGACGAGCTGCAGCGCCTGACCGGCGTGCCGTTCAAGCGGCTCGCTACTGCGGCTTGATCCCCGCGTTCCTGACGACGCGCTGGTAGTCCTCGATTTCGCTGCGCACAAAGCGCGCGAATTCCTGCGGCGACATGTCCATCGTGTCGTTGCCCAGGTTCGCCAGCCTTTCCTTGACGCCCGGGTCGGCCAGCGCCCTGCGCACGTCGGCGTTGATTTTGGTCACGAGATCGCCCGGCATCCTGGCCGGCCCCCACACGCCGAACCATAACGGCGAGTCGGCGCCCTTGACCCCCGCTTCGCCGGTGGTCGGAACATCGGGCAACTGGGCATTGCGTTTAGCGGTACTTACTGCCAGCGGCCGCAGCCTGCCGCTCTTCACGTTCGACATCGCCGCGGAGATCGGCGCCCAGTACGCTTGAACATCGCCGCTGAACATCGCCGCAAAGACCTCCGGCGTTCCCTTGAACGGCACCTGCGTCACGTTGATGTTCGCCGCAGCGAGAAATTTCTCGGTGTTGAGGTGGGTGCCGCTGCCGATGCCCGCATGACCCCAATTGATTGCACCCGGCTTCGCCTTCGCCTCGTTGACGAGGTCCATCACGCTCCGGTACGGCGCGCCGGCGTTGACGACCAGCACATTGGGCTGGACCGCGAGCGGCACGATATCGCTGAAGTCCTTCGTCGTGTCGTACGGCAGGTTGGCGTAGATGGCCGGGTTCACCGAGTGCGCGTTCGAGTTGATGAGGAGCGTGTAGCCGTCCGGGACCTCGCGCGCCACCACCGCCGAGCCGATCGAGCCGCCCGCTCCGGCGCGGTTCTCGGGCACCACCGGCTGGCCCCACATCTCCGATACCTTCTGCATCACGATGCGTCCCACGATGTCGGTCGAGCTGCCCGGCGTGAACGAGATGATGACGTGCACCGGCTTGTTCGGATAACCCTGGCCGAACGCCTGCATCGCCAGTGCGGCGCTCGCCGCCATCAGCAACCCGATCCACGCTTTCATGCTGCCTCCTTTATTGTGGTTTCGCCCCGGCATCGCGCATCACCTTGCCCAGCAGCTCATATTCCTGGCGGATGAAAGCGTCGAACTGTGGCGCACTCATGAACATCGGCTCGCCGCCAAGCTTGGCCAGGCGGTCGTTCATCTCGGCTGACTGCAGTGCGCGGTTGATCTGCGCGTTGAGCCTGGCCACGATGTCGTGCGGTGTTCTGGCCGGCGCGAGAAGGCCCACCCAGAAATTGAATTCCCCGCCGGGGAAACCTGCCTCGGCGATGGTCGGGACCTCGGGCAGCGCGGCGATGCGGGCCGGCGTACTGACGGCCAGCGCAATCAGTTTGCCGTCCTTGAGAGGTCCCATGCTCGAGACGCTCGGCACCCAGGCGAAGTGCACGCGCCCGCCCATCGTCTCGGTCAGGATGGGCGGCGTGCCCTTCAGGGGCACGTGCACTGCCTGGATACCGGCAGCGACGTTGAATTTCTCCGAATTGATATGCGCCGCGCTGCCCACGCCCGCGGTGCCGTAATTGAGCTCGCCAGGTCTCGCTCTGGCGGCGGCGACGAGTTCCTTTACCGATTTGACGCCCAGCGCGGAGGAGACGACGAGCACGCTCGGCAGGCTCGCCAGCGGCGCGACGCCGGCAAGGTCCTTCAGCGTGTCGTACGGCAGGTCCTTATAGAGAACGTAGTTCACCACGTGGCCGGTGGAAACCACTGCGAGCGTGTAGCCGTCCGGATCCGCCTTCGCTGTCTGTGCAATGCCGATCGTGCCACCGGCCCCGGGGCGATTCTCGACGATGACCGGCTGACCCCAGGCCGCGTTCAGCTTCTCGCCCACCAGCCGCGCGATGATGTCGGTCGCGCTGCCGGGCGTAAAGGGCACGATGACGCGGATCGGTTTGCTCGGATAGCTCGTCGCGTCCTGCGCGAGCGCGCGGACGGCAACAAAGGCGAGTGCAACCAGAAAATACCTGATGCTCGTCATGCTGCGTCCTTCTCCTTTTTTGCGCCTTGCTTTGCCCAGTAGCTGCTTGAAGACTTGGACTCCCGCAGCGAGTTCTCGGACTCGAATCCCGGCGCCATCGAGGCACTGGTGCCGGCGAGCACCTGGTGGTGCTCGATGTTGAGGAGGCGCAACCAGCTCTGCTGACCCATGGTAAGGGCGATGAAGCAGCCCAGCTCCACCAGTTCCGGCTCGCTGAAATGCCGATGCATGCGCTCCCAGAACGCGTCGTCGGTCGCGAGCCGCCACGTAATCGCTTCCGCGTAGGCGAGCGCCGCTTTCTGCCTCTCGGAGTAGCGCGTGGACTTTTCGAAGTCGAGGAGGTCCTTGACGTCATCCTCCATCACCCCGCCAGCCGCGGCCTTGATCGAGCGCTGGTTGCCGCAGTAGTCGCACCGCACCGAGCGGGAAACGTAAAGCCGGCACAGCTCCTTGATGGCGTGATCGCACACCCCGTTCTTGAAAATGTCCCGCCACGAGTTGGCGAATGCCCAGAATGCGCCGGGAACGTGGGCGCGCACCGCCGAGCTTTCGGGCCGCGGCGTGCCTTCGCGCTGGCAGCGCTGCATTTCCTTGCGCATCTCCGCGTCCATCTTCTCCAGCGGGAAATAGCTGATGCGTTGCTTCGGGCTCATGCCTGTTCCTTTCAGAACGCGCCGCAGGGGCACTCAGTAGACCATACCCCGCCGTCGCTTACGATCGTTGGATGCTTGTGCGCGGCAAACGTTGCCGCCGTCGCGACTGACCGCTTATCGTACCCGCCGTAATGCCGCACCGGCAGCCAATCAGGAAGCGTCGGCAGCGACGGTGGATCGAGCGTCGCGTACGGGCCGGCACCGTACACTGGCTTTCCCCCCACCATGGTCAGCACGGACTCGATGTCCTTGATGCCTTCCTCCGGGACTGAGAAGTAATCTGCCGAAAGAATGACTAGATCGGCGAGCTTGCCGATCTCCAGAGTACCTTTCCTGTGCTCTTCCGACGACATCCATGCGCCGCCGGACGTGTAGAGCCGCAGCGCTGCCGTTCGATCGAGCAGATTGCGCTCGCCCTGCAGCTTGGCCCCGCCCAGCGTCTTTCCGGCAATCAGCCAATGCACGCCAATCCACGGGTTATAGCTCGTCGCCCGGTTCGCGTCGGTACCGCAGGCGAGCGGGATTCCCATCTCCCGGATGCGCGCCACCGGCGGCGCATCGGCCGCCGCCTGCGCGCCGTACTTGCTCAGGAACGCCTCGCCGTCCAGCGACATGCGGTTCTGGATATTGATGCTGCCGCCAAGCCGGGCAACGCGCTCGAGCGTTTTCGGCGACAGCGTTTCGCAATGATCGAGGCCCCAACGCAGTGCCTTCAACGGCATGTCGCGGTTCACCTGTTCGAGCACGTTTAGCACGCGGCTGGCGGTGGAATCGAAGGTCGTGTGCTGCCGGAATGGCCAGCTCAGGCCGACGAGGTGCTTGGTCACCGCCGTGAACTGGCTCTCCATGACGCCCGGGGGCGCCACGACCCAGTCCTTGGCGAAATTCGCGGGATCGCCGGCAGCGTAGACCAGGTATTCGCCGGCGCCGATCATGCGATAGTAATCGTTACCCTCGCGGAGGCTCACCAGCTTCGACCAAGCGAGGTAGTTGTCGAGTTCCTTGCCCGGAGCCTGGGCGAATAATTCATAGCCAATGCGCAGGGTCAAGAGGTTGTCGGCCGCGAGCTTGGCGATCGCGGCGTAGTTCTCAGGATAGTTCTGCCCACCGCCGCCGGCGTCGATAACACTGGTAACGCCTAGCCGGTTGTGCTCGCGCATGAAATGGCGCGTCGAAGTGATCTGTTCATCGGGCGAAAGGCGCGGCACGCGCAGCCAGACCGCCACCAGGCTCGCGAGGCTCGTGGTCGACATCACCAGGCCGGTGGGATTGCCGCCGGCGTCGCGCTCCACGAATCCACCGAATAGCTTCGGGACTTCCCGCTCCCAACCCAGAACCCTGATCGCGGGGCGGTTCAGCCAGGCCCGATCGTAGAGATGCATGATCATGCACGGCGTGTCGCCGGTCGCGGCATTGATCTCTTCGAGGG
>DATILQ010000133.1:0-4266 GCA_035476235.1 Burkholderiales bacterium
CGGCGGTTCCATTCCCCGCTCATCCCCCGACGACCGGCTCGACGTAGATCTCGACGCGGCGATTGGCCGAGCGGCCGCTTTCGGTGTTGTTGCTCGCCACCGGCTCGGCTTCGCCCTTGCCGAGGGTCGCGAGCCGCAACGGGCTGACGCGCCTGGACTCGAAGTACTGCGCCACCGAGAGGGCGCGCCGCTCCGAGAGCTTCTGGTTGTACTGGTTCGAGCCCACGTTGTCGGTATGCCCGACGATGGTCAGCGAGGTTTTCCCATAGCGCACGACCACGTCGGCGAGCTTGTCCATCGTGCTGTGGAAAGCAGGCTTGATGCTCACCGAGTCGGTGTCGAACGCGGTGTGGCTGGTCATGGTGATCCGCACCACGTCGTTGGGCATCTTCTCGACGCGCGCCTCGCCGGACTGGATCTCCTGGTGCAGGTTTTTCTCGAGGTCGCGCTTCTGGCTGTCCATGTAAGCGCCGACGGCGCCGCCGGCAAGACCGCCGCCCACGGCGCCGATGAGCGCGCCCTTGGTGCGGTTCTGGTGATAGGCCACCGCGCCCACGACGGCGCCGCCGAGCGCGCCGATGAGGGCGCCGCCTTCCAGGTCGGTCAGCGGCCGGTTGCCGGTCCCGCCGCCGTCGCCGGCGCAACCGGAAAGTGCGATGCTGACGGCCAGGATGGATTTGACGTACGAGTTCATTGTGCCTCCGCTCTCAAGATTTTTGCCCCCTCTACCATTGCCTTCATCTTCCCGAAAGCCACCTCGCCCGGCAGATATTTCATGCCGCAGTCCGGCGCCAGGATGACATCTTCTTTTTTTAAGAACTGGAGAGCCTTTCTGATTCGATCGGCGACCTGTCGCGGAGTTTCCACGGTCATGTCCGAGAGATCAAGGCAACCGACCATGATTTTCTTGCCCTGCAACTTCGCAAGCGCGGCGCAATCGAGCCTGGACTGCGCGGTCTCGATCGAGACCTGCGAGCAGGAGCAGCCGGCAAGCTCGGGAAGGAAGGAATAGCCGGAGGGCCGCGAGTGGATGATCGCCGCGTAGCCGAAGCAGATGTGCACGGCGGTGGTTCCCTCGACGCCTTCGAGCGCGCGGTTCAGCGCCTTCAGCCCGTATTCGCGCGCCTTCTCCGGGCGCGCCTGCATGTACGGCTCGTCGATCTGCACGATATCGGCGCCTGCGGCAAACAGGTCACTGATCTCCTCGTTCACCGCCGCCGCGTAATCCATCGCCGCTTCCTCCGCCGACTTGTAGAAGTCGTTCTGCGCCTGCTGCGACATGGTGAAGGGGCCGGGAACGGTCATTTTCGTTTTCCTGGAAGTATTTTTCTTGAGAAATAGAAGATCCTGAACTTCGACCGGGTGCTTGCGGCGGATCCTGCCGACGATGCGCGGCACCGGATTGGGATGGCCCGAGCGGTCGAGCGCGCTGCCGGGATGGTCGATATCGATGCCTTCGAGCGCGGTGGCGAAGCGGTTGGAATAGCTTTCGCGCCGGATCTCGCCGTCGGTGATGATGTCGAGGCCGGCCCGCTCCTGCGCCCGGATGGCGAGCAGCGTGGCGTCGTCCTGCGCCTCGGCGAGATAGGGCTCGGCAACCCGCCACAGGTCTTTCGCGCGCACGCGGGGCGGAAAGCGCCCGGCGAGCTTTTTCCGGTCGATCAGCCATTCAGGCTGCGGGTAGCTGCCGACCAGGGTGGTGGGAAAGAGCATGGCTCGGGTTCTATCCGTCGACGAATTTCGGGGATGTTTTTCTCAGGCGGGCCGGATCGATGCGTCCGCTTCTCTGGATGTAGCTCCAGGCAAAGTCCCGCGGCGCGAGCCGCATGTGCTCGGCAAAGCGCTCGTACCACTGCGCGCTCGCATCGGCGGCCGCGACCAGCTTCTCCACGATCGGGCGGCGCGCCGCCTCGAAGCTTTTCAACGCTTTGTCAATATTAGCTTCAGTTCTCAGGGCCTTCGCGAGCGCGATCGCGTCCTCCATCGCCAGCCGCGTGCCCGAGCCGATCGAGAAATGCGCCGTGCGCAGCGCGTCGCCTATCAACACCACGTTTCCGGCTGACCAGCGGGCGTTGCGCAGGTTCGGGAAGTTGCGCCATACGGACTTGTTCGACACGAGACGGTGCCCTCCCAGTGCCTCCCTGAACACGTTTTCACAATAGTTCAATGTCTGTCCTTCATCCATGCGGGCAAAGCCGGCGCGCTTCCAAGTCGCGGCGTCGCACTCGACCACGAAAGTGCTCATCGCCGACGCATGCCGGTAGTGATGAGCGTTGAAGCTGCCATCCTCGTTCTCCACGAAGGTCTGCGTCAGGGTCTCGAAGCGCCGGGTGGTGCCGAACCAGCCGAACTTGTTGGTGAGATTCCTCACGCTGGTGCCGAACGCGTCGCCGTGCGCGCGCCGCACGAACGAATTGACACCGTCCGCTGCGACGAGCAGATCATAGCCTTTCAGCTCATCTTCCGAATTAAGTGTTTTATTGAATTCCGGAATCACGCCAACACTCGAGAGCTGATTCTGGAGGAGCTGCAGGAACTTGAGCCGGCCGATCGCGGCGAAGCCGATGCCGTCGACGCGCACCGGGGTGCCGCGGTGAGCGACCACCAGGTCGGTCCAGATCTCCATCTGCGGCGTGATGCGCTCGTAGGTCTCGGGGTCGTCGTCGCGCAGGAACTCGAGCGCGCGGTCCGAGAACACCACGCCGAAGCCGAAGGTGGAATCGGCCGGGTTCTGCTCGACGACGCGGATCTGCCAGGCGGGGTGCTGGCGCTTGGCGAGGTAGGAGAAATAAAGCCCGGCTGGGCCCGCGCCGGCTACGAGAATCTTCATTCAATGCCATTCTAACGTGCAATAAAATCGAGGCATGCTGGCGATCCGTCCGCTGTCCGACGTGATGGGCGCCGAAGTTCTCGGCGCCGATCTGTCCCTGCCTCTGGACAAAAATCATTTCGACAGGATCCGCGAGGCGTTCCACCGGCATCTGCTTCTCGTCTTTCCCGGCCAGCACATCGACGAAGCGCAGCAGGTCGCCTTCAGCCGGCGCTTCGGCGAGCTGCAGGTGCACGTGCTCGACCAGTACCGTCATCCCCGCCACCCGGAAATCTATGTCCTGTCGAATGTGGACCAGACCGACAGAACGACCGGCGAGCATCCCGACAAGGGCACGCTGGTCTGGCATTCCGACCTTTCGTTCCAGCGGCGTCCGGCGCTGGCGACGATCCTCTACGGCATCGAGGTGCCGGGCACCGGCGGCGACACGCTGTTCGCCGACATGTGCGCGGCTTACGACGCGCTGGATAGCGCGACGAAGGAATTTCTTTCTGCCAGGAAGGCCGTGCATGACCTCGACGTCTCGCGCCGCCGCGCCGGCGAGCCGCCGATGAGCGCGCAGCAGCGCGCGGCAGCGCCGCCGGTCGAGCACCCGGTGGTGCGCACGCATCCCGACACCGGGCGCAAGATCCTCTACATCAGCCGGCACGTGTCGCACCTCGCCGGCCTGCCGCGCGACGAGAGCGACGCCCTGCTCGAGCGGCTGATGGCGCACGCCACGCGGGAGCGGTTCGTCTTCCGCCACCGCTGGGGGACGCGCGACGTGGTGATGTGGGACAACCGCTGCACCATGCACTGCGCCACGCACTACGACCCGGGCGCCGAGCGCCGCGTCATCCACCGCACGGTAGTGAAGGGCGATGTTCCCGTCTAGCATGCAGCTCGCCCGGGCAGGCCTGCTGCTGTTCCTCATCGGTCTGTGGCAGCTGCTGTGGGTCTGGGGGCTACCTGCGTACGTCCTCAGCCCGGTCGACATCGTCAAGCACTTCTTCGCCGCGCTCGGCTCGGAAGAGCTGTACCAGCATATCGGCGCGAGCCTGCTGCGCTCGCTGCCCGGCTTTGCCATCGGCGGGCTGCTCGGCATCGTCCTGGGGCTCCTCGCCGGCGTCACCCGGGCGTTCGAGCAGATGCTCGGCCCGGTCGTCTTCCTCACCTATCCGGTGCCGAAGATCGTCATGCTGCCCCTCTTCATGCTGTGGTTCGGCATCGGCGATCTCTCCAAGATCCTGATCATCGCCCTTGCCTGCTTCTACCCGGCGTTCATCAATGCCTATTACGGCGCGCGCGCCACGCGCCGCATCCTCGTCTGGTCGGCGCGCAACATGGGCGCGTCGGACGCCGAGATCTTCCGCCGCGTGGTGCTGCCGGGCGCGCTGCCGCAGATCTTCGCCGGCATGCGCGTGGCGCTCGCGCTTTCCTTCATCGTCATGTTCGCG
>DATILQ010000134.1:0-6512 GCA_035476235.1 Burkholderiales bacterium
AGACGGCGTGCTGCTCAAGCGGCTGCATGAAACGGTCGACGGCGAGTTCCAGACCTATGCCGCGACCGACGGCCGCTTCAACCGCGAGCATTTCTTCAACAAGTATCCCGAGCTGCGCCAGATCATCGCGCACATGAGCGATGACGACATCGACCGGCTGCGCCGCGGCGGCCACGACCCGGTGAAGATCCATGCCGCGTACCGGGCCGCGGTGGAGCACGCGGGCCAGCCCACGGTGATCCTCGCCAAGACCAAAAAGGGCTACGGCATGGGGCTGTGGGGCCAGGGCAAGATGGGCACGCACCAGCAGAAGAAGCTCGACGACGCCGCGCTCAAGGAATTTCGCGACCGTTTCGCGCTGCCGCTGTCCGACGAAGACGTGGTGCAGCTGCGCTTTTTCCATCCCGGAGCCGACAGCCAGGAGATCAGGTACCTGGAGGCGCGCAGGAAGGAGCTCGGCGGCTACCTCCCGATGCGCACCGCATCGGCGAGCACGCTCACGGTACCCTCCCTGCAGAGCTCATCGCGCAATCAGTCGACAACAATGGCTTTCGTGCAGCTGCTCGCGCAGCTCATGAAGGACGAAACACTCGGCGCGCGGGTCGTGCCGATCGTCGCCGACGAGGCGCGCACCTTCGGCATGCAGACGCTGTTCAGGCAATTCGGCATCTACTCGGCCCTGGGGCAGCTCTACGAGCCCGAGGACCACGAGGAGCTGCTCTATTACCGCGAGGCGAAGGACGGCCAGATCCTCGAGGAAGGCATCACGGAGGCGGGCGCGCTCTCATCCTGGCTCGCCGCCGCGACCTCGTATTCGTCGCACGGCACGCCGATGCTGCCGTTCTACATCTACTACTCGATCTTCGGCTTCCAGCGCGTCGGCGACCTGATCTGGGCGGCGGCCGATTCCCGCGCGCGCGGCTTCCTCGTCGGCGGCACCGCCGGGCGCACCACGCTGGCGGGCGAGGGCTTGCAGCACCAGGACGGCTCTTCGCATCTCGCCGCCTCGGCGGTGCCGAACTGCCGCGCCTTCGATCCGTGCTTCGGCTACGAGCTCGCGGCCATCGTGCACGACGGCGCCCGGCGCATGCTCGAAGGGCAGGAGGACGTGTTCTATTACGTCACCGTAGGCAACGAGAACTACCCGCATCCCGCGATGCCGGAAGACGCGGCGGAAGGGATCCTGAAAGGGATGTACCAAATCAAGAAAACAGAAAATTCAAAACTGCAATTGCTGGGCTCCGGAGCGATTCTGCGCGAAGTGATCGCCGCGGCCGAGCTGCTGGACAAGGATTGGGGCATTCAAGCCGCCGTCTGGAGCGTCACCTCGTTCACCGAGCTGCGGCGCGACGGCATGCGGGCCGAGCGTGCGCGGCGCTTCGGCGGCTCGGACGCAGGCTGGGCGGAAGAATGTCTGTCGAAAACCAAGGGCCCTGTAGTTGCCGCAAGCGACTACGTGAGCGCCGTGGCCGACCTTATCCGCCCGTATGTGCCGGGCAAGTACGTCGCTCTTGGCACCGACGGCTTCGGGCGCAGCGATACGCGCGCGGCGTTGCGTGCGTTCTTCGAGGTGGATGCCCGCAATATCGCGGTGGCGGCGCTCGCCGCCCTGGAGAGCCCGCTATTGCCCGAGGCTTTGCGGCGCTACGGGATCGACCCCGGGACGCGGCCCCCCTGGGAGCGGTAGCGGCGCGTCCGGCTTTCCCGGCGCTCTGACCACCGGCGGCGGCAACTGCAGCACTGCTTCGCCCTCCCGCGCCATGCGCGAGCGGTCGTAGTCGGGGAACTGCGACGCAGGCTCCAGCAACTGCCTGGCATGCAGCGCATCGAGGCTGCGGCCCTGCAGCCGGGCCGCGAACTCGGCCGATTGCTGGTCGCGCTCGATCAGCGCTCGCTGTATCGCCTGTTCAGTCGGATCTGCCGCGCAAACCCGCGCGATGACGGACAGGACCGCTCCAAGAACGACTTTCATTCGACTTCGAGGGCGCGCGCCTCGCGAATGGAGCGCGCGAATTCCAGCACCGAGCGCGCCAGCGCCGCGCGGTCCTCGGGCGTGCGCATCACGGTGTGCACGGCGAGCACCTGCATGCCGAGCGAGCGCACGCCTTCGGCCAGGGCGAGGTCCTCGCGGTCGATGACGAAGCCGTCGGCGAACTGGCGGTATTCGGTCGCCGCGCCGAGCGCGGTGGGCTCGCGGCCCATGTCTCGCATCATCTTGCCGGCCGAGCCCTTCAGCGCCTTGCCGCCGACCACCGGCGTCACGGCGATGACCGGCGCGCCGCGCCTGCGGATCAGCTCGCGCATGCCGTTCAACTCGAGGATCGGGCGGATGCCGTGGTACGGATTGGCGGGGCCGATCACCACCGCTTCCAGGTCCTCGGAGTGCAGCGCATCGAGCACTTCGTCGGAAATGCGCGCTTCAGCGGCTCCCGCGTACTGCATGCCGCGCACGGCGGGGTCGCAGCCCAGCTCGTTGTAGTACTGCTGGAAGGTCATCGCGCCCTCGTCGGTGAGCACGTTGGTGCGCACCGGGTCGTCGCTCATCGGCAGCACCAGTGCTTCGATGCCAAGGCGCTTGCAGAAGTCGAGGGTAATCTCGGTAAGCCGGCGCTCGTTCGCCAGGCCTTCGGCGCGCAGCAATGGCGCGGCGAGCGACTTGTCGCCCAGCAGCGGGCGATCCGGTCCGCCGAGCTGCTTCAGCATGCCCTGCAGCGCGCGCGTCTCGCCGTCGGGCTCCCAGCCCGATGTGGCGCTCGCGAGGCCGGCGAGCGTGAACAGCGTCGTATCGAGATCGGGAGAGAAGGCGAGGCCGAGATGCCGGTAGTCGTCGCCGGTGTTGACCACCACGGCAAGGTCCATTCCGCGCAGCCGGTACAGGCCCTCGGCAAGCTTGGCGCCCCCCACCTGCGCGGTCAGAACCACGACTGTCCCCATGCGCGGTAGTGTACTCAGTTTCGTAAAACGAAAACCGTGCCGAGCACGACCAGCGCGCCGCCCGCCAGCATCGTCATGGACAGGGCTTCACCGAGAAACAGCGTGCCCCAGAGCACCCCGAACAGCGGAATCAGGTAAGTCACCGTCAACGCGCCGGCGGGCCCGATGTCGACGATCAGGCGGAAGTAGAGCAAATAGGCGACCGCGCCGCAGACCAGGCCGAGGGCGAGGATGCTCGAGACAACGAGAAAGTCTGCTTGAATGCTGTGCGCTGAAAAGGGAACCAGAGGCAGCAGCAAGAGGCCGCCCATCACCTGCGTGCCGACCGCCATGCCGCGGGCCGGCACATCGCCCGCCCACCGCTTCATGTATACGCCGGCGAGGCCGTACAGGAACGAGGCGGCGAGGCACGCGGCGATGGCGAGGAAAGCCTGCGTCGTACCTGCATCCGGCCGTGACAGCACCGCGACGCCGACAACGCCGAGGGCAAGGCCCACCGTACGCCGCCCGGTCAGCCGCTCGCCGAGCAGCAGCACGGCGAGAAGCGCACCCCACATCGGCGCAGTGGCGTTCAGCACGGCCATCAGCCCTGCGGAAAGATGAAGCGCCGCGTACGCAAAGAGCAGGAACGGCAGCCCGGAATTCAGCAGCCCGACGAACGCGTATTTTCTGCCCCAGCGCCGCCATTGCGGATCGAATCCGGCGAGACGGAAATACGCGACCAGCGCCAGGCCGGCGACCAGCATGCGCAGATCGGCGGTCAGCACCGGCCCCAGGACCGGCGCGACGATGCGGGTGAACAGGAAGGACGCGCCCCAGATCGCGGCGAGCGCGACGAGCCGCCCGAAATCGGCGGCTCTCATTTCTTCGTCGGCTTCTCCAGCTCCAGAATTCGCTTCTTCCGCGCGATGCCCCAGGCGTAGCCGCCGAGCCCGCCGTCGGTGCGCACCGCGCGGTGGCAGGGGACGACCAGCGCCACCGGGTTGGCGCCGCACGCGCTGCCCACCGCGCGCACGGCGGCCGGGTTGCCGATGGCGCGCGCGATCTGGGCGTAAGTGCGCGTCTCGCCCCGCGGGATGCGGCTCAGCGCCCGCCACACGCGGCGCTGGAACACCGTGCCGCGGATGTCCACCGGGACCCGGGACAGATCGCCTTCTCCCGACAGGAAGGACGCGATGCTGTCGCGAATTTCTCCCAGCGCCGCAGGATCCTCGATCAGCTCCGCCGCGCTGAACTCCTCGCCGATCAGCCGCCGCAGCGTCGCCTCGTCGTCGCCGAGCTTGACTGCGCACAGGCCGCGCGAGGTCGCCGCGACCAGGATCCTGCCGATCGGCAGCGTGAAGACGGCGTAGCGGATTCTCTCGCCGCGGCCGCTGGCGCGGTAGCGGCGCGCCGCCATGCCGAGGCTGGAGGCCGCCTTCTCGTAGAAGCGCGAGCTCGAGCCGTAACCCGCGTCGAACAACGCCGCGGTCACGCCAGCGCCGTTCTTGAGCGAGGACTTGACCGCTTCCAGGCGGTGCGCATCCTGGTAGTCGCGCGGCGAGATGCCGAACGCCTGCTTGAAGCGGCGCTGCAGGTGGAACGGGCTCGCGCCGACCGCGCGCGCGAGCTCCTCCAAAGTGACGCGCTCGCCGCGGCGCGCGTCGAGGTAGACCTTCGCTTTTTCGACCGCTGTTTCCATGGCCGCTACTGTAGCGTCAGTCGAGGCTGCCTGCCATCCGGATCTTGCGCTCTCCCCGCGCAGCTTTAACCAATCCGTAAGCAATCGATAAGCGATCCGAATGTCCTGCCCCGCAACCATGGCGGCAGGCCAGATCGAGGGCCAGGCATCACATGAACGGGGGAGAAACCCATGATGGCTGAATCCAAGGACGTGCGGCGCGGGGAACGCCTGCACCGCATGCTGATCACCGAGCTCTCCGGTGCGGGATGTTTCCGCCCGGCCGGCGCGCGCACCGCTGCTTACTGCGCGTTCATCCTGGCGAGCTACGCAGCCGCGTACGCGACGCTGTTGACCGCGCCGAGTGTAGCCGTACGCGCCCTGGCAATCGTCGTGCTCGCATTCGTCAGCGTTCACGCCGGCTTCGTGGCCCACGAGGCGGGCCATGGAGCGGTCACCCGCGACCGCCGCTGGGCCGCGCTCATCGGGCAGGTGTTCAACACGCTGCTGACTGCGCTGTGCTACTCGTATTTCTGCCACATTCACCGCCTGCACCACCCGCATTGCAACGACCGGGCGCGCGACCCCGACATGCAGTCGGGAGTCTTCAGCCTGTACGAGCAGTCCGCGCTTTCCAAGAGCGGCCTGGGCAGGCTGGTCAGCCGGCACCAGGCGGTGCTCATCTGGATCCTGGTGTGGCTGCAGGGCTTCACGCTGAAGCTGGACAGCCTGCAGTTCCTGCGGCGCAACCCGCGCGCAACGCGCGTCGACCAGGTCGTCGTGGCGCTGCACTTCGCGCTCTGGTTCATCGCGCCGGTGCTCGCGCTCGGGTTCGCCGATGCGCTGCTGAACTACGCGCTGATGACCCTGCTGATCGGGCCCTACCTCGGCACGATTTTCCTGGTCAACCACATCGGCACGCGCGTGATCGAGCCCGATGAGCCGATCTCGTTCTTCATGCACGAGATCGGCGTCACGCGAAACCTCGGCGCCTCGCGGCTGCACGATTTCCTCTTCGGCGGGCTGAACAACCACATCGAGCATCACCTGTTCCCGTCGATGCCGACGGCGCGCCTGCGCGGCGCGCGCCGCATCACCCGCGAGTTCTGCCGCAGGCACGGCATCGCCTACAGCGAGATGTCTTGGCTCGCCGCGGCGCGCGAGGTCGCGCGCCACTTCCATGCGATGTCCGCATTCGTTCGATGAACCTCCCCCTTCCCGCGAAGCGCGGCCTGGTGCTGGCGGCATCGCTGCTCGCGCTCGGCGGATGCGCGGTGCGCCAGCTCGCCGTGAACAGCCTCGGCGACGCGATCGCGCAGGGCGGCGCGGCGTTCGCCGCCGACGACGATCCAGAGCTGATCCGCGCCGCCGCTCCGTTCAGCCTCAAGCTGATCGAGAGCCTGCTCGCCGAAAGCCCCGAGCACAAAGGGCTGCTGCTCGCAGCCTCGCGCGGCTTCACCCAGTACGCATACGCGTTCGTGCAGCAGGAGGCCGAGGAAGCCGAGGACCACGACCTGGCCGGGTCCCTGCGCCTGGAAGATCGCGCGCGCCGCATGTACCGGCGGGCGCGCGATTACGGCTTGCGCGGGCTTGCCCTGAACCGGTCCGATTTCGAGCGTCGGCTGCGCGCCGATCCGCGGCGGACGGCCGCTGCGCTCCCGCTGGCGGACGTGCCGTTGCTGTACTGGACCGCAGCGTCGTGGGGCGCGCGAATCGGCCTGTCCAAGGACCAGCCCGACGTGCTCGGCGAGCTGCCGATCGTCGAGGCGCTGATGGACCGGGCGCTCGAGCTCGACGAGTCCTTCGAGCGCGGCGCCATCCACACTTTCATGATCGGCTACGAGTCGGTGCGCCAGGACCGGGCCGGCGACCCGGCCCTGCGGGCGCGCCGCCACTTCGCGCGCGCGATGCAGCTCTC
>DATILQ010000135.1:0-31395 GCA_035476235.1 Burkholderiales bacterium
TCATAGCTAACGACCCAAACGCGCAAGTGCTCAAGATGCGTTGAATCAACAGGTTGTGTCACTGGATACTCATTCGGTTGCCATGATAGTCAGAACTCGATTGGTCAACTTCCTGATCCGCCTGCTAATTCGACCGCGGCACCACGCAAGGAGGAACCGGTCTAGCGCAGCGGCGGGGCGTACATCAGTCCGCCCTGGTTCCACAGGCGGTTCAGGCCGCGCTCGAAGCCGAGCGGCTTGAGGTTGGCGTCGAAGCTCTCGCCGTAGTTGCCGACCTGCTTCACGATCTGATAGGCCCACTTGTTGTCCAGGTCGAGCATCTTGCCGAGGTCGCCGCTGGCGCCGACGAAGCGCTGGATCGACGGGTTGGTGCTGCTCGCCTGCTGGTCGATGTTCTTCGAGCCGAGGCCGAGCTCCTCGGCCTCGAGCATGGCGAACAGCGACCACTTGACGATGTCGAACCAGCGGTCGTCGCCGTGGCGCACGGCCGGGCCGAGCGGCTCCTTGGAGATGATCTCGGGAAGGATGACGTGCTCGTCGGGCTTCGGCGCGCGCGAGCCGCGCAGCGCGATGAGGCCGGAATGATCGGTCGTGAAGGCGTCGCAGCGCCCCGCGAAGTAGGCGCTCAGCACTTCCTCCAGCTTCTCGATCACCACCGGCTTGAACTTCATGTTGTTGGCACGGAAGTAGTCGGCGAGGTTGAGCTCGGATGTCGTCCCGGGCTGCAGGCAGACGGTGGCGCCGTTCAGTTGCTTCGCGCTCTTGACGTTTGCCTTTTTGGGCACCATGAAGCCCTGGCCGTCATAGTAGTTGACGCCGACGAAGTTGAGCCCGAGGCTGGTGTCGCGGGTGAGCGTCCACGTGGTGTTGCGCGACAGCACGTCCACCTCGCCCGACTGCAGCGCCGTGAAGCGCTGCTGCGTGGTGAGCGGCGTATAGCGCGCCTTGTTCGCGTCGCCAAACACCGCCGCGGCGACCGCGCGGCAGACGTCGACGTCGATGCCGTGCCACACGCCCTTGGAGTCGGGCTGCGAGAACCCGGCAATGCCCGTGCTCACGCCGCACTGCAGGTAGCCCTTGGAGCGAACGGATTCGAGCGTGGACTGCCCCAGCGCAGCTTCAAAGAAGAAAATTCCGATGAGGAGGGCGGTGTTTCTCATGGCGTGTCTCCTTCCAGCAGAAAATCGCGCACGATGGCGATCTGGTCCGCGTGCATCAGGGTGGGCGCGTGGCCGACCCCGGCGATCTCGATCAGCCTCGCCTGCGGGCCGCGCCGCGTCATCTGCGCCGCGGTCTCGGGGCTGAGCAGGTCGGAGAGCTCGCCGCGCAGCACGAGCGTCGGGCAGCGCACCGCATCGTATATCGGCCAGAGCTGCAGGTCTTTTTCCGGAACCGCAAAAGCCGCCGCGATGCGCGGATCATAGCGCGGGCGATAAATGCCGTCGTCGCCTTTGCGCACCCAGCTCTCGGTCAGCAGGCGCCACTCGGCATCGCTGTGCCAGCCGAAGGGCGCCGAGATGCGCCGCACGTACTCTTCGGCCTGCGCCATGTCCGGGAACTCGGGCTGCAGGCCGACGTAGGTCGCCATGCGCTCGAGCGCGGCACGGGCGATCACCGGGCCGGCCTCGTTCAGCACCAGTTTGCGCACCGGAGTGGGGGCCTGCGCGGCGAGCGCCATGCCGATCAGCCCGCCCATCGAGGTGCCGACCCAGTGCACCGCCTCGACGTCGAGCCGCGCGATCAGCGTCACCATGTCCGCCACGTACTGCGGCACGGCGTACAGCATCGGATCGGCGAGCCGGTCGGAGTCGCCGCGGCCCGCGACGTCCGGGCAGACGACGCGGAACTGGCCGCACAGCTCGCGCGCGAGGCTGTCGAAATCCTGCGCCGAGCGCGTCAGGCCGTGCACGCAGACGAGCACGTCGCGGTTGCGCGGGTCGCCCCACTCGAGGTACGCGATGCGGTGCAGGCCTTTCGGCGAGGCGCACTGCACCGAGCGGCGCCGCGGCTCGATGGCTAGCTCGAGGTCTCTACCACGCGGCCGTTCTCGAGCACCGCGCGGCCGCGCACGCCGTCGTGCTCCCACTCAGCTTCCACGCGCAGCTCGGGAAACTCGCCCGACGCCGCGGCGAAGGCCGGAAACGGGATGCCGTTCCTCGGCTCGAAGCGATACTCCAGCACGCCGTCGGCGTGGTGCTCGGTGTAGTCCTCGGCATCGGCGTCGCGCACCATCAGCCAGCGCAGGCGCTCGCGGAAATCCGCGAGCCGCCCCGCGCCGGTGATGCGCACCACCGCTTTGAACAGGCTCAGCCCTCGTACTTGAACGACAGCGCGAGGCGGGCGCGGAACTGCACCACCTTGCCGTCCTCGATCTTGACGTCGAGCTTCGCGATCTCGGCGATGCGCAGGTCGCGCAAGGTGCCCGCCGCCGTCTTGACTGCGTTGCGCACCGCATCCTCCCAGGAGGTGCTGCTGGTGCCGATCACTTCGGTGACGCGATAGACGGTGTCGCCTTCCTTCTTGGCCATGACTCGCCTCTCCTCTGGTGTGGGTTGCGCTAAGGTTGCGGAGGATCCGCGCAATCATTGTAGCCAATACCGCGCGCGGCGACGCCGCTCCGTCTGCACTTCGACGCCGGTCGCCGCGAGGCGCACCAGGACGGCGCCGTCCCGATCGGTGCGCAGGACTTGCGCCCCCGCGGCGCGGTAGCGCTCCAGAACCTCCCGGCTCGGGTGGCCGAAGCGGTTGCGGTACCCGACCGGCACCACCGCCCAGCGCGGCGCCATGGCCTGGATGAATTCAGCCGACGAGGATGTGCGGCTGCCATGGTGAGGCACCAGGAGCACATCGGTGCCGAGAACCTTGTTGGCTTGAATGATCTGGCTCTCGGCGAACCGCTCGATATCGCCGGTGAGCAGCATCGAGCCGCCGCTGCTTGCCACGCGCAGCACGCAGCTTTGATTGTTGCGCCGCGTCGTTTTCTCCAGGGACGCCGGATGCACGAACTCGAAGCGCACCCCATCCCACTGCCAGGAGCCCGCCGCGACGCAGCGCCGCGGGGCCGCCACCAAAGCGTTCAGCGTGTGCCCCGGGGGGAGCGAAGAAGCCAGGGCATCCGCCTCCAGGCTCTCCAGCACGCTGTGCGCGCCGCCGAGGTGGTCGCTGTCCTCGTGGCTGAGGACCACGAGGTCCAGGCGGTTGAGCCCGGTAGCCCGCAGATACGGCACGATCACGCGGGCGCCGGCGTCGGTCTCGGCGCCGAACGCCGGGCCGGCGTCGTAGAGCAGCGCGCGGCTCGAAGTACGCACCAGCACGGCAAGTCCCTGGCCGACGTCGAGCGTCGTGATCCAGGCTTCGCCGGGCGGCGGTGCCGGCGGCGCGAGCGCGAACGCCGGCGCCATCAGCGCGAGCCCGCTCGCGCGCCACGGCACGCCGCGCGGCGCGAGCAGCCACGCCGCGCCGCCCAAAGCGAGCAGCACGCACCACAGCGGCGGCACATGCTGCTGCCACAGCGCCCCGGGCAGCGCCGCGCACCACTCGAGAAACTGCAGCAGCAGCTCGACCAGCGCCGCCGAGAACTGGACAAGCGCATCGACGGGAATCAGCGCGGCGACGAGGGCGAGCGGCGTGATGACCGCCGAGACTGCCGGGATCGCGACGGCATTGGCGAGCGGACCGGCGACCGAGACCTGCCCGAACAGCAGCAGCACTGCCGGCGCCAGCCCCACCGTAATCGCCCATTGAACGCGGCCCCACTGCGCAAGGAAGGTCCCGGCCGAAGTCCAGCCGGCGGCGACATAGAAGATCAGCATCACCGCGCCGAACGAAAGCCACAGGCCCGGCGCGAGCGGCGCCCAGGGATCGAAAATCACCACCGCGGCAAGCGCGAGCGCAAGCGTGCGGCCGGGCGAGGCAATGCGCCCCGACCACAGCGCGACGGCGACGACCGTCACCATGTAGAAGGTGCGCTGCGCCGGCACCGCGAAGCCCGCGAGCAGCGTGTAGCCGAGCGCGCCGACAATCGCCGCCGCCGCCGCCGCTTTCCTGGCGGGAAGATGAAGGCTCAGTGCCGGCAGGCGCCGCCATCCCGTCGCCACTAGCCACGCGAAGAGGCCGGAAATCAGCGTCACGTGCAGGCCCGAGATGCTCATCAGGTGAGTGACGCCCGTGCGGTTGAAGAGCTGCCATTCCTGGCCGGAAATGGCGCGCTGGTCGCCGACCGCGAGCGCGGCCAGGATGCCCGCTGCCGGCGTCGCGCCGAGCACGCTCTGGAAGCGCTCGCGCACCGCCTCGCGCGCCTTTTCGATCCAATCCATGAAACTGTTGCGCTCGCCAAGCCTTAGCTGCTCGCCGCGCGAGCGGACGTAGCCGGTGGCGCCGATGCCGCGCTCGAGCAGCCAGGCCTCGTAGTCGAAGCCGTGCGGATTGACGGTGCCGTGCGGCCGGCGCAGCCGTACCGTGAAGCGCCAGCGCTCGCCGGGATGAACCATGCCGGCGAGGAGCGCCGGCTGGTCCTCGTACGCGCCGCTGCGATACCAGGACAGCTGGATCCTCGACGGCAGCTTCTGCTCGGCGGATTCGACGTCGAACTCGAACCGTACACTGCGCTCGCCGAGGGCCGGCAGGGCGGCGACGACGCCGACCACCTGGAGGTCGCGTCCTTCGAGCTCGGGAGAGAGCCAGTCCGCCATGCGCCAGTGCGCGCAAGCTGCAGCCCACAGGAACCCGCCGGCCAGAGCAAACAGCGCGGCGCCTCGCCAGCGCAGCGCCGCCAGGCCGATGCACAGCGGCAGGAACGCGAGCCAGGCGAGCCAGGGCAGCTGCGCCTGCTGCTGAAGCAGCGCCGCGCCAGCCGCGAACGCGAGCGCCGTCAGGGTCATCTAGAATGCAACGCACCCGCTTCCTGCAGGCTGACATCCCGTGCCGCGCAAGTATTTCCGCAAGTACCTGCCCGATCGCGACACCGTGCGCTCGAGCCGGCTCGCCAGGCCGTTCGGCAGCTGGCTGCACCATCCGAATCTCTGGTGCCTGAATCGCCGGTCGGTCTCCGGCGCGGTGGCGATCGGGCTGTTCTGCGGCCTGATTCCCGGGCCGCTGCAGATGCTCGGCGCGCTGCTGCTCGCCATCCCGCTGCGCAAGAACATCCCGGTGGCGCTGATCGTGACGCTCTACACCAATCCGCTGACCATCGTGCCACTCTACGTGATCGCCTTCGAGTACGGGCGGCTGCTTCTCGGCCTCGACCACGCCGCGGCCGGGATCACGCCGTTCGCGTTCGACTGGTCGGACTGGCTGGGGTCGATGCGCGCGCTCGGCGACTGGATGCTGGCGCTCGGCAGGCCGCTCGCGCTCGGGCTGGTGGCGCTAGCGCTGACGCTCGCTGCGCTGGGCTACGCCGCGGTGGAGCTCATCTGGCGCGCCCAGGTCCGCGCCGCCTGGCGCGCCCGTGAACAACGTCGCAGCAAGCCTTAGAACGCGCGGCAGAGCGTGTAGACGTTGGTTCCCGTTTCCGCGTAGCTGGCCGTTGCCACCTGTCCCGCGCCGATGTTCGGGTTAGGCGCGCCCTGGATCAGGCCGCGCACGGTGCCCTGGTTCGAGGTGCCATCGTCCATTTGGGTGTCGACCGCGATGGCGATCTTGTCGGGCAGGTTGGCCGAGCAGATGATCAGTCCGACGAAGCCGTTGCCGCCCGTGACGTTGAGCAGCGTCGGTCCGGGCGTGGCCGCGCCGTCGCCCGTCTGCACGCCGATCTGGCCGGTGAGCGCATTGAAGGGCTGCTGCGCGCCGTTGCCCGAGACGAAACCGGCCTTGCGCAGGTGATCCCACCAGCTGCACGCCTCCACCGCCGTGGTGCACGTCGCCCCGCCGTTGTTGTAGGTGCCCGCCACGATGCCGTTGCCGTCGCCCGCCACCGGCGCCGGGTTGGTCATCGCGGCCCAGCGCGTCGCCGCGTTGGGGTCGTCGCCGGGAATGGCGCGGTAGCGGTCCTGGTAGCCGTGATAGGCCGCCGAGACGCCGGAGAAATCCGCGATCACGTTCTTGATCTTCGCCTGGGTGATCATCTCCTGCCCCTTCAGGATGCCGCCCAGCAGCAGCCCGATGATCACCAGCACGATCGCGATCTCCACCAGCGTGAAGCCGTGCATCCTCTTGGTCATGGGTCGCTCTGCCTTGTTGTTAGAGCCGAGATTCCTCATAGTCTAACTCTTCCTCAAGATGGTGCAGGACGTCGTCGCTGATCTCGGCGTTGCGCCACATGCGGATCAGCTCGTCGCGCTCGGCGCGCACCGCGGCGAGCCGCAAGCGCTTCGCCAGCGCAGGGGTGCTGTCGGGCTGCTGTGCCAGCGGCGATGCGGCCGCCATGCGGTCGCCGAACTCGGCGCGAACGCGCTCCGCCAAGTCCGAAGATATGCCGTCATCGGCGGCGCGCAGCTCGATCGCGGCGAGCGCGGCGCGGCCCATCGACAGGCGCGCCTTGCGCTGCTCGGCCCGCGCGCCGGGATCGGAGCCCAGCTTGAGGCGTCCGATCAAGGGCGCGAGCGTAAGACCCTGCACCACGAGCGTGACGGCGATGACCGCGAAGGTCAGGAAGATGATGAGGTCGCGGTAAGGGAACTCGCCGCCCTCGGGTGTCTGCACCGGCAGCGCGAGCGCGGCGGCGAGCGACACGATGCCGCGCATGCCGCACCAGCCGGCGATGAACGCCTCTCCCGGCAGCGGCGGCGCGACCCGGCGATGGAACAGCCGCCCGAGCCAGGCCGGCAGGTACTCGGCGAAATACACCCAGGCAAAGCGCACCAGGATCGCGATCATGCTGATCGCCAGCGCATACGCGGCCAGGTCGCGCCCGGTGTAGCCCTGCAGGCGCGCGACGATGCCCGAAAGCTGCAGCCCGATCAGGATGAAGATCAGGCTGTTCAGCATGAACACCAGAATGTTCCAGACCGAGCGCGCGAGGATGCGCATCTCGGCCGACACCATGGCGGGCGAGTAGCGCCCGCGTAGCAGCCCGGCCGCGACCACCGCCAGCACGCCGGAGGCGCCCACCGATTCCGCGAGCACGTAGGCCATGTAGGGCACCGACAGCGACAGCAAGACCTCGATGAACGGGTCGCCCAGGTAGCGGTGCAGCAGGACGAACAGGCCGCCCAGCAGCACGCCGGTCGCGATGCCGCCGGCGGAAATCAGCGCGAACTCGATGCTCGCGTCGGCGAGCGAGAACGTGCCGGACAGCACCGCCGCGACGGCGAACTTGTAGAGCACCAGGCCCGACGCGTCGTTGACCAGGCTTTCGCCTTCGAGCACCGTGACGATGCGCCGCGGCATGTTGAGCCGGGAAAGAATCGCGGTGGCGGCGACCGCATCGGGCGGTGACACGATCGCGCCGAAGACGAAGGCCGCGGCCCAGGGAATTTCCGGGATCAGCGCCTTGAGCGCCGCGCCGACGACGAGCGTGGTGGCGAGCACCAGGCCGATGGCGAGCAGCGAGATGGTGCGCAGGTTCGCCTTGAAATCGCGCCACGAGGTCAGCAGCGCCGCCTGGTAGAGGATCGGCGGCAGCACCAGGACCAGCAGGAACTGCGGATCGAAGTCGAGCTGCGGCAGCCGGGGAATGAAGCCGAGCAGGCCGCCGCCGCCGACCAGCGCGATCGGATAGGGCAGGCCGAAGCGGCGCGAAGCCCAGCCGAGCGCCAGGGCGCACAGCAGCAGGAACAGCAGGACTTCCAGGAGATTCATGTCAGCGCACCGCGTGCAGGATGCCGTTCCTCAGCTCGAGCACGCGGCCGGCGCGCGCCGCGAGGTCCGCGTCGTGCGTCACGATGACAAACGCGGTGCCGCGCGACGCGGACAGCCGCAGCATCACGTCGAACACGTCGTCGGCGGTGTGCGCGTCGAGGTTGCCGGTCGGCTCGTCGGCGAGCACGCAGGCGGGCTCGGTCACCAGCGCGCGGGCAAAGGCGCAGCGCTGGCGCTCGCCGCCGGAGAGCTCGCCCGGCTGGTGCTCGAGGCGCGCGCCCAGGCCGACTTCCGACAGGAGCTGTTTTGCCCTTTGCAGCGCGGCTTCCTTCCGCACTCGGCGGATGAAAAGCGGCATGCCGACGTTTTCCGCCGCGGTGAACTCCATCAGCAGGTGATGGAACTGGTAGATGAAGCCCAGGCTGCGGTTGCGCACCTCGCCGCGCTCGGCCTCGCCCATTTCAAACAGGTTTCTGCCTCGGAGCAGAACCGTCCCCCCGGTTGGCGTATCCAGCCCGCCCAGCAGGTGCAGCAGCGTGGACTTGCCCGAGCCCGAGCGCCCCATGATCGCGACCCGCTCGCCCGGATAGACGTCGAGGTCGATACCCAGCAGCACGGGGACCGGCGTGGGTCCCTGATAAGTCTTCTTCAGGTCACGGCAGGCAAGGACCGCCTCACTCATACCGCAGGGCTTCGGCGGGATTCAGGCGCGCGGCGCGCCAGCTCGGGTAGAGCGTGGCGAAGAACGACAGGCCGAGCGCCATCAGCACGATCGCGCCGACGTCGCCCGCCTGCAGGTCCGAAGGCAGCTCGGGAATCAGGTACACGTCCTTGGACAGGAACTTGATGCTGAGCGCGTTTTCGATCGCCGGGACGATGACGTCGATATTGAGCGCGGTAACGATGCCCAGCCCCGCGCCGATCAGCGTGCCGACGATGCCGATCACCATCCCCTGCACGATGAAGACCTGCATCACCGAGCCGGGCGCGGCGCCGAGCGTGCGCAGGATGGCGATGTCGGCCTGCTTGTCGGTCACCGCGACGACCAGGGTGGAGATGATGTTGATCGCCGCCACCAGGATGATCAGCGTGAGGATGATGAACATCATGCGCTTCTCGATCTCGACGGCGCGGAAGAAATTGGCGTGGCTGCGCGTCCAGTCGGAGGCGAACACGTTCTGCGGCAGCCTGGCCATCAGCTCGCGCGCGACGCCGCGTGCGGCGAACAGGTCGTCGAGCCGCAGGCGCACTCCGCTCACCGCGTCGCCCAGCTGGTAGAGCGTCTGCGCGTCGCGCAGGTGCACCAGCGCGAGGCCGGCGTCCGCGTCGACCATGCCGACCTCGAAGGTGCCGGCCACGGTGAACTGCTTGAGGCGCGGGATGACCCCCGCCGGGGTCACCAGGCCCTGCGGCGCCACCAACACCACCTTGTCTCCCGGCAGCACGCCCAGCCCGCGCGCCAGGTCGGCGCCGAGGATGACGCCAAACTCCCCCGGGCGCAGGTCGGCGAGCGAGCCCGCGCGCATGTGCTGGCCGATGTCGGCGACCTTCTCCTCTTCCTCGGGCAGGATGCCGCGCACCAGGGCGCCGCGCACCGCCTGTCCCGCCGCGAGCATCGCCTGCCCCTGCACGAAAGGCGCGGTCGCCCGTACGCGCGGGTGCTGCGCGGCGAGCGCGGCGATGGAGCGCCAGTCGGGCAGCCGGCTGTCGATGCTGCTGATCTGCACGTGCGAGGCGACGCCGAGGATGCGGGTGCGGACCTCCTTCTGGAAGCCGTTCATCACCGAAAGCACCACGATCAGCGCCCAGACGCCGACACAGATCCCGATCATCGACACGAGAGAGTTGATTCCGATGAAGCGGTTGCGGCGCTTGGCGCGGGTATAGCGCAGGCCGACCAGGAGCTCGTATCGCACGATCGCGCGAGAATACTACAATCGACGACGTGGACGCCGACACCGGACGCTCGCTCGCCGGGCTGATCCGCAAGGAGCGCGTCGCGCATCTGGGCACGCTGCGCGGCGGCGCGCCGCTCGTCTCGATGACCCTTTTCATCGCGCAGCAGGATCTCGCCGCTTTCTACGTGCACGTCAGCCGGCTCGCCTGGCACACCCAGGACATGCTGCAGGACCCGCGCGTCGCGCTGTCGATCGCCGAGACCGACGACGCGCGTCCCGATCCATTCACGTTGATGCGCGTATCGATCCGCGGCGAAGCCTCTCAGCTGCCTGCGCAGCAGCAGGAATTGAAGCGCTTGTGGCTGGCGCGCTTTCCCGAGCAAGCGGTCAACTTCGAGCTCGCCGACTTTTCTTTCTGGAAGATCTCGCCGCGCGACGCGCGCTTCGTCGCCGGCTTCGGGCGCATCCACAACCTGTCGGCAGCGAAGCTGCGTGCAGTCGCCTGAACGATGAGGAGCGCCCGCGCTACGGTGTGGCGGCCGGCGGCTTCGGCGCGGAGGGCTGGATCGTCTCCGCCGGCACCAGCTCGTAGCCCTTCGAGCGCATGCAGAAGCTCTCCAGGCGCGCCTCCTCCATGAGCTGGTCGCTGAAGGGATCGCCCAAAAGCGAGGCAGGCCATACGTAGAAGCGGCGACCCTGCGCGTCCTGCACCAGCGCCGGCCCGATCGGGCGGTAAAGCCAGGTGCGGAAGCGCGCTTCGCGCCACGCTTCCTGCTGGCACCGCGCCGCGTCCTGGTCGAGCTGCTCCGGCGTCGCGTCCGGCTTCACCCACTGCATCGGCGTGCACGCAGCGGCGGCGAGCGCAGCGCAAGCGATCGAATGGACAGCTACAATCGGCCGCATGCTCATAGTGTACGGAATGTCCGACTCGGGCAACTGCTACAAGGTCAAGCTGGCGCTCGAGCAGCTCGCCCTGTCCTACCGCTGGATCGAGGTCGATCCTGCCAAGGGGGAAACGGCAAGCGCCGCGTTTCTCGCCAAGAATCCGAACGGCAAGGTGCCGACGCTCGAGCTCGAAAACGGCGAATTTCTTCCTGAATCCAATGCGATCCTGAACTACCTCGCGGACGGAACGCCGCTGCTGCCCAAGGAGCGGCTCGCTCGCGCCCGCGTGCTGCAGTGGATGTTCTTCGAGCAGTACAGCCATGAGCCTTACGTCGCGGTGGCGCGTTCGATCATGCACTATACGGCGCCAGATTCGCCTGAGCGCGCCCAGCTGCCCCGGCTGCACAGCCGCGGCTACCGCGCGCTTGGCGTCATGGAGCAGCACCTGGAGCGCGAGGCGTTCCTCGCTGCGGGCCGCTACAGCGTCGCCGACATCGCGCTCTACGCCTACACCCATTGCGCCGCCGACGGCGGCTTCGACCTGGGGAAATACCCGGCGCTGCGCGCCTGGCTCGACCGCGTCGCCTCGCAGCCGCGCCACGTCCCGCTGCGGGCGTGAGCGGCGCGCTGTTCCTGAAGGGCCTCGCCTTCGGCTTCGTGCTCGCTGCGACGGTGGGACCGATGTGGATCCTGTGCTTTCGCCGCACGCTCGCCGCCGGAGCCCTCGCCGGCTTCGTCTCCGGGATGGGGATCGCGGTCGCCGACGCCCTCTACGGCGCGATCGCCGCCTTCGGCCTCACCGCAATTTCGGGGCTGCTGCTCTCCTACCGCTTCTGGGTAGGGCTGGTCGGGGCGGCGTTCCTCGTTTACCTGGGAATCAAGGCGCTGATTGGCGCCCCGCCTGCGGCCAGCCCGGAAGAGAAAACCACCGGACTCGTCAAGGCGTTCCTCTCGACGCTCGGGCTGACGCTCACCAATCCGCCGACGATCCTGGCTTTCGTCGCCATCTTTGCCGGGCTCGGCCTCGCGTCGAGCGCCGACTACGGCGCGGCCTCGCTCATCGTGCTAGGCGTGTTGCTGGGCTCGGCGGCGTGGTGGATCGTCCTCTCGGCCGCGGCCGCGCGGCTGCGCGAGCGCATCGGCCCCCGGCTGGCGCGCGCCATCAACATCGTCTCGGGCGTGAGCATCCTCGGCTTCGCCGCCTGGCAGCTGGCCGAGCTTTTGCGGTAGAGTTCGGCACTACTGGACGGATATCCATGCGCGTCCTCCTCGCCCTGCTTCTTGCGCTGCCGGCTCAGCTTGCGCTTGGGCAGTACCCCAGCCGCGCGATCAGGCTGATCGTCCCGTTTCCGCCCGCTGGAGCGACCGACCTCGTCGGGCGCATCGTCGCCCAGAAGCTGAGCGAGCGGCTCGGCCAGCCGCTGGTCGTCGAAAACCGGCCGGGCGCGGGCGGCTCGCTAGGCTCGGAGCTGGCGGCGAAGAGCGCGCCGGACGGGTATACCTTGCTGATTGCGACCTCCAGCACGCACTCGATCGGCCCATCGCTGCAGAAGCTCCCGTACGACGCGATTCGCGACTTCGCGCCGATCACGCATGTCGCCAACGTTCCGAACGTTCTGGTAGTGAGCCCGGCGCTGCCCGCCGGGAACGTCAAGGAGCTCGTCGCGCTCGCCAAGTCCCGGCCCGGGCAGCTGAACTACGCATCGAGCGGCGTCGGCACGATCGTCCATCTCAACGCGGAGCTGTTCAAGATGCTGAGCGGGGTGGACATGGTCCATGTGCCGTACAAGGGCACCGCGCTCTGCATTCCCGATCTCGCGAGCGGCGCCGTGGCCATGCTGTTCGACAGTCTCGCGAGCGCGCTGCCGCACATCCGGTCGGGGAAGGCAAGAGCGCTTGCGCTGAACGCCGATCGCCGCTCGCCGCTGTTGCCCGAAGTGCCGACCCTCGCCGAGGCGGGCATGCCGGAGTTCGACCGCTACACCTGGTTCGGCCTGTTCGCACCCGCCGGCACGCCGCGCGAGATCATCGCGCGGCTGCAATCCGAAACGGTTGCTGCGCTGAAGGCCGACGTGGTGCGGGAGCGGTTTGCTGCCGTCGGCGCAGAGCCGATCGGCAGCACGCCGGAGCAGTTCGTCGAGCGGATCCGCTCCGATGCCGCCGGATGGGCCGAGGTCATCAGGGCGGCGAACGTCAAGCCGCAGTGACATGGGCCTTCACGAAGCACCGCTCGCGATCGTCGACCTCGAGACCACCGGCACGCATCCGGCCCGCGATCGCGTCACCGAGATCGCGGTATTGGAGGTGAACGGCTTCGAGCTCGCCGCCGAGTGGTCGACGCTGGTCAACCCCGAAATCAGCATCGAGCCCGGCATCCAGGCGCTCACCGGCATCAGCAACGAGATGGTCGCCGCCGCGCCGCGCTTCGCCGCGCTCGCCGGCGAGCTCTACGAGCGGCTCGACGGCCGCCTGCTCATCGCGCACAACGCGCGCTTCGACTACGGCTTCCTGCGGCGCGAGTTCGAGCGCGCCGGCCTGAAGTACCTGTCGAAGACGCTGTGCACCGTGAAGCTCTCGCGGCGCCTTTATCCCGAGCATGCGCGCCACAACCTCGACAGCCTGATCGAGCGCCACGGGCTCGCCTGCCATGCCCGTCACCGCGCCCTGGGCGACGCCGACGCGCTGTGGCAGTTTCTGCAGCTCGCCGCGCGCGAGCATGGCGAGGAGATCGTGGCGGTGGCGGCGCGCCAGATCGCCAGGCAGCCGACTCTGCCGCCGCAGCTCGAGCGCGCGGCGATCGACGCCATTCCGGAAGCGCCCGGCGTTTACCTCTTTTACGGCGAGGGCGCGACGCCCCTCTATGTGGGCAAGAGCGTGGCCATGCGCACGCGGGTCCTCGCGCATTTCTCGGACGACATCCGCTCGCAGAAGGAGATGCGGCTGGCGCGCGAAGTGCGGCGCATCGATTGGCGCCGTACGGCAGGCGAGCTCGGTGCGCTGCTCACTGAGGCCAGGCTGGTCAAGGAGCTAGCGCCCGCGTACAACCGCCAGCTGCGCCGGCCCGCCGAGCTGTGCGGCTTCGCGTTCGACTTCAAGCGCCTGCGCCTCGCCCCGGCGCACGAGATCGATGCCGACACGCTGCCCTTCCTCTACGGCCTGTTCCGCTCGAAGCGCGCGGCGCACGCCGCCCTGCGGGCGATCGCCGACGAGCAGCGGCTTTGCCTGCAGACGCTGGGCTTCGACACCGCGCGCCAGGGGGCGTGCTTTCGCCATCAAATCGGCCGCTGCGCAGGCGTGTGCGCCGGCAAGGAGAATATTCATCAGCACCATGCGCGCCTGGCGAGTGAACTCGCCAAGCTGAGGACGGCGCAGTGGCGGCATGGCGGCGCGCTCGGCATCGTCGAGCGCGACCCGGAAGGCGACGCTTCCGAAGTGCATGTGGTGCAGCAATGGTGCTATCTCGGCACGGCGCGCTCCGAGGACGAGCTCGCCGAGCTGCTGCAGGCCGGTCCGCGCCCGCGCTTCGACTATGACCACTACAAGATCCTCGCCCGCCACCTCGGCCGGAAAGGCGTGCGGGTCGTCGAGCTCGGCGGCTGATGCACTGCGAGCTCGTCATCCCAGGGCTTTTCTCCGCTCCGGCGGAAGCGCGCCTGCCGTCCCTGGAGTTGCTCCTGGCGCGAGGACGCGCCAGGAGCGGGGAGTCGCGGCCGCTCGAGCGCTGGCTGGCGGAGGCCTTCGGACTGGAAGACGAGCCCCTCCCCGCCGGCGCGCTGACGGCCCTGGCCGGTAACCGCGACCCGGGAGAGGAGCGGTGGGTACGAGCCGATCCGGTGCATTTGCGGCTGATGCGCGACCGGCTGATCCTGGTGCCGGCCGCGGCCTTCGGCCTCTCGCGCGAGGAAGCCGAGGCGTTATGCGAGACGCTGAACGAGCACTTTGCCGGCAGGCTCGACATTCTTCCGGTGCAGCCGCAACGCTGGAGCGCGCGCCTGCAAATGGAGCTGGAAGTCTCTGCAGGTTCTTCTTTTGACATGGCGGGCCGCGAGCTGCAGGCACACCTGCCCGGCGACGCGCTCCTCAACGAAGCGCAGATGGTGCTGCACGAGCACCCGGTCAACGAGGCGCGCGAAGCGCGCGGCGAGCCCGCAGTCAACAGCCTCTGGCTCTGGGGCGCCGGCCGCGTGCCGCAGAAAACGCAAAGCTGCTGGCAGTCGGTCGCCGCCGACGACCCGCTCGCGGTGGGGCTCGCCCGCCTCGCGGGGGCACGGCAGCGCGGCCTGCCGGCCTCGGCGGCAGCCTGGCTCGAGCGCCTGCCGCAGGACGGACGCCATCTCGCCGTGCTGGACGAGCTGCGGATCGAGCCGGAAAAGGCCGAGGTCCTGGAGCGCGGGTGGTTTGCGCCGCTTCTCGCCGCGCTGCGCGCCGGGCGCATCGGCATGGTGACGGTCCACGTCCCCGACGCCCCCGACGGCGCCTCGTTCGAGACGATCCGCGGCGACCTGCGCCGCTTCTGGCGCCGGCCGAAGGCGCTCGGGCATTACGCATGAAGATCGTCGAGCGGACCTATTCCGAGACCGACCGCCGCGCGCTGCTGGAGGCTGGCGTGCACCCGCTGCTCGCGCGCATTTTCGCCGCGCGGCGCATCGGCTCGGCGGATGAATTGCGCTACGAGGCGGCAAGTCTTCTGCATCCCAGATTGCTGAAAAACGCCGAGCGCGCGGCGCAGCTTCTCGCCGACGCGATCGCGCGGCAGAAGCGCCTGCTGATCGTGGCCGACTACGATGCCGACGGCGCGACGGCGTGCGCGGTCGGCGTGCGCGCGCTGCGCAGGTTCGGCGCCAATGTCGAATACCTCGTGCCGGACCGCTTCAAGCTGGGCTACGGGCTGTCGCCCGAGCTGGTCGACATCGCCTCGCAAAGCAGGCCCGACGTCCTGATCACCGTCGACAACGGCATCGCCAGCGTCGAGGGCGTCGCGCACGCGAAGCGCCTCGGCATCGCCACGCTGATCACCGACCACCACCTGCCCGGCGCCGAGCTGCCGGATGCGGCCTGCATCGTCAACCCCAACCAGGCGGGTTGCGCGTTTCCCTCCAAGGCGCTGGCGGGGGTCGGCGTGATGTTTTATGTGATGCTCGCCCTGCGCGCCGAGCTCAGGAGAACGGGGGCCCTCAAGGAAGAGCCGAACCTCGGTTCCCTCACCGACCTCGTCGCGCTCGGCACCATCGCCGACGTGGTGCCGCTCGACGCGAATAACCGCAACCTCGTGGCGCAGGGATTGAAGCGCCTGCGCGCCGGATACGGCAAGCCGGGGATCGTCCAGCTGCTGCGCGCCGCGGGCCGCGCGCCGGGCGAAGCCTCGAGCTTCGACCTCGGCTTCGTCGCCGGGCCGCGCCTCAACGCCGCCGGCCGGCTCGCCGACATGAGCCTCGGCATCGAGTGCCTGGTCACCGACGACGAGGCGCGCGCCGCGAACTGCGCGCAGGAGCTCGATCGCCTCAACCGGGAGCGCAGGAAGATCGAGGCCGCGATGCTCGAGCAAGCGCTCGATGAACTAAAACATCTTGCCGAAGAGGACCGTTCTACCTTCTTCGTTCCGGGCTGGCACGAGGGCGTGGTCGGCATCCTCGCCTCGCGCCTGAAGGACCGCCTGCACCGCCCGGTCATCTGCTTCGCGCGCTCCGCCGCCGGCGGCCTGCTCAAGGGGTCCGGACGCTCGCTGCCCGGGCTGCACCTGCGCGACTGCCTCGATCTCGTCGCCAAGCGCGCGCCGGGCCTGATCCAGCGCTTCGGCGGCCACGCGCAGGCGGCAGGCTTGACGATCGCCGAAGCGGATTACGAGCGCTTCTGCGCGCTGTTCGAGCGCACGCTCGAGCAGCTGCTGCCGGCGGAAGCGCGGCTCCACACCGTGGAGACCGACGGCGCGCTCGAGCCGGCGCATTGCACCCTCGAGGTCGCGCGCCTGCTCGAGGCGCAGATCTGGGGCCAGGGCTTTCCGCAGCCCCTGTTCTGCGATACATTCGCCGTCGAAAGCCAGCGCCTGGTCGGCGAGCGGCATCTGAAGCTGCGGCTGATCAAGGACGGCCGCCGCTTCGAGGCGATGCGCTTCGGCGCGCTCGACCCGGTCGCCGATCGCGTGCGCGCGGCCTACCGCCTCAGCGTGAACGAGTTCAACGGCCTGAAGAACGTCCAGCTCAACGTGGAGCACATCGAATGAAACGCCCGCCTTTCTTCACGGCCATCCCTGTCTTCTTCTTGCTGGCGGGCGCGGCGTGCGCCGCCGATGTAGAACCGATAAAGAACGCCGGGCCGTACGTCCCTTCCCCGGAGGCCGCGGTCGCAGCGATGCTGCGTTACGCCCATGTCGGACCCGACGACTTCCTAATAGATTTGGGATCGGGGGACGGCCGCATAGTGCGCACTGCGGCAAAGGTATTCGGTGCGCGCGGCTTCGGGGTCGAAATCAAAGAGAGCTTGGTAAAGCAGGCAAACGAGGAAGCCAGGAAAGAAGGTATTGCAGATCGAGTCAAGTTCCTTAAACAGGATCTCTTCAAAACGGATATCTCTCAAGCCACGGTGGTGACGATGTATTTACTGCCGGATACCGTGAATATGTTGAAGGATAAGCTGGCCAGCGAACTTAAACCGGGCACGCGAATCGTCTCGCATGACTACCCTCTCACCGGATGGCTTCCAGACGATATGAAGCAATTCGACCTTCCCGAGAAAGAGGCCATCTCGGGTGTCCAGACCACCATCATCTGGTTGTACGTTGTACCCGCCAAAGTCGCCGGCCGCTGGAACGCCCAAATGCCATCAGCCGTGAGCAGGCAACCCGCGACGCTGCAGCTCAAGCAGCAACTGATGCGCGTGTCGGGCAGCGCAGTGCTCGACGGCAAGGAGGTGCCGCTCGAGGACGTGAAGCTGCGCGGCGACCGCCTCAGCTTCAAGCTCCCCGGGCGCAAGGGCGAATTCACCGGGCAGGTGAAAGGCTCGAGCATCGAAGGCAGCCTGGACAGCGGCGGAGCCAAGACTCCCTGGAGCGCGACGCTCGGCGGCTGATGGAACGCAAGCGGGTCAACTCGTCGAAGGTGCGCTCGGTCGGCTACGACGAAAAGACCCGCACGCTCGAAGTCGAGATGTCGAACGGGGAGGTCTTTCAGTACGGCGGCGTCTACCCCGAGGTCTACCGCCAGTTCATGGCGGCGCCCAACCCGACGGCGTTTTTCGACGACAAGATCGCGGAAGAATATTCCGCCCGGCGCGCCTGAGCGCCCGCGGCCTGCGCTAAACTCGGGGGCAGGAAGTGGAAGCCGAACGCCTAAACCAGATCGCCTCCTCGCTCGCCGACCTGCAGATCCGGTCGGCCGAGCTGCGGAGGTATCTTTGACTTCGAGGCGAAGCAAAACCGCCTCGCGGCGCTGAACCGCGAGCTCGAAGACCCGAAGCTGTGGGACAACCCGCAGCGCGCGCAGGCGCTCGGCAAGGAAAAGAAGGCGCTCGAAGCCGTGGTCGGCACGCTCGGCCGCGTCGGCAGCGGCCTGGCCGACGCGAAAGAGCTGTTCGACATGGCGCGCGCCGACGCCGACGAAGCGACGCTCGAGGAGATCGGGCGCGAGGCGTCGCGCCTGGAGAGGGACGTCGCGGCGCTGGAGTTCCGCCGCATGTTCTCCAATCCGCTCGACCCCAACAACTGCTTCGTCGACATCCAGGCGGGCTCGGGCGGCACCGAGGCGCAGGACTGGGCGGCGATGCTCGAGCGCATGTACATCAAGTACTGCGACAAGAAGGGCTTCGCCGTCGAGGTGCTGGAGCGCACCGGCGGCGAGGTGGCGGGCATCAAGAGCGCGACCCTGAAGGTCAGCGGTGACTACGCGTACGGCCACCTTCGCACCGAGACCGGCGTCCACCGCCTCGTGCGCAAAAGCCCGTTCGATGCCAATGCGCGGCGGCATACCTCCTTCGCCAGCGTGTTCGCGTACCCCGAGGTCGACGAATCGATCGCGGTGGAGATCAACCCCGCCGACCTGCGCATCGATACCTACCGCGCCTCGGGCGCGGGCGGCCAGCACGTCAACCGCACCGACAGCGCGGTGCGCATCACGCACCTGCCCAGCGGCATCGTCGTGCAGTGCCAGAACGACCGCTCGCAGCACCGCAACCGCGCCGAGGCGATGGCGATGCTGAAAGCGAAGCTGTTCGAAGCCGAGCTGCGCAAGCGCCGCGCCGAGCAGGCGAAGCTCGAGGAGCAGAAGACCGACATCGGCTGGGGCCACCAGATCCGCAGCTACGTGCTCGACCAGTCGCGCATCAAGGACCTGCGCACCGGCGTCGAGACCGGCAACACGCAAGCGGTGCTCGACGGCGATCTGGACGACTTCATCAGCGCGAGCCTCAAGCAGGGAGTCTAAAAAGTGGAAGAAGACAACAAGCTGATCGAGGAGCGCCGGGAGAAGCTGAAGGCGCTGCGCGCCGCGGGGATCGCCTACCCCAACGATTTCCGCAGGCGGGATCTGGCTTCCAGATTGATTGAATCGCATGCAGAAAAAACGCGGGAAGCGCTGGAACAAAGTCCCGTGGCTGCCTCGATCGCCGGCCGCATGATGCTGAAGCGCCCGATGGGCAAGGTGACCTTTGCCACGCTGCAGGACGGCTCGGGCCGGATCCAGATCTACGTGTCGAACGACGTGACCGGCGAGAAGCAGCACGAGGGATTCAAGCATTGGGACCTCGGCGACATCGTGGGCGTCGAGGGCACGCTGTTCAAGACCAACAAGGGAGAGCTGACGGTGCAGGCGAAGAGGATCCGCCTGATCTCCAAGGCGCTGCGCCCGCTGCCGGAGAAATTCCACGGCCTGGCGGACCAGGAGACGCGGTACCGGCAGCGCTATCTCGACCTGATCGTCAATCCGCAGGCAAGAGAGGTGTTCGCCGTCCGCTCGCGCGTCATGCATGCGTTGAGAGAGGTTCTTCTGAAGGAAAACTATCTGGAGGTGGAGACGCCGATGCTGCAGCCGATTCCCGGCGGCGCCGCAGCACGGCCCTTCAAGACGCACCACAACGCGCTCGACATGGATCTCTACCTGCGCATTGCGCCGGAGCTCTACCTCAAGCGCCTGGTCGTGGGCGGGGTCGAGCGCGTGTTCGAGATCAACCGCAATTTCCGCAACGAGGGCATCTCGACGCGCCACAACCCCGAGTTCACCATGCTCGAGTGGTACTGCGCCTACGAGGACTGGAACTACATGATGGACATGACCGAGCGGCTGGTGCGTGCCGCCGGGCAGGCCGCAGTTGGAAAGCTGCTGGTGGGCTATCAAGGAAGACAAATCGATCTGGCGAAGCCGTTCGCCCGCCTTGCCCTTTCCGACGCCCTCCGCAAGCACGGCATCCAGGGCGACTTGCGGGAGCGCAGGTTCCTCTCGAAAAAGCTGACCGAGCTGGGGGTCGAGCACGGCAGCGGGCCGGGCTGGGGCGCTCTGCAGCTCGCGCTCTTCGAGGCCGTTGCCGAAAAGCAGCTCATCGATCCGACCTTCATCGTCGATTTTCCGGCCGAGGTCTCGCCCCTCGCGCGCCGCCGCGATTCCGACCCGGAGCTCACCGACCGCTTCGAGCTGTTCATCGACGCGAAGGAGATCGCCAACGGCTTCTCCGAGCTGAACGACCCGGAGGACCAGGCGGCGCGCTTCCTCGAGCAGGCGAGCCGCAAGGAGGCCGGCGACCAGGAGGCGATGTACTACGACGCCGACTATATCCGGGCGCTCGAGCACGGCATGCCGCCGGCCGCCGGCGCCGGCCTCGGCATCGACCGGCTGGTGATGCTGCTGACCGACGCTCCGAGCATCCGCGATGTCATTCTCTTTCCCCAGCTGCGCCCCGAGGGCTGATACATTCGGTAACAAATGCTCACTGAAGCGGCAGTGAGCTGCCTATAACCTGCGCGTTGTCAGGTAATGCCTGCGACAGGAGAACAACGCAATGGAAACGACCAGCAAGCCCCGTCTTCACCCGCTGCTCACCGCGGCGGCCATTTCGGTCACCGTCTTCTCGGCAGCCGGCGTCGCCGCGCTGACCGGCGTGCTGCCCCACTCCCTAGGATCCAGCACGCAAGCCGAGCCGGTGGTCGCCGCGTCCACGCCCGCCACGCCCGCCCCGCAGGCCGCGGTCGAGACCTCCATGCCCGCGGCCGCGCCGCAAGCGACCCCGGTCGTGAAGGCGAGGCCGGTGCACCGCGCAGCAAAGCCGCAGCCACCTCAGCCGGTACAGATGGCGGAAGCGGCCCCCATCGCGCAGGCGCCGCAGCCGGCCGTGCCGCTCGGCGTCTTCGGCACGGTCGAATCCGTGAAGGAAGTGACGACGCCGGGAGCAACCTCGGGCGTCGGCGCGGTCGGAGGAGGTATCGCCGGCGCGGTGGTTGGCAACCAGTTCGGCCACGGCACCGGCAGGTCGATCATGACCGTGCTCGGCGCCGCGGGCGGCGCGCTTGCCGGCAAGGAGATCGAGAAGCAGCATAACGCCACCAAGCGCTGGGACGTCACCGTGCGCATGGACGACGGCTCGTACCAGACGCTGTCGAGCCCGAGCCTGCCGTACTGGCATGCCGGCGACCGAGTGCGCTTTCTCGACGGCAAGCTGCAGCCGGTCTGACGCTAGAGCCTGAGGGCCGCGAGCCCCAGCATCACCGCGCCGGTGGCGAAGAGCCGCCGGCGCGTGAATGTTTCCTTCAGCAGCAGCGCGCCGATGGCCGCGGCGAAGATCACCGACGTCTCCCTCAGCACCGCGACCAGCGCAATCGGCGCCCGGGTCATCGCCCACAGCGCTATGGCATAAGCCGCAGCCGAGCAGGCGCCGCCCACCGCGGCGCGCCCCCAGTGCCGGCGAAGATACGCCGGGACTTCCCTGCCGCGCTGCGCAAGGCCCACCGCGGTGATGACCATGCCGTTGGCGACGAAAAACCACAGCGCGTAGCTCACCGGCGCGCCGGAAGCTCGCGCGCCCTGCCCGTCGAGGAGCGTGTACGCCGCGATCACCACCGCGTTCGCCACTGCGAAGAACGTCGCCCGCCGGTCGTGCGAGCCGCTCGCGAAGCCGAGGATGCCGGTGCAGATGATCAGCACGCCGAGCCACTGCGAGAGCGCCAGCACTTCGCCTAGGGCGAGGGCCCCCACCAGCGCGACGATCAGCGGGCCGCCGCCGCGCATCACCGGATACGCATACGACAGCTCGCCGTGGCGGTAGGCGCCGGCGAGAAAGAGGAAGTACAGGATGTGCACCGCGGCCGAGCCGGCGAGCCAAGGCCACGATGCGCTCGCCGGCGCCGGCAGCCACGGCGCGACGGCGAGCGCGATGAGGCCCGCGCCGGCGGACAGGGCGACGGTGTCGAGGCGCTTGTCCGCGCTCGCCTTGACGAGCGCGTTCCACCCGGCGTGCAGCAGCGCCGCCCCGAGCACCGCGAGCGTCACCGGCAGCGAGATTTCCACGCGGTGTTACCCGAGCACCTGCTCGATCAGGGGTGCCATGCGCTCGACCGCGGCGCGCCCTTCCCGGATCGCTTCCTTCGCGCGGTGGAAATCCATGGTGGCGAAGTCCGGCAGCAGCGGCGTGAGCAGCACGTCGGCGGGATCGCCCGCCAGGCGGCTGCGCGCAACGCGCACCTCGACGATGTCGAGCGAGGTCATGAAGACGTTGAAGATCGAGGGAATCGACGCGCCTTCCTGCTTCGGCGTGCTTTGCGCCCAGCGCAGGCGCAGCCGCTCGAGCCATCCTGGGACTTCGCGCGGCGCGACCTCCCGGTCCCGGCCGCGCTCGCGGTACGGGCCCAGCTTGCCCCAGCTCAGGTCGACCGCGATCACCAGGTCGGCGCCGAGCGCGCGGCACATCGAGACCGGCACCGGATTCACCAGCCCGCCGTCGACCAGCACCGCGCCGTTCCGGATGACCGGGGTGAACAGCCCCGGCATCGCGCACGACGCGCGCACCGCGTCTAGAACTTTGCCTTCCCGCAGCCAGATTTCGCGCCCCGAGTCGAGCTCGGTAGCGATCGCGCCGTACGGCAGCGGCATCTCGGAGATATCGCGGTCCTCGAAGATGGTGCGAAACAGCGTGAACAGGCGCGTGCCGCGGATCAGGCCGCCGCGCCACGAGAGATCCATCAGCCGGACGACCGTGGTCCAGGCGAGCCCGGTGACCCAGTTCTCCAGCCGGTCGAGCTCGCCCGAGGCGTAGAAAGCGCCGACCAGCGCGCCGATCGACGTGCCGCACACCAGGTCGGGCTTCACGCCGCGCTCCTCGAGCGCGCGGATCGCGCCGATGTGCGCCCAGCCGCGCGCACTGCCCGAGCCGAGCGCGAGTCCGAGGAGGGGTTTGCGGCGCAGGCTCTTAGATTCTCTCGAAGATCGCGGCGATGCCCTGGCCGCCGCCGATGCACATGGTCACGAGCGCGTAGCGCTTGTTCGTGCGCTCGAGCTCGTAGAGCGCCTTCACGGTCAGGATCGCGCCGGTCGCGCCGATCGGATGGCCCAGCGCAACCGCGCCGCCGTTGGGGTTGACCCTGGCCGGATCGAGGCCGAGGTCCTGCGTCACCGCCATCGCCTGCACCGCGAACGCTTCGTTCGATTCGACGACGTCCATGTCGGCGGGCTTGAGGCCGGCCTTTTCAAACGCGCGCTTCACCGCGGGAATCGGTCCGAGACCCATCACCTGCGGCTCGACGCCGGCATGCGCGTAGGCGACCAGCCGCGCCAATATTTTCAAATTCATTTTCTTTGCAGTCCGGGCTTCCGCCAGCACGAGCGCTGCGCCGGCGTCGTTGATGCCCGAGGCATTGCCGGCGGTGACCGTGCCGTCTTTCTTGAACACCGTCTTCAGCTTCGCCAGGTCCGCCATGCTTGCGTCCTTGCGCACGTGCTCGTCGATCGCAAAGTGCTCCACGCCTTTCTTCGATCGTATCTCCGTGGCGACCACCTGATCCTTGAAATACCCCTTCTCGATCGCATTGGCCGCCTTGCGGTGCGACTCGATCGAGAACTGGTCCTGCTGCTCGCGCGTGAAGCCGTACTTCGCCGCGATGTTCTCCGCCGTCACGCCCATGTGGCCGTGCCCGAACGGGTCGTGCAGCGCGCCGGTCATCGCGTCGACGACCGCCGCGTCGCCCATGCGCTGTCCCCAGCGCCCCGAGGGCAGGAAATACGCCGCGCGGCTCATGCTCTCGGCGCCGCCGGCGACCGCGACATCGCAGTCGCCGAGCAGGAGATGCTGCGCCGCCGAGACGATCGCCTGCAGCCCCGATCCGCACAGGCGGTTCACGGTGAGGCAGGGCGTTCCCACCGGCAGGCCGGCATCGACCGCCGCGACGCGCGCCAGGTACATGTCCCTCGCCTCGCCGTGGATCACGCTGCCCATCACCACGTGGCCGACGCTCGCCGGATCCACTTTCGCGCGGGCTACGGCTTCCTTGATGGCAACGGCTCCGAGGCGAGTCGCCGCCAGGTCCTTCAGCGCGCCGCCGTAATCGCCGATCGCCGTGCGCGTTCCCGAAACCACCACCACTTCGCGGTTGCTCATTGCAGTCTCCCGTGCAAATCGTGCTCGCCGGCGCGCTCGAACAGGACTGCGGCGAACTCGCCGACCCTGGCGCGGCCCTTGAAGCGTACTACGCCGTCGATCTCCGGCGCGTCGGCGCTGGAGCGGCCGATGCCCGGTTCATCGACGAGGACTTGGAGGGTCCTGCCTATTCTCGCCTTCAAGCGGGCCGCGCTGATCGCCGCCTGCACTTGCATCAGCCTGCCGCGCCGTTCTTCTTTTACCTCGTCTGGAACGGCGTCGGGCAGAGCGTTGGCGGCTGCACCCTGCACCGGGGAGTAGGCGAAACAGCCGACGCGGTCGAGCTGGGCTTCCTGCAGGAATTGCAACACCTCGGAAAACTCCGCTTCGGTTTCGCCCGGGAAGCCGGCGATGAAGGTGCTGCGCAGCGCGATCTGCGGGCAGATCTGCCGCCAGCGCCGGACGCGCGCCAGCACGTTTTCCGCGTTCGCCGGCCGTCGCATCAGCCTGAGAATGCGCCGGCTGGCGTGCTGGAACGGCACGTCGAGATACGGCAGGATTTTGCCTTCAGCCATCAACGGAACCACCTCGTCGACATGCGGATAGGGATAGACGTAATGCAGCCGCACCCACACTCCCAGCTCTGCCAGGGTCTTGCACAAATCCAGCATCCGGGTCTTGACGGGGCGGCCGCCCCAGAAGCCGGTGCGGTACTTGAGGTCGACACCATAGGCGCTGGTGTCCTGCGCGATGACGAGGAGCTCCTTGACGCCGGCGCGCACCAGATTCTCGGCCTCGAGCATCACCTCGCCGATCGGCCTTGAAACCAGGTCGCCCCGCATCGATGGAATGATGCAGAAGGTGCAGCGGTGGTTGCAGCCCTCGGAAATCTTCAGGTAAGCATAATGCCGCGGGGTCAGTTTCACGCCGATATCCGGAATCAAATCGGTATACGGATCGCGCGGCTTGGGCAGATGAGCATGCACGGCATCCATGACCGCCGCGCTGTCGTGTGGACCAGTGACTGCGAGCACCGAGGGGTGCGCTTTCCTGATGACCCCCTCCTTGGCGCCGAGGCATCCGGTCACCACGACTTTTCCGTTCTCGGCCAGCGCCTCGCCGATCGTCGCCAGCGACTCCTCCACCGCGGCATCGATGAAGCCGCAGGTATTGACGATCACCAGGTCGGCGCCGGCATAGGTCTTGCACGTGACGTAGCCCTCGGCGCGCAGCTGCGTGAGGATGCGCTCGGAATCGACCAGCGCTTTCGGACAGCCGAGGGAGACAAACCCTATCTTCGGGTTACTGCTTCTCGGGATCGTTCTTGGTTTGCTGACCAGCGGGAAAACCGGGAAAGGACAGGCCGGAGAACATATTGCGCGCCTGGCTCTGCATCTGCTCCTGGAACTGCGAGAACATCTTCTGGCTCTGCTCCATGTACGCCTGCATCAGGCTCTGCATCGCCGGGCCTTGCAGGTTCATGAACTGCGCCCACAGCTCCTGCGAGGCGCGCGAGTTGTCGCCGTACATGCGTTGCGACTGCTCCTGCAGCGCCTTCTGGATGTCCTGGAACGCGCGGATGTTCCTTTCCAGGTAGCTGCCCATCATCCCCTGCATCGCGTTGCCGTAGGAGCGGATCAGCTGCGACAGCAGGTCGGAGGAGAACATCGGCACGCCGCCCGATTCCTCCTCGAGGATGATCTGCAGCAGGATCTGGCGCGTCAGGTCGTCGCCGCTCTTCGCGTCGACCACCTGGAACTCCTCCTGCTTGAGCACCATCTGCTTGACGTCGGCGAGCGTGATGTAGCTCGACGTCTTGGTGTCGTACAGGCGCCGGTTGGGGTATTTCTTGATCAGCCGGACCTGGCTCTGCATCCTTGCCTCGCGGCTTTCCTGAGGTGACGCCGACATGTGGCGTAGTCTACTCCTTAATACATGTGCTGGCCGCCGTTGATGGAAATGTTCGCGCCGGTGACGAACGCGGCTTCCGCCGAGCACAGATAGATGATCAGGCCGGCGACCTCCTCCGGCTTGCCGAGACGCCCGAGCGGGATCTGCGGCAGGATCTTCGAGTCGAGAATCTCCTTCGGAATGGCGGTGACCATCTGCGTGCCGATGTAGCCCGGCGAGATGGTATTCACTGTCACGTTCTTGCGCGCCACCTCGAGCGCGAGCGCCTTGGTGAAGCCGTGGATGCCGGCCTTGGCCGCCGAGTAGTTGGTCTGCCCGAAGGCGCCTTTCTGCCCGTTGACCGACGACACGTTGATGACGCGGCCCCAGCCGCGCTCGACCATGCCGTCCATCACCTGCTTGGTCATGTTGAAGCACGAGTCGAGGTTGGTGCGCATCACCTCGTCCCAGGCGGCCTTGGTCATTTTCTTGAATGTCATGTCGCGCGTGATGCCGGCGTTGTTGACCAGGATGTCGACCGGGCCGCACTCGCCCTGGATCTGGGCGCACTTGCGCGCGCAGTCGTCGTAATTGACGACATCGACCGGATACGCCGAGAAGCTGTGGCCGCGGCCTTTCATCTCCTCGAGCCAGGCCCGGTACTTGGTGTTCGACGGCGAGTAGGTGACGACGACGCGGTATCCCGCTCCGGCCATCTTCGTCGAGATGGTTTCGCCAAGGCCGCCCATGCCTCCGGTGACGACGGCGAGCCGTTGTTGCGCCATGATTCCTCCTCCTGGGGGAGCGGTCAGTCTACATCATGTGCATTCCGCCGTTGACCGAGATGTTGGCGCCGGTGATGTAGCCGGCTTCTTCGGAGACGAGGAACGCCACGACGGCGGCGATCTCCTCGGGCTTGGCGAGCCGCCCCATGGGAATGGAGGCGATGATCTGCTCGCGGATCTCCGGCCGGATCGCCATCACCATGTCGGTCTCGACGTAGCCCGGCGACACGGTGTTCACCGTGACGCCCTTGCGCACCACCTCCTGCGCCAGGGCCTTCGAGAAGCCCGCCATGCCGGCCTTGGCCGCGGAGTAATTGGTCTGCCCGAACTGGCCCTTGATGGCGTTGACCGACGAGATGTTGATGATGCGGCCCCAGCCGCGCTCGCTCATGCCGTCGATCACCTGGCGGGTGACGTTGAACACGCTGTTGAGATTGGTGTTGATCACCGCCATCCAGTCCTGCTCGGTCATGCGCTTGAACACCGAGTCGCGCGTGATGCCGGCGTTGTTGACCAGGATGTCGATGGGGCCGACGATCGAGCGCACCTGGTAGAACATCTCGGCGCAGGAATCGAACTCCGCCACATCGCCCTCGGCCGCGTGCACGCGGTAGCCTTCACCGCGCATCTTCTCGATCCATTCGTTCTTGCGCTGGTAGCCGGGCAGGCAGCCGGCGACCACCGTGTGGCCCGCCCGGCCGAGGCGCCGGCAGGTCGCCGTGCCGATGCCGCCCATGCCGCCCGAGACAAAGGCGATGCGCGACACCGCTGGAATGGACTCGTCGCGCCAGGACTCCTGCGACACGACCGGCGCTTCGGCTTGCCTTCCCATTTTTTCCTTTCTAGCGCTCAACGGCGAAGGCAACCCCCATGCCGCCGCCGATGCAAAGAGATGCCAGCCCGCGTTTCGCATCGCGCTTCTGCATCTCGTGAAGAAGCGTGACCAGAATGCGGCAGCCCGAGGCGCCGATCGGATGTCCGAGCGCGATCGCGCCGCCGTTGACGTTGACCTTCCTCGTGTCCCAGCCCATTTGCCGGTTCACGGCGATGGCCTGCGCGGCAAAGGCCTCGTTGATCTCCATCAAATCGAGGTCCTTAGGGTCCCACCCCGCGCGCGACAGGCAGCGCTTGGAAGCCGGCACCGGCCCCATCCCCATGTACTTGGGGTCGACGCCGGCGGAGGCGAAGGCCTTGATGCGCGCGATGGGCTTCAACCCCAGTTCCTTTGCTTTTTTTGCCGAAGCAAGGACGACGGCCGCGGCGCCGTCGTTGATGCCCGAGGCGTTGCCCGCGGTGACGCTGCCGTTCTTGTCGAAGGCGGGCTTGAGGCCCTTCAGCGCATCGAGCGTCGTGCCGTGCCGCGGATATTCGTCGTCGGCGAAGACGACCGTGCCCTTGCGGCTGGCGATTTCGACCGGGATGATCTCTTCCTTGAAGCGTCCCGCCTTCTGCGCCGCCTCGGTCTTCTGCTGGCTGGCAAGCGCGAACTGGTCCTGGTCCTCCCGCGTCACCGCATACTCCTTCGCCACGTTCTCCGCGGTGACGCCCATGTGGTACTGGTTGTACACGTCCCACAGGCCATCGATAATCATGGTGTCGACCATCTTCGCGTCGCCCATGCGAAAGCCGTCGCGCGAGCCGTTGATCGCGTGCGGCGACATGCTCATCGACTCCTGCCCGCCGGCGACGATGATGTCCGCGTCGCCGTGCGCGATCGACTGCGCGCCGAGCATGGCCGCTTTCAGGCCCGAGCCGCAGACCTTGTTTATGGTCATCGCCGGAATCATGTCCGGCAGGCCGGCGCGGATGGCCGCCTGCCGCGCCGGGTTCTGCCCGGTCGCGGCGGTCAGCACCTGGCCCATGATCACCTCGGAAACCTGTTCCGGCGCGACCCCGGCGCGCTCCAGCAGCTTGCGGATGACGAGAGCGCCGAGCTCTGAGGCCGGCATCTTCGCCAGGCTGCCGCCGAACTTGCCGATCGCAGTGCGTGCCGCGCCGACGATGAGAATGTCTTCCATGGGGGTCTCCTAATTGGCTTTCTGCTTCACATAACGACCGGGCGCAGGCTCGATCGGCTTGTATCGCGCGTTGCCGGGCGCGGCCGGTGCCGGGCGCGCGCCGCCGGCGTGGCGCCCGAGCCACTCACTCCAGAACGGCCACCAGCTGCCGCGCTCCTCGCGCGCATCTTTCAGCCAAGCATCGGGATCGTCCGGATACGGCTCCCCGACCCAGTAGCCGCGGCGCTTCTTGGCCGGGGGGTTCACTATGCCAGCAATGTGCCCGCTCGCGCCGAGCACGAAGGTCTTTTCCCCGCCCAGCAGCGAAAGCGTGCGATAGGCGGAGCGCCATGGGACGATGTGGTCTTCGCGCGTCGACAGCACGAACAGCGGCAACTTCACTTTCCCCAGATCGACCGGCACGCCGCAGTTCACCAGGGCGCCGGGCTGCTTCAGCCGGTTCTCGAGATAGGTGTTGCGCACGTAATAGCAGTACATCGGCCCGGGCAGGTTGGCGCCGTCCGCATTCCAGAACAGCAGATCGAACGCCGCAGGCCTGCCGCCGAGCAGATAGTTGTTCACGACGTAAGGCCAGACGAGGTCGTTGGCGCGCAGGCTCGAAAAAACGAACGCCAGGTCGGACCCCGGCAGGATGCCGCGCTCGCCGATCGCCGCCTCACGGGCCTGCGCGCTCGCTGCGTCGACGAACACGCCGATCTGCCCGGTTTCAGTGAAATCCAGCATCGTCGTGAGCAAGGTGACGCTCGCCACCGTGTCATCGCCCTTTGCGGCGAGCACCGCGAGCGCCGCGCCAAGCAGCGTGCCGCCGATGCAGAACCCGAGCGCGTTCACTCGATCGCTGCCGTGGATCTCGCGCGCCGCGCGCAACGCCGTGAACACGCCCTTTTCCAGGTAGTCGTCCCAGGTGAGGTGGCTGATCTCCGGCCCGGCGTTGCGCCAGGACAGCATGAACACCGTATTGCCGCTCGCGACGGCGTGCGCGACAAAGGAGTTCTCCGGCTGCAGGTCGAGGATGTAGTACTTGTTGATGCAGGGGGGCACGATCACGAGCGGCCGCGCCGCGACCTGCGTGGTGCTCGGCGCGTACTGGATCAGCTGGATCAGCTCGTTTTCGAACACGACCTGACCCGGGGTGACGGCAAGATTGCGGCCGACCTCGAAAGCTTCCTCGTCGGTCTGGCTGATGCGGCCCTTCTGCACGTCGCCTATCAGATTCGCCAGGCCGCGCGTCAGGCTCTCGCCGCGGCTCTCGAGCGCCTGCTGCATCGCTTCGGGATTGGTCGCCGCGAAGTTCGCCGGGCACATCGCATCGACCCACTGCCGCACGGCAAAGCGTGCGCGCTCCTTCGCCTGCGCGTCGAGCTCGGCGCCCTCCACCAGCTCTTCCAGAAAGCGCGACGCGAGAAGATACGATTGCCTGAGGTAGTCGTAGTAGACGTTGTCGCGCCATTCCTTCGCCGAAAAGCGCCGGTCGCCCGGATCGGGATCGGCCAGCGACGCGGACTGCCCGGCGAGCAGGCCCGACCACAGCTTCGACTGCTTCTCCAAGTACGCGGCCTGCATCGCGCCCAGCTTTGCGCTGTTGCGCTGCAACTCCGCCAGCCACGGCGCCGCGCCGGATGAAGCAGGCGCGCTCGCCATCAGTCGCATCCATCCCTGGCTTACTTCGCTAGTCGATTGCGCGATCGCGGCCAGGACGGCGTCGGGGGAGCCAGGTTGCATCGCGGCCGATTCTGCGACGCACAAGAGGCGCCGTCAATGCTTATTAAGCTACTGAAATATAGTAATTTTTGACTACGTGAGCCAGACGAGCGCCGCCATCCGGCCGGTCGCGCGCTCGCGGCGGTAGGAGAAGAAGCGCGCCGATTCTGAGTACGTGCAGAACCCGCCGCCATAAACGCGCCTGACTCCGCTCGACTGGAGCCTGCGCCGGGCAACGGCGTACAGATCGAGCAGCCAGTGCCCGGGGCGGGTAGCGACGAAGGCGTTTTGTTCCTCGGGGAGAAAGGCAGCGCAAACCTCGTCGCCCACTTCGTAAACGCGCGGCCCGATCGCCGGCCCGAGCCAGGCGATCAATGTCCTGGACCCCATGGCTCGCACCGTAGCCTCGATCACGCCGGAGGACAGGCCGCGCCATCCGGCGTGTGCGACGCCGACGACGCTCCCGCTCGCATCAGCGAGGATCACCGGCATGCAATCGGCAACCATTATCGAGCACACCGTTCCCCGGCCGCGGGCTACGGCAGCGTCCGCCTGCGGCTCCCCGCTGGCGGCGTCTGCATCGATCACCTCGTTGCCGTGCACCTGGCGCAGCCACTTCGGTTCCGCGGGCAGATGCGCGCGCAGCCTCGCTCGACCCGGGGCGCCTGCGGCCATATCGCCAAACGGGCGGGTCGTGACGATCGCCTTCACGTTGGAGGGTGCCGGCCAGTCGGGTCGGATCAGTTCCATCAGCCTTCGGCGCGCAGCTTGTCGAGCAGGCGCTTGAGGTCCCGCGGCAGCGGCGAGCGCCAGGTCATCACTTTCCCGTCACCCGGATGCCGCAGCGACAGCTCGGCCGCGTGCAGCGCCTGGCGCGGGAAGGCAAGGCCGTGGCGCGTGCCGCGACGGTACACCACGTCGCCGACCAGCGGATGA
>DATILQ010000136.1:0-1957 GCA_035476235.1 Burkholderiales bacterium
GCGGAAGGCATCGCCAGCGAAGTCGTGAGCGTCACCAGCTGGAGCGAACTGAGCCGCGCGGCCCTGGAGTCACGCCAGCGCGGAAATGAGGGGCATGTCACGACCCTGCTTGCCGGCGCGAAGGGCCCCATCGTCGCCGCCACCGACTACGTGCGCGCGGTGCCGGAGTCGATCCGCGATTTCGTGCCCGATGGACGCCGCTACGTCACCCTCGGCACCGATGGCTTCGGCCGCAGCGACACGCGCGCGGCGCTTCGGGAGTTTTTCGGAGTAGACGCGGCCAGTATCGCGAACGCCGCCCGCCGCGCTTCAGGCTGACTATACCGGCCGCCATGGGGTCATCCGCGGTATCCAGCGCGGCACGGCGGCGCGGAATGGTTCCCGCGGTGCGCGCGCTTCTCGACTTGCTCTCGGAGAGTGTCCGCCTGCCCCCTAGCTAGCTCGTCGGTCTCCGGGGTCGGGCCGGGTCAGGGTCGGACCACGCTAACTCGTGGGGTCCCGCTGCTAAAGTGTCAGCCTGAAGCGCGGCGGGCAGCGTTCGCGATACTCGCCGCGTCTACCCCGAAAAACTCGCGAAGCGCCGCGCGAGTGTCGCTGCGGCCGAAGCCATCGGTGCCGAGGGTGATGTAGCGGCGTCCTTCGGGCACGAACGCGCGGATCGACTCGGGTACTGCCCGCACGTAGTCAGTGGCGGCGACGATGGGGCCTTGCGTGCTGGCCAGCAGGGTTGTGATGTGCCCGTCATTCCCGCGTTGGCGTGAATCCAGGGCTGCGCGGCACAGTTCGCTCCAACTAGTGACGCTCACGACTTCGCTCGCGATGCCTTCCCTGGCCAGCAGCTCTGCCGCCTTGATCACTTCGGTGAGGATCGCCCCGGAGCCAAGTAGCGTCACTTTCGCGTGGCCTTCGCCGTAGCCGTCGAGCCGGTACGCGCCCCGGATCACTCCTTCGTGCGCGTCGGCCGGCAGGTCGGGCATCGCGTAGCTCTCGTTCATCAGCGTGATGTAGTAGAAGACGTCTGTCTGCTCCACCAGCATCTCGCGCATGCCGTGGTCGATGATCACCGCCATCTCGCCGGCGAACGCCGGATCCCAAGCCCTGCAGTTTGGAATCGTCGCGGCGATCAGGTGGCTCGTGCCGTCCTGGTGCTGCAGGCCCTCGCCGCCCAGCGTGGTCCGTCCTGAGGTGGCGCCGAGCAGGAAGCCGCGCGCGCGCTGGTCGGCCGCCGCCCAGATCGCGTCGCCGACCCGCTGGAAGCCGAACATCGAGTAGTAAATGTAGAACGGCAACATCGGAAATCCGTGCACGCTGTAGCTCGTGGCCGCGGCCGTCCAGCTGGCGATCGCGCCGGCCTCGCTGATGCCTTCCTCCAGGATCTGGCCGTCCAATGCCTCGCGGTACGAAAGGACCGAGCCGATGTCCTCCGGCTCGTATTTCTGCCCTACGCTGGAGTAGATACCGACCTGCTTGAACAGGTTGGCCATGCCGAAGGTGCGCGCCTCGTCTGCCACGATGGGAACGATGCGCGAGCCCAGCTGCTTGTCCTTGAGGAGGTTGCCCAGCAGGCGCACGAACGCCATGGTGGTGGACATTGGGTGGCCTGCGGCCTTGGTGGCGAAGGACGCGTAAGAGTCGAGCGCGGGTACCGCGAGCTTCGGCGCTTCCGACTTGCGGGCGGGCAGGTAGCCGCCGAGCTCTCGGCGCCTGTCGTGCAGGTAGCGCATCTCGGCGCTGTCTTCGGCAGGCTTGAAGAACTCCAGGTTTTTCGCCTGCTCGTCCGTGATCGGCAGGTTGAAACGGTTGCGGAACTCGATGAGCACCGCGCCATCGAGTTTTTTCTGGCTGTGGGTGGTCATGCGGCCTTGCCCCGCGGCGCCCATGCCGTAGCCTTTCTTGGTGTGCGCGAGGATCACGGTTGGCTCGCCACAGTGCTGCGCTGCTGCGTGGTAGGCGGCGT
>DATILQ010000137.1:0-2398 GCA_035476235.1 Burkholderiales bacterium
GATGCCGTGAACGCCATCCGCATGCGCACCCAGGAGAGCTTCCCCAACTTCGGCGAAGTCGACGACGCCGCGAACTTCGAAGAAATCCAGAAGGGCCTCGCCGCCTGCGAGGATGAATGGGTGTACATGCACCGCGGGCTCGGCATCCCCGGCCGCGTAAAGGCACTGCCCGACGGCACGCTCAAGGCGCCCGCGACCGACGAAGTGTTCATGCGCGAGCACATGAAGGAATGGCAGCGCCTCATGACCACTCGCCCCAACATCCAGCTCTCGCGATGAGCTACGTCGACGATCGCTTCTACGCCGACATCGTCGCGGCGTTCACCGGTTGGCAGCGACCCGAGCTCGCAGTCACTGATGTCGCGACGCGCGACGAGTGCCGGCGGCTCCTCGAGTGGGAAGCCCGGCTACTGGACGAGGCGCGCTACGACGACTGGCTTGCGCTCTATGCCGAGGAGTGCGTCGTCTGGGTGCCCGCAACCGAGCGCCCGGGAGACCCGCGGCGCGAGGTGACGGTGTTCTTCGACGACCGGCAGCGCTTGCAGGACCGCATCTTCCGCCTGCGCACCGGCAAGGCGTGGTCGCAGGTGCCGCCGAGCCGCACCGTGCGCCTGGTGAGCAACGTCGAAGTGTTTCGCGCCGCCGCAAAGATGATGGTGCGCTCCAACCTCGTGCTGCATGAATTCCGCTCGGGCGAAATGCGCACCCTCGCCGCCTGGTGCGCGCATCGGCTCACCGGTGGCAAAATCGAAGCGAAGCAGATCAACCTGCTCGAGCGCGACCAGAGCCTGCGCAATCCGAGCATCCTGCTCTAGGAGGAGACATGTTCGTACGCAACGCCTGGTACGTCGCCGCCTGGGATCATGAGGTCGGACGCAGCATGCTCCGGCGGATCATCCTCGACGAGCCGGTGGTGCTTTTCCGCACGCTGGAGGGCAAGCCCGTCGCGCTGGAGGACCGCTGCTGCCACCGGCAGGCGCCGCTCTCGATGGGCAAGCTCGTCGGCAACATCGTCCACTGCCCCTATCACGGTCTGCAGTACGACCCGACCGGCGCCTGCGTGAAGATTCCGAGCCAGGATCGCATCCCGCCCTCGGATAAAGTGCGCGCGTATCCAGTGGTCGAGAAAAACCACTGGATCTGGCTCTGGACGGGCGACCCGGCCAAGGCGGATCCCGCCACGATCGAAGACTTCCACTGGATGGACGACTCGAAGTGGGGCTGCGGCGGCAACTACCTGCACGTGGACGCGAACTATCTGCTGCTGGTCGAGAACCTGCTCGATACCACGCACCTGCCGTTCCTGCATCCGGACACGCTCGGCACCGACGCCTTCGCGCGCTCCGAGTTCGAGGTGTCGCGCGAGGGCGACCGCATCCGGGTCGCGCGCTGGCTGATGGACAAGCCGCCGGCGCCGTTTCACCAGCAGATGGGCGAGTTTCCCGATGGCATGAACGTCGACCGTTGGCAGATCACGCACTTCGCGCCGCCCTCGTTCGTCAAGCTCGACGTCGGCTCTGCGCCCGCGGGCGCCGGCATGCGCACGGCCGCGGACCGCAGCAGCCGCTGGATGAACATGTGGAACCTGAACGCGATCACGCCCGAGACCGGGAAGACCGCGCATTACTTCTTCGCGCAGGCCTACAACTTCAAGCTCGACCAGAAGTGGATCTCCGACATGCTGCGCACGCAGATCAGGGAAATCTTCCTGCAGGACATGGCGATGGTTAAGGCGCAGCAGCAGAACATGGACCGCGGGCCGTCACCGGTCGTGAATCTCGGCCAGGACAAGGCCTGGGTAGCGATGCGCCAGATCGTCGATCGCCTGGTGAAGGAAGAGCAACAGCCCGCCAAGGCCGCTTAAGCAACAACCGAAACAAAAAGGCCGCCCGGTTATCGGCCGGGCGGCCTCTGTAGGACAAGCGAAGCGCGTCAATCAATCGTCGTCGGCATCGTCCCGATCGCCACGGCGCAGACCGGCGCAGACGTAGCTGGAGGCAGCGTTGACGGGGCCACTGACATACGTTCCCTTCTTGGGATAGGCGCAGATCGGCCTCGACTTCGTGCCGTCGGCGGTGGAGATATCGATGCGGCTCGGGGCGACGCCTTTCTCGACCCACGCGGTCAGCACGTCGTAAAGCTGTGATGTGCCGTCGGCTACGCCGTCGCCGCCCGCGATTCCCGGCAGCGGCGGGTTGGCATTCGGATTCGTGGTGCCGTTGCCGATGCCATGCGTCATGCCAGGAATGAGGAACAGCCGATAGAACTTCTGGACGTTGTGCAGACCGCCCGTCTCGTCAAGCACGCGCTCGTAATAGTTGACCGACCCCTGCGGCATGATGAGCACATCGGCGAGTCCGTGGTAGATGATCATCTTCCCGCCGGACTTCTGGAACGG
>DATILQ010000138.1:0-15476 GCA_035476235.1 Burkholderiales bacterium
CGTCCTAGCCTCGTCCTTTGAAGACGGCCTGCGCCACATCGCGGTACAACATGGGTTCCGCGCGACGAAAGCCAATGCCTAACCTTTCGCTCCAACCGACGCCAACCTTCCCCCGAATTAGTTGACATCCCAGGCGATGCAAACGGACTACGTGCAGCGCTTCCTTTTCGAAGAGCTCGACATCCGGGGGCGGCTGGTGTGCCTGAGCGGCGCGTGGCAGCGGATGCTGGATGGGAGGGACTATCCTGAGGATATCGCGTCGCTGCTGGGGCATACCACTGCGCTCAATACGCTGCTTGGCGCCAACCAGAAGGGCGCGGGCCGGGTCACGCTGCAAGTACAAGGCTCTGGGCCGGTGAGGCTGCTGGTCGCGGATTGCACGGCGGAGCTGCGCATACGCGGGATGGCGCACTACCGGAAGGAAGGGCTGCAAAAGACCAATGAACGAAGCCTGCTCGGCGACGGCCGCCTGTCGGTGACGCTCGAGGACCTGCAGAGCGGGCGCTTCTACCAGAGCCTGGTGCCGCTGGAAGGCGAGACGCTGGAGCAGATCTTCGAGCACTACCTGTCGCAGTCGGAGCAGCTGACGACGTGCCTGCGGCTCTTCGCCGACGGCGGTGCCCTGTGCGGGCTGCTGCTGGAAAAGCTGCCGAATGCCGACCGCCGCGATCCCGACGGCTGGAACCGGGTCACGCAGCTCGCGGCGACGCTCACGCTCGACGAAACACGCCGCGCGCAGCCCTATGACCTGCTCACGCGCGTGTTCCCCGAGGAGCTGATGAGGGTGTTCCGGCTCTACTCCGTCGAATATCATTGCCCCTACGACGAGGCGAAGGTAAAAGACATGCTGCGCGGTCTTGGCCGGGAGGAAGTGGAGTCCATCCTCGCCGAGCAGGGCGAGGTGGTGATCCGCAACGAGATGTGCAACCACGAGTATCATTTCGACGCGCGAGCGATCGCGGAGCTGTTCACCAGTCACTGAGGAACGACGATGAAAAACTTTCTTGCAGCCCTTCTCCTGCTCGGCATTGCGGCGTGCGGCGACCAGCCGGCGCCCAAGCCGCAGCCCAAAACGGAGCCCATCAAGCCGCCGGCCGCGGCGCCGCAAGCCCCCGCGCCTGAAGCAAAGGCGCCCGAAGCGCCGAAGCCCGATCCCAACAAGGAGCTCGCCGCGCGCGTGAAGAAAGCGCTCGAAGGCGCGCCGAAGGTGCAGGCCGCGGCCATCGACGTCACGGCCGCCGACGGCAAGGTGACGCTGTGGGGAACGCTCGCGACCGCCGCTGAACGCAAGCGCGCGCAGAGCGTCGCCGCCAAGGTCGACGGCGTCACGTCGGTGGACAACCAGATCAAGATCGTGAAGGGGTCGTAGCGGCTCAGCGCCAGTCGTCGATGACGAAGCAGTCGGGACGGTTGTAGCCGGCCTCGTTCGGGCGCTGCATGGCGACGCCGTGGAGAAAAGTGCGGAAGCCGCGCTCCATCATCCTGCGGTACGCGGCATGCCGGGACGTGTTCACTCCGGCGACGAGCTTCGAGCAGCCGCGCTCGGCCGCCAGCGCCTCGCAGGCCGCGAGAAGGCGGTCGAACAGGGCCGGCGCATCGCCGCCCGGACGCACGGCGCCGAACTTGACGTAGGCCACGCCGCTTCCGGCTTCGCTGCCCTTGCCGATGTGGCAGGCGGCAAATCCTCTCTCCGGAAGGAGAACCGTCTCGCCCAGCCCCTGGTTGCGGAGGGCGAGGATCTCCCGCCGAAGATCCAGGCCCGGGAAGATTTCCTCCGTCAGCTCGGCGCACTGCCTGAGCGAAGCAGGGCTGCCAGTACAGCACGACCACTGCCCGCGTTCGACCAGACGTTCGACCGGCTTCGACATCACCGCCGTCAAGGTCTGCGGCCAGAAGCCGAACTTCTGGTACAGCGCCACGTGCTTCGGGCTCTGCGGGAAGGTGAAGAGCGCCGCCTGGCGGATGCCCCAACCTTCGAACAGCGCCATCATCGGCTCGAGCAGGCGCTTGCCGATGCCGTTTTCCCAGCAGTCGGGCCGCACGCTGATCGGGCCGAAGACCCCGAAGCTGCCCCAGCGCGCCGCGAAGCTCGAGCCGACCAGCTCCTCGCCGCGGAAGGCGCCGAGCGCCGCCGGGGGATCCGCCCGCCACCTCGGCTTCACGAGCTCCGAGTCGCCGCGGAAGGCCAGCGGCTCGGGCAGGCCGAACTCGGTGCCGAAAGCGAGACGGAACACGCGGTCGGCCTCGGCGAGATCGCCTTCGACCAGCGGGCGAACGGTAACCTTCACTCGCGGCTTGTTCTCTTGGGATTCCCCATCGCTTCCAGCGCCAGCCGGTGCGCGTCGTTCGCCGCCGGGATGCCGCAGTACATGGCGATCAGCAGCAGGACCTCGCGGATTTCCTCGGCGCTGCAGCCATTGGCGAGCGCGCCGCGCACGTGCACGCCGAACTCCGCCGGGCGATTGAGCGCGGCGGTCATGCCGAGCACCACCAGGCTGCGGATCTTGTGGTCGAGCCCGGGGCGGCTCCAGATGTCGCCGTAGGCGTAGGCGTTGATGATCTCCTGCAGCGGCGCGCCGAAATCGCCCAGGGCGCGCATGCGCGCCTCGACCGCCTCGTCGCCGAAGATCCGCTTGCGCAGCTTGAGGCCCCGCTCGTGAAGCTCTCGCGTGTCCATGGTTTCCTCCGGATGGTGCATGATATTGAATCATGAAAAAAATCCTGGCATGGCTCGCGTCGCTGGCGATGGCGAGCGCGGCCTGCGCGCAAGGCTACCCGAGCCATCCCGTCAGGTTCGTGGTCCCCTTCCCGCCCGGCAGCCTGCCCGACCAGATCGCGCGCGTGATCGGCCCGCAATTGCAGGACTCGCTCGGCCAGCCGTTCGTGATCGAGAACCGCCCCGGCGCGATCGGGGTCATCGGCACGGCGGAGGCGGCGCGCGCCGCGCCCGACGGCCACACGATCCTGATGACGACCAACTCCACCCTGGCCGCGGCGGAGAGCCTCTTCAAGAAGCTGCAATACGACCCGGTGCGGGATTTCGCGCCGATCATGCGAATCAGCAGGACCTCGATGATCCTGCTCGTGCGTCCGGAGTTCCCGGCGCACAGCCTGAAGGACTTCCTTTCCCTCGCGCGCTCGAAAAACGGCGAGCTGACGGCCGGCTACGGCTCGGCCGGCTCGCAGGTCTCGATCGCCAAGCTGAAGGCGGGCGGCGGCTTCGCGGCGGTCGATGTGCCCTATAAAGGCGTGCCGCTCGCCGTGACCGACGTGCTCGGCGGCCAGATCTCGTTCACCTTCGCCGACTTCGCCGTCGGCCTCGCGCAGATCAAGGGCGGCAAGCTGAAGGCCCTGGGCGTGACCTCGGCGCAGCGCACGCCTCTCGCGCCCGACATCCCGGCCATCGGCGAGGAAATCCCAGGCTACGAAGTGGTGCTGTGGTACGGCCTGGTCGCTCCCGCGGGAACGCCGCGCGCGGCGATCGGCAGGATCTACGACGCGGTCACGGCAAACATGGACAAGACGGATTTCGCAGCGCGCTTCGCCGCTTTCGGCGTCGACCCGGCGCCGCTGGGTCCCGATCAATTCGGCGCCTACATCAAGAGCGAGATCGCGAAGTGGTCGCGGGACATCAGGCAGGCCGGCATCCAGCCCGAGTAGGGCTGATCGGCCTCGGTTTGTGATTCGCGCCGCCATCGTCGGCCTCGGCCGCTGGGGGCGCGCGCTCGTGGGGTCCGTGCACGGCAAGAGCGAGCGGATCGGCTTCGTGCGCGAGGTGGACATCGCCTCCGGCAGCGTCCTGCAGGATGCGCTGGACGATGCTTCGGTGCAGGCGGTCGTCCTCGCCACGCCGCATTCGGTGCACCGCAGCCAGGCCATCGCCGCGGCGCAAGCCGGCAAGCATGTCTTCTGCGAGAAGCCGCTCGCGCTGCGCGCGGACGACGCGCGCGCGATGATCGCGGCCTGCGAGCGCGCCGGCGTGGTGCTGGCCGTCGGGCATAACCGGCGCTTCTGGCCGGCCATGCGGGCGCTGAAGGCGATGCTCGCCGAAGGGCGGCTCGGCCGGCTGCTGCACATCGAGGGCCACAACAGCAACGAGAACTCGAACCAGGTCGCCGGCGGCTGGCGCACGCTCGAGGAAGAATCGCCAGGCGGCGGGCTGACCGGCGCCGGCCTGCATGTGCTCGACGCGTTCATCGGCTTGTGCGGACCCGTGCAGCGCGTGCAAGCGCAGCTCCACACCTACAAGGAGGATCTGCCGCCGCTCGATGCGATGGTCGCGATGTACACGTTCGCCCGCGGCTTGAGCGGCACGCTCGCCACGGTGCGCGCGACGCCGTTTTACTGGCGCGTGCACGCTTTCGGAAGCGCGGGCTCGGCCGAAGTGCTCGGCGAGACCGAGCTCGTCCTGCGCATGAGCGGGCGACCGGCTGAACGCCTGGCGTTCGCACCCGAGGACTCGTTGAGGGCGGAGCTGGAGGCATTCGCCGATGCCGTGGAGCGACGAGCACCCTATCCGATTCCTCCCGATCAGATGCTGGCGACGGTCTCCGCCTTCGAAGCTACGTTGCGCGCGCTGGCGGCACGCTAGCCGTAGAGCCTCCAGCCGAACCCCGCGCACTCGCCGCACACCTGGGTCCCGACCATCCCCACGCCCTGGCAGGACTCGCACTCGTCCCACAGATCCGTAATGGCGCTCTTGAACGTCCCATAGCAGCGCTTGCCGTTGACCACGTGATCGCAGCGGTGGTTGACGTGCTCATGGCGATCGGTCAGCGCGTGGCAGACATTGCACACCGCCAGTGGCTTCGGCTTCTTCGATTTCAGCATTCTTACGAGAACTTCCACCAGATGAACAGCGCCACCACAGCGGGAATCGCGAAAACCACGAGAAAGACCGGCAGCTCCTCGGCAAGCGAATAGCCGGCCCGCGACACGCCGAGCCACATGTTGATCGCGGCGGCGCCAAGCCAGATCGGGATGAAGATCAGGGCGGCGATGGGCATCGTCTTCATCAAGCGCCCGGCGAGCAGGCAGGCGCCGAGCAAAAGGAAGCCTCCCAGCACGACCATGATGGTGTGCATCTCATTTCTCCTTCCGCGCTTCGTCGGGCTTGCTCTGCGTTTCTTCCGGCTTCTTGTAATCGCCGATGACGCCCTTCAGGGGGCAGACGTTGAATGCCGGGCATCTCTTGCAGGTCACTGCGATGGCAATCGGACACAGGGTCATGTGGCACCTCCTCTAATGTTTCATGCCGTTTCGCGCGGTCTCGCGAGCTTCGCGCCCGGCCACAGCTCGGAGTGGCTGCGGGCATACGGCGGCGGATAGTCGAGCTTTACGCCGAAGCGCTCGGCGGCGTGCCAGACCCAGCGCGGGTTGTCGAGGAACGCGCGCGCCATGGCGACCATGTCGGCCTTGCCCGAAGCGATGATCTCCTCGGCCTGCCCGGGGTCGGCGATCATTCCCACCGCCCTCACGCTGATGTTGACCGATTTTTTTATGTGCGCGGCGTAGGGCACCTGGTAGCCCGGCTCGACCTTGACGCGCGCCTGCGGGAGGAGCGCGGCGCTCGACACGCAGACGTAGTCGAAGCCGATGCGCTTCAGCTCGCGGGCGTAGGTCACGGCGTCGTCGGGGCCGAGCCCGCCCTCGGCCCAGTCGTTCGCGCTGATGCGCGCGCCGAGCGCGCGCTCCTTCGGCCAGGCTTCCCGCACCGCGGCCGCGACCTCGAGGGGGAATTTCATCCTGTTGTGCCCGTACTCGTCCTGGCGGTGGTTGGAAAGAGGCGAAAGAAACTGGTGCAGGAGATAGCCGTGCGCCGAATGCAGCTCCAGCACGTCGAAGCCGATGCGCCTGGCGCGCAGCGTGGAGCCGACGAAATTCTCCACCAGGAGCTTTATTTCATGGATCTCGAGCTCACGCGGAACGGGCCAGCCCTCGCCGACCGGGATCGGCGAAGGCGCGACCGTCTGCCACGGCGACTGCGCCGCGGTGAGCGCCTCGCGCCCTTCCCACGGCACCTGCGAGGAGCCCTTGCGCCCGGCGTGCCCGATCTGGATGCCGAGCGGAGCATTTCTGAGCCTTTTGCAGACCTCGATCACACGCGCCATTGCCGCTTCGTTGTGGTCGTTGTAGAGGCCGCTGCAGGCGTGGGTGATGCGGCCTTCGCGCGTGACGTGCGTCGCCTCCACCATCAGCAGCCCGGCGCCCGAATAGGCGAGATGGCCGAGGTGGATGAGATGCCAGTCGTTCATGCAGCCGTCGTCGGCCGAGTACTGGCACATCGGCGAGACGACGATGCGGTTGGGCAGCGTGACGCCGCCGAGCTGGATGGGAGTGAAAAGCTTAGGGAGCGGCAATCGAGATTCCCCTTTCCGAAAAGGCCTGCCTGAGCGCCCTGGCAAACGCGACGGCGCCGGGCTGGTCGCCGTGCAGGCACAGCGTGTCGGCGGCGACCGCTACCTGTCGCCCGGAGAGGCTGGTGACATGGCCCTGCTCGATCATCGCCAGCGCCTGCTTCACTGCCTGGGCGGCGTCCTCGACCAGGCCTCCAGGCAGGTCGCGCGGCGCGAGCGTGCCGTCGTCGGCGTAGCCGCGGTCGGCGAAGACCTCTGCGGCGACCCGGATGCCGGCTCTTTTTGCCGTTTCATGCGTCTTGCTTCCGGATAAGGCATAAAGCATTGTCCCCCCCAAATCCTTCACCGCCCGCACCATCGCCTCGGAGAGCGCCTCGTCGGTCGCCGCCATGTTGTAGAGCGCGCCGTGGCATTTCACGTGGTGCAGCTTCGCGCCGGCCGCGCGCGCGAAGGCCTCGACCGCGCCCGCCTGGTAGACGACCAGGTCGTACATCTCCTGCGGCTTGATCTTCATGGCGCGCCGGCCGAAGCCCTGCAGGTCGGGAAGCGACGGATGGGCGCCGATCGCGACGCCGCGCTCGACGGCGAGTCCTACGGTCTTGCGAATGGTGGCCGGGTCGCCGCCATGGAAGCCGCAGGCGATGTTCGCCGAGCTAATGAGCGGCATGATCTCGGCGTCGGCGCCCATCTTCCAGAGGCCGTAGCTCTCGCCCATGTCGCAGTTCAGATCGATCGTCTTCAATGTCCGAACTCCCACGCGATGCTCTGCAGCATGGCATCGACGCGCGCTTTGGCGTCCTTGCGCAGCTCGAGCGCCATGTCGAGGCCGCACTTCGCGAAGTGCAGCGTGCCTCCGGGAGCGAGCTGCGCGAGTCGCGGCACGTCGGCGTAGGCGATCTCGGCGATCCTCGGATAGCCGCCGGTGGTCTGATGGTCCGCCATGAGCGCGATCGGCGCGCCGCCCGCCGGCACCTGCACCGTGCCGAGCGCGGTCGGCCCGGATAGTATCTCATCGCCGTCGCCGCGCGCGAGCGCCGGGCCGGCGAGGCGGAACCCCATGCGGTTCGACTCCGGCGCGATGCGCCATACCGCATCGAAGAAGGCGCGCTGCGAGGCGGCGTCGAAGCCGGCGAAATGCTGCCCTTCGATCGCGTGCAGCAGGACCGGCTCGCGGTCGGGCACGGTCTGCGGCGGCCCCGACCAGCGCACGCTGCGGCCGTCGGTATTTTTCAGCGCGCCGAAGCGCTCCTGCGACAGCGCCGCGGCGTCCTCGGTCAGAGGCAGCACGTCGCCGCGCCGCAGCGCGCGTCCTTCCAGCCCGCCGAAGCGCCCGGGCAGGAAGGTGCTGCGGCTGCCGAGGACCGGCGCGACGTCGATGCCGCCCGCCACGGCAAGATAGGCGCGCGCGCCGCGGGCCGCCCGGCCGATCGACAGCCGCGTCCCCGGCGCCAGCAGCACCGGGCGGTTGCGCGGCAGTCCGCCGTGGAATTCGGCGCCGCAGAGGGCGACCAGCGTCACCTGCTCGAAGCGCAGCTCGGGCCCGAGGATGGTGATCTCGAGCGCCGCCGCGTGGACCGGGTTGCCGACGAGCGCGTTGGCAAGCGCGAGCGCCACCGGGTCCATCGCCCCTCCCGGGCAGACCCCGAGGTGCTGCTCGCCATGGCGGCCGAGATCCTGCACCGTGCTGAGCAGCCCCGGCCGCGCGACATGGATGCTCACTGCTCCGCCGCCATCCGCTGGAATTCTTTCCCGGTGATGGCGCGGAAGCGCACGCGGTCGCCCGGCGCGAACAGGCTCGGACGCAGGCGCCCGGCGTCGAACACGGCGAGCGGAGTACGGCCGATCACGTTCCAGCCGCCGGAGATCGCATAGGGGTAGACCACCGTCTGCTCGTTGGCGATCGCCACGGCACCGGCCGGCACCTGGGCGCGCGGCGCTGCCCGTCGCGGCACGGCGAGGCGCGTGTCGAGCCCGCCCAGGTAGGCGTGGCCCGGAGCGAAGCCGATCATCAGCACGCGGTATTCCTCTGCGGTGTGTCTTTTCACCACCTCGAAGGCTGCCAGGCCGGTCTTTTTCGACACTTCATCCAGGTCGGGCGCGAATTCGGCTTCGTAGCACACCGGCACCTCGATCTCGCTCTCGAATTCCTTCGCCGCGGGCAGGCCTTTCTTCAGGCATTGCGCCACCAGCTCGGCCGCGAGCTCGAGCACATTGCCCTCGAAAGCCGGATCGAAATGCAGCGCGACCCCGCCCAGCGCCGGCACCACGTCGCGCAGCCACGGCATGCCGCGCAGGCGCAGCGCGACGGCAAGGCGCTGCACCATCGAGTTCATTTCGAGGTCGAGCGTGCGCGAGAACTCGACGTAGGCCGCGCAGTCTCCCAGGGGAACGACGCCCAGCGGCCGGAACTTGGCCACCTACTTGCGGCGCGGTTTCTTCGCGACGGCGACGCCGATCATCGAGTCGCGCGTCACCAGCGCGGCGAGCCGCTCTTCGCTCCAGCCTCGAGTACCCGCGGGGCGCATCGGCAGCACCAGGTAGCGCATGTCGGCGGTCGAGTCGTGCACCCGGATCCGGGTCTGCCGCGGGACCTTCAGCCCGAACTCAGCTAGTACCGCGCGCGGCTCGCGCACCATGCGCGAGCGGTAGTTGCGCGACTTGTACCAGTCGGGAGGAATGCCGAGCAGCATGCGCGGGTAGCAGGAGCACAGCGTGCAGACGATGACGTTGTGCACCTGCGGCGTGTTCTCGACCACGACCAGCTTGAGCGCGGGCACGTCGAGGCCCAGCTCCTCGCAGGCGCGGGTGCCGTTCTCGATCAGTCTTTCCTTGTATTCAGGATGAGTCCAGGCGTGGGCCACGACTCGCGCGCCGCGCTCGGGCGTGCGGCGGCGCATGTCCTCGACCGCATCGGCGATCTGCCGCTCGGTAAGCAGGCCCTTCTCCACCAGCAGCTCGCGCAGAGTGACCTCCATCAGCTGGAAATAGGTCAGTTGCCGATACCTGCCGCGATCGTTCATGCTTTTTCCAGCCAGTGCTGATAGATCTCGATCTCGACTACGTCGGCCGGATTGCCGCGGTAGCCGGGCCACACCTCCTTCTGCATGAACCGCACCCGGTAAAGCGGCTGCGCGGGCAGGCCGTCGCGCATCTGCGCCAGCTCTTCGGGATTCGGAAAGCTGCCGCATATGCGCTCGATCACACCTGTGTGGCCGCGAATGTAATAGGGCGTGCGCACGTGGCCCAGCGGATAGGCTTTCATGACCCGCACCGCATCGCCCGGCCTGAAGCGGGGCTCAGCCACGCCGCTCGACCTGCGTCATCTTGCGCGCCAGCTCCTCGGTCGTAATGATGCCGCGCTGGAGGAGCGCCTGGGTCAGCGCGACGATCCAGCGCTCGTAGTAGCTCAGCTTGTCGTAGGCCGCGGGAGGCAGCGCCTCGATGTGCCTGCGCCTCTCGTCGACGGTCACGCCCTTGGCGCCCATCAGCACGGCGAGGGCGTCGGCGCGCCGTTCCCATTCGGCGTAGTCGTGCTCGGTCCGCTTGACCTTGCCGGCCGGCAACCCGCCCATGTCGTGATGCCCTCTTTCGATCATGGTTGTTATATTAGCGTGACATGGATGCCGCAGAACTCCAGAAGCCGCCGCCCGGCGAGCTGTTTCTCGATCACGTTTCGCATTTCGTTCGCGATCTCGACGCCGCGGCGCAATTGCTGGAGCAGCTGGGTTTCAAGGTGGCCCCGGTCTCCATCCAGGAGGTCGCGGGAAGCCGCGTCGGCGCCAATCGCTGCGTGATGCTCGAGCAGGGCTATATCGAGATCCTGACGCCGACGCTGCAGAGCGATCCCGGCTTGCGTCTCGCCTGCTTCGGCACGCCGGACGCCGAAGCCGAGCATCGCCGGCTCGCCGACCACGGCTTCGAGCCGCAGCCGGTCGTCGAGCTGCAGCGCGGGCTCGACTCGCGCACGGTGCGCTTCAAGGTGGTGCTGCCCGGTCCCGGGAAAATGCCGGAGGGCCGCATCCAGTACGTGCAGCACCTGACTCCGCAGCACATCTGGCGCGAGGAATACCTGGGCCATGCCAACGGCGTGACCCAGCTGCGCGCGCTGTTCGTCGTCGCCGATGACCCGCCGCAGGCCGCGGCGCGCTGGGCGCACTTCACGGGCCTGCTGCCGCGGCCCGACGGCGACATGGCTGCGCTCGAGCCCCAGCGCGGCCATGTCCGCATCGGCACCGCCGAGGCGCTCGGCGAGCTGCTGGGCGAAGTCGCGCCCGCGCCGGCGCTCGCCGGCTATGCGCTCGGCTGCCGTCATCCGGAGGAGTTCGCGGCGCGTTGTTCCCGTGCCGGGCTCGCGGTCGAGAATGCCACGGTCGGCATCTCGGTCGCGCTGCCGCCGGAGCTTGGCGGCCGCTGGCTGTTGAGAGGCCAGAGCGTTTAGAATCCGCCTCACCCTAGGAGGGGGACATGAGACTCTTGAAAACGCTTGTCCTGGCGGCGTTTGCGCTGTGCGCGTCCGGCGCCTTTGCGCAGACCATCAAGATCGGCTTCATCACCAGCTATTCCGGGCTCAACGGCAACCTCGGGCCGTACATGGAGCGCGCCGTGCGCCTGTACATCAAGCTGCACGAGAAGGAGCTGCCGCCCGGCGTGAAGATCGAGCTGCTGACGCGCGACGACACCGGGCCGAACCCGGACAAGGCGCGCCAGCTCGCGCAGGAGCTGGTGGTGCGCGACAAGGTGAACCTGCTCGCCGGCGTGATCTTCACGCCCAACGCGATGGCCATCGCGCCGATCGCCACCGAGGCGAAGGTGCCTTTCGTCATCATGAACGCCGGCACTTCCGTGATCACGGCGCGCTCGCCCTACATCGCGCGAATTTCCTTCACCCTCTGGCAATCGAGCTATCCGCTCGGACAGTGGGCGTCGAAGAAATTCAAGACCGCCTACACGCTGGTGAGCGACTTCGGCCCCGGCCACGATTCCGAGGAAGCCTTCACCAAGGGCTTCACCGAAGGCGGCGGCAGGATCCTCGGCAGCGTGCGCGTGCCGCTGCAGAACCCCGACTGGGCGGCCTACATGCAGCGCGTGAAGGATGCCAGGCCCGACACGCTCATGGTGTTCATCCCGGCCGGCAAGACGGCGACCGCGGTGATGAAGAACTTCTCCGATCTGGGCCTCGACAAGGCCGGCATCAAGCTGATCGGGCCGGGCGACATCACCACCGACGAGGAGCTGCCGAACATGGGCGACGTCGCGATCGGCGTGCTGACCGTGCACCACTATTCCGCGGCGGCCGAGCGCCCCGCCAACAAGGCGTTCGTCGCCGCATGGAAGAAGGAATACGGCTCGAGCGAGGTGCCGAACTTCCTTTCCGCGGCCTCCTGGGACGGCACCGACATGATCTTCGCGGCGATCAAGGCGCAGAAGGGCAAGCTCGACCCGGACCAGACGATGGAGATCTTCAAGCGCTACCAGAACGCGGACAGCCCCCGCGGCCCGATTTCGATCGATCCGGAGACGCGCGACATCGTGCAGAACGAGTACTTGCGCGAAGTGCGCAAGGTCGGCGGGCAGCCGGCCAACGTCGAGCTCGAGACGGTCGCCACCGCGGTGAAGGATCCCTGGAAAGAGCTGCAGAAGAAGAAGTAAGCCCCTGGCGGAGTTTCTTTCCTCGCTCGTAAGCGTCGCCTTCCACGGCGCCGCTTACGGCATGATCCTGTATGTGATCTCCGTCGGCCTGTCGGTGACGATGGGCCTGATGGGCTTCATCAACCTGGCGCACGGCGTGTTCGCCATGGCCGGGGGCTATGTCTTCGCCACCGCGCTAGGCCGCTTCGGCGTGCCTTTCCCGCTCGCGCTCGCCCTCGCCTTTGTCTCAGTGGCTCTGGCCAGCGTGGTACTGGAACGCCTGCTTTACTCGCGGCTCTACGGCGCGGGCGAGCTGGCGCAGGTGCTGTTCACCATCGGGCTCATCTTCGTGGCGGCGGCGGTGGCGCGCATGATCTACGGCACGCTCGCGCCGCCGGTGTTCCTGCCCGGGTACCTGAAAGGCGAGATCGACATCGCCGGCCGCGGCTTCCCGACCTACCGCGTGTTCCTCATCGTGTTCAGCGCGGCGCTGATCGCCGCGCTGTGGTTCGGCGTCGAGCGCACGCGCTGGGGCGCGATGGTGCGCGCGGCGGTCGACAACCGCGGCATGGCGCAGTCGGTGGGAATCGACACCCGCCGGCTCTTCACGCTGACCTTCGCCCTGGGCAGCGGGCTCGCCGGCCTGGGCGGCGCGCTGGGCGCCGACATCATCCCGGTGCAGTGGAGCTATCCGTTCGAGCACCTGGTGTACTTCCTGATCGTGGTCGCCGTGGGAGGGCTGGGGTCGCTGCGCGGCCCGTTCGTCGCGGCGCTCCTCATCGGCATCGCCGATACGGCGTGCAAGTACTGGATTCCCGAGCTCGGGGCCTTCCTCATCTACGCGGCGACCATCGCCATCCTGCTGTGGCGGCCGCAAGGCCTGTTCGGAGCGCGCGCATGATGCACGGCGGCGGATACACCGTGGATGCGCGCATCCGCTGGCCGGAATGGCTGCCGTGGATCGCGGCGCTCGCCGCCTTCTTCCTGCTGCCCGAATATCTCTCGCTCGGAGCGCGCATCCTGATCTACATCCTGTTCGCGCTGTCGCTCGACCTGATCCTCGGCTACGCCGGCATCATCACGCTCGGGCACAGCGCGTTCTTCGGGCTGGGCGCGTATGTGGCCGGCATCCTCGGCGCGAAAGTCGGCGTGAGCGAGCCCTTCGTGCAGATGGCGGCGGCGGCCGCGGCGGCGGGACTGCTCGGCGCGCTCACCGGCGCGGTGATCCTGCGCACGCGCGCCCTCACGCTGCTCATGCTCACCCTCGCCATTACTTCGATCATCCTCGAGATCGCCAACAAGGCGACCTCGCTCACCGGCGGCGCCGACGGCCTGTCCGGCGTGGTGGTGGCACCGATCCTCGGCGCCTTCAAGTTCGATCTGTTCGGCAGGACCGCCTTCCTCTATTGCCTGGCGGTGCTGTTCCTCGGCTGGCTGCTCGCGCGCAGGCTGATCTACTCGCCCTTCGGCGCCATGCTCACCGGCATCCGCGAGAACACCCAGCGCATGCACGCCATCGGCGCGCCGGTCTACTGGCGGCTGGTCGGCGTGTACACCCTCTCGGCGGTGATGGCCGGGGTCGCCGGCGCGCTGCTCACGCAGACCAACCAGTTTGTCGGCCTCAATGTGCTCGGCTTCGAGCCTTCGGGCGAGCTGCTGGTGATGCTGATCCTCGGCGGGGTCGGCCGCCTGTACGGCGCTTTCATCGGCCCGCTCGCCTACCTCGTCGCGCAGGACCTGCTCGCCAAGCAGTTCCCCGAATACTGGTACCTGGGCATCGGCCTGCTGCTGGTGGTGGTGGTTCTCTTCGCCCGCGGCGGGATACTCGGTCTGATCGATAAATGGATGCCGTTCTCGAAACCCGCAGCCTCTGCAAGAGCTTCGGCGCGCTGACGGTCGCGCAGAGCATCGATTTCCGGCTGCGGCCCGGAGACCGGCACGCGCTCATCGGGCCCAACGGCGCCGGCAAGACCACCTTCGTCAACATGCTGATGGGGGCCCTGCGTCCCTCCTCCGGCCGCATCCTGCTCGGCGGCGATGACGTGACCCGGGCGCCGCAGGCGCAGCGCGTGAGGCGCGGCCTCGGCCGCACCTTCCAGATCAACAGCCTGTTCCGCAACCTTCCGGTGCTCGACAACGTCGCGCTCGCCGTCGCCGAGCGCCGCCGCATCGCCCTGCGCATGTGGCGCGCCGCGGGCAGTTACCAGGAAATAATAGATGAATCCACAAAGCTGCTTGCCACGCTGGGTCTCGCCGACGACCTGGCTACGCCCGTCATCGACCTGCCCTACGGCAAGCAGCGCCTGGTGGAGATCGCGATCGCGCTCGGGCTGCGGCCCAGGGTGCTGCTGCTCGACGAGCCGGCGGCCGGCGTGCCGTCGGCGGAGGCCGAGAGGATCCTGCAGCTCCTGGAAAAGCTGCCCCCTGAAATCGCGGTCCTGATCATCGAGCACGACATGGACCTGGTGTTCCGCTTCGCGCGCCGCATCACGGTGCTGGTGCAGGGCGAAGTGCTGCTGGAGGGCACGCCGCAGGAAGTCGCGCGCGACCGGCGCGTCCACGATGTCTACCTCGGCGAGCAGCATCATGGCTGACGCGCTGCGGCTCGAGCGCGTGCGCGCCGGATACGGTCAGACGGTGGTCCTCGAGGACGTCGACCTCGTTCTGCGGGAGCGAGGCGCGCTGGCCGTGCTGGGACGCAACGGCGTCGGCAAGACCACGCTGCTCGCCACCATCATGGGCCATACCAGCTTCCACTCGGGGGACATTCTGCTTTCCGGGAAATCGATTTCCCGCCTGCCGGTCTATCAGCGCTCGCGCCTGGGCGTCGGCTTCGTGCCGCAGGAGCGCGAGATCTTCGCCTCGCTCAGCGTCGAGGAAAATCTCGGCGTCGCCGGGCGTCCCGGCCGCTGGACGCTGGAGCGCGTCTACGACCTCTTCCCGCGCCTCGCGGAGCGGCGCTCCCACCGGGGCAACCAGATCTCCGGCGGCGAGCAGCAGATGCTCGCCATCGGCCGCGCGCTGATGGGCAACCCCTCGCTCCTGCTGATGGACGAGCCGCTCGAAGGTCTGGCCCCGATCATCATCGAATCCCTCCTCAGGGCATTCAACAGATTGGTCGCCGAAGATTCCCTCGCGCTGGTTCTCGTCGAGCAGCACGCCAAGGTAGCGCTCGGCGTCACGCAGCACGCGCTGGTCCTCAACCGCGGCCGCGTCGCCCATTACGGCCCGAGCGACGCGCTGCTCGCCGATCCGCAGCGGCTCTCGAACCTCATCGTCGATTTGGTTTAACGTATTGCACGCAAATGGAGCCCGCCATGGATTACGACTTTGTGCCGCTCGTCTAGCGTCCTGCTCGCTTTGCTCGGCGCGTTGCTCCTGTCGCGCGCCGCGCTGGCGCAGCAGCCGCCGAAGGCGCCAGGGTTTCCGGACGCGCCGGGCAAGGAGACGCTGCTGGCCAAGTGCTTCCAATGCCACAGCGCGGGAATGTGG
>DATILQ010000139.1:0-5548 GCA_035476235.1 Burkholderiales bacterium
CTAGAAGGAAGAGATGTGGCAGGCTCCAAGAACCTTCGATTCTCTGTGGGCATAACAGCGATTCTGCTGCCTATCGGTAAAAAATCCGATGCTCGAATCACCGATATCCGGTAAAACGCAAACGGCGCCACGAATCGGTTGCCGTACGGCCCTTCTGCGTCCCGTAGTTCCGTTTCGCCCGGTAGCGGGGCGAGCTGGTTGCGTCCACCCGCAAAGATTCCGATTCCCTCCACAAAGAATGAGTTGTTTCCCTTCCAAGGTCCGCGATCGTCTCGATGCTTCCCTAGGATAATGAAAGTGTCGACGGGAGTCTCGAGCTTAAGAGAGCGAAGTTCTCTTTCGATTAGCTCGAAGTTCGTTGACGTGAACATCGTTTCTTGATGAGCCTCGTTGATTTCGGAGCGCCGAGCCGTGATAATGGGTACGATTCCGAACGTTCGCCCCAGCACTCTTTTCGTAATCAAAACCGCCTCGTCGTCGATCTTCCACTCCGGTATCGGGTGTTCGGACTCTCGGTTTTGAAAGACCACTAATCCCCTTTCGAACATGTGGAACTTATCCCCGAAAGTAGATATAACGCCTATCGTCTTAATTCGCGAAAGCTCATCTTTGTCTATCGTTCGCGGCTGAGCTGCGCACACAGAAATGCTGAATGCGGCGCAGCCGACACAGAGCTGCAAGAGACTACGGGACAAGGAATCCCACGCACGTGCGCTCGTTAACATCGGGCTACCCTATCGCTCTCGCTTCCGCGCATGAAGCGGTCATAGACCGCGGCCATGAGCCAGGACATCAACGACCACCTCGCTACGGGTACGACGCTTATTCCAGCTTGCTGATCAAGCGATAGACAGCAATTAGAATTCCGAACCCGACGTACATCCCCACCAGCGCAACCAGCATCAGGATCGCCACCCCTGGGCTTATTGTTTTCGCTGCCAGCAGAAAAACAATGGTGCCGGCGAGACCGATGAACGAAGCAGCGATGCCAGCGACAAGCTTTAGCGTTCTATTCTTTGGCATACTCGCCGCTGCCGCGCCGGGGCAGCGGTCAGACTCTCTTCTCGAGAATGAGGCTGAGCAAGAGAAGCGTCGCCGGCCAAAGTCCGACGAAGATTCCCCAGCGTTCCGCGTGGGCTTCCTCCAGCGCCGCCTTCAGCGCGGGGTCGGTGATCTTGCTGAAGACATGCCGTCCGACTTCCAGTCGCGGGCCGAAAAACCACACCAGCCATGACAGCGGGACCGAAAGCAATCCGACCCACAAACAGGCTTCCGTTAGCATTTGCATGACATTCTCCTGGTTAAGGCTCTCCTGGTTAAGGCGCGACAAACTCTGGCTTGACGTCATCCGACATCATCCGCTCCACTGCCTACCCGGACAAGCGCTGGGCGGCGTTTCCAGAATTGAGTTGCCTGCTCGAAGGCGTGGGCGAGCTGCAGCACGCCGAAGTCGTCGCGGTAGCGGCCGACGATCTGCAGGCCGACCGGAAGCCCTTCGGGCGTGAATCCGGCGGGGACCGAGATCGCCGGGTGGCTGGTGATGGTGATGTAGTAGCAGCTCTTCATCCAGTCGAGGTAGTTGTTCATGCGCACGCCGGCGACCTCGCGCGGCCATTCCTCGTCGATCGAGAAGGGCGGCAGCTGGTTCACCGGGCACAGCAGGAACTCGTAGCGCTCCAGGAACCGCCGCATGCGGTGAAACAGGTCGCTGCGCAGCGCTTGCGCCCTGGCGATTTTCTCGGGGGTGAGCTTGAGGCCCTCCTCGATGTTCCAGATCACGGTGTCCTTGAGCTGGTTGCGATGCTGCTTGAGGAGGACGCCGTAGCGCTGCAGGAAGCCGAGCGCGCGCAGGGCTTCGAAGGCTTCCGTGGCGGCGGAGAAATCGGGCTCCGCTTCCTCCAGCACGCAGCCAAGATCCTTGAAGACCTTCTTCCGAGCGGACAGGACGGCGGTGACGCGATCGTCCATCGGCAGGCCGCCCAGGTCGCGGCTCCACGCGATGCGAGCTTTCTTGAAGTTCCTCTTCAGGCTGTTCGAAAAGATTTCGCCCGGCTCGGCGATCGAGACCGGCGCGCGCGGGTCGGGGCCGGCCATGGCGGACAAGAGAAAGGCGCAGTCGTCCACCGTGCGCGCCATCGGGCCGATCACCGCCAGCGAGTCCCAGCCATTCGGCGAGGGCCACGCCGGCACCCGCCCCGGCGTCGGCCGGAAGCCGACGACGTTGCAGTAGTTGCCGGGATTGCGCAGGCTCGCGGCGAGGTCGGAGCCGTCGGCGAAGGGCAGCATGCCGCACGCCACTGCCGCGCCGGCACCGCCCGAGGAGCCGCCGCAGGTCTTCGACAGGTCGTACGGATTGCGCGTCGCGCCGAACAGCTTGTTGAAGGTCTGGCTGCCGGCGGCGAACTCCGGCGTATTGGTCTTGCCGAGCGTGACGGCGCCGGCCGCGCTGAGCCGCTCGACGATCACGTGGTCCTCCTGCGGCACGTGGTCGCGGTAGATCGGCGAGCCCCAGGTGGTGCGGATGCCCTTCGTCGGCACCACATCCTTGTAGGCGATCGGCAGGCCGGCGAAGGGTTTGCCGCGATCGATCGATTTTGCCCGCTTGAGGGCGAGCTCGGGGGTGAAGGTGACGATGGCGTTCACCTTGGGGTTGACGCGCTCGATCTGCGCGATGAACGCGTTGACGACCTCGGTCGCCGAGAGCTTGCGCGCGCGGATAAGCCGCGCCAGCTGCCTAGCCGGGGTAAAGCAGATCTCCATCACCTCAGGGACCTTGACCCTTCACATCAGCACGATGTCGAACTGCTCCTGCGTATAGCTCGACTCGACCTGCATCGAGACGGGCTTGCCGATGAACTCCGAGAGCATGGCGAGCGAGGCCGACTCGTCCTCGAGCAGGACGTCGATCACCGCCTGCGAGGCGAGGACGCGGAATTCGCGCGCGTTGAAGGCGCGCGCCTCGCGCAGGATCTCGCGCAGGATCTCGTAGCACACCGTGTGCGGGGTCTTCACCTCGCCACGCCCGCCGCAGGTCGGGCAGGGCTCGCACAGCACGTGCGCGAGCGACTCGCGCGTGCGCTTGCGGGTCATCTCCACCAGCCCGAGCGCGGTGAAGCCGTTCACGGTAATGCGCGTGCGGTCGCGCGAGAGCGCCTTCTTGAACTCCTCGAGCACCGCGGCGCGGTGCTCGTCGCTCTGCATGTCGATGAAGTCGACGATGATGATGCCGCCGAGGTTGCGCAGCCGCAGCTGGCGCGCGATCGCCTGCGCCGCCTCGAGGTTGGTCTTGAAGATGGTGTCGTCGAAGTTGCGGCTGCCGACGTAGCCGCCGGTGTTGACGTCGATGGTGGTGAGCGCCTCGGTCTGGTCGATGATCAGATAGCCGCCTGACTTCAGCTCGACGCGACGCGACAGCGCTCTTTCGATCTCGGTCTCGACGTTGTACAGCTCGAACAGCGGCCGCTCGCCGGTGTAGTGCTCGAGCCTGCCGCGTACTCGCGGCATGTAGCTGTCGGCGAAGGCGGCGAGCTTCTGGAAGTTCTCGCGCGAATCGACGATGACGCGCGCGGTGCCCGCGCTCACCATGTCGCGCAGCACGCGCTGCGCGAGCGACAGGTCCTGGTACAGCAGCTGCGGCGGCGCCGCGCCGCGCGCGCGCTCCTGGATGACGCGCCAGAGGTGGCGCAGGTAATCGATGTCCGCGCGCAGCTCGTCCTCCGAGGCGCTCTCGGCCCGCGTGCGCACGATGAAGCCGCCTTTCTCGTCGGCGGGCAGCAGCTCCTTCAGCCGCTCGCGCAGGGCCGCGCGCCCGCTCTCGTCCTCGATTTTCTGCGAGATGCCGATGTGCGGGTCGTGCGGCAGGTAGACCAGCATGCGCCCGGCGATCGAGATCTGCGTGGACAGCCGCGCGCCCTTCGAGCCGATCGGGTCCTTCAGCACCTGTACCAGGACCGGCTCGCCCTCGGCGAGAATTTTCTCGATCGGCTTGGCCGGCTCGCCGTTGGCCTTGCGCTGCTCCCAGATGTCGGCGACGTGGAGGAACGCCGCGCGCTCCAGGCCGATCTCGATGAACGCCGATTGCATGCCGGGCAGCACGCGCGCCACGCGCCCCATGCAGATGTTGCCGACCAGCCCGCGGCTCGCGGCGCGCTCGATAAGCAGCTCCTGCACAACACCGGCGCCAGTGATCGCGACGCGCGTCTCGCGCGGCGTGACGTTAATGAGAATATCTTCCTGCACGAGAAGTGTGCAGCCGCTCGATGAGCTGCCCGGTCTCGTAAAGCGGCAGGCCCATCACGCCCGAATAGCTGCCGCTCAGGTGCATGACGAACAGCGCGGCGCGCCCCTGGATCGCGTAGGCGCCGGCCTTGTCGTCGCACTCGCCGGTGGCGACGTATTGCTGGATCTCCTGCTCGGTGAGCGGCGTGAAGCGCACGTCCGAGACCGACAGCGAGCTCTCCAGCCAGTCGGCCTGCTTCAGCGCCACGGCGGACAGCACCTGGTGCGTCTGGCCGGAAAGCTCGGCGAGGATCGCGGCGGCGTGGGTGCGGTCGGTGGGCTTGCCCAGGATGCGCGTCCCCAGCGCCACCGTGGTGTCGGCGGCCAGCACCGGCGCCTGCGGCAGGTTCCGCTGCATCATGCGTTGCCACCCGGACTCGGCCTTGGCGCGCGCCACGCGCTCCACGTAGGCGCTGGGCGATTCGCCGGCGAGCGGGGTTTCGTCCACATCGGGGCCTTCGCCGGGGCGCGTGCGGAACAGCAGCAGGTGATAGCGCACGCCGATCTGGCTGAGCAGGTCGCGCCGCCGCGGGCTGCGCGACGCCAGATAGATTCCACGCTCGAGCGGTCCGGCCATTTTGCCCGAGTGTAGCAGCTAGCTTCTGTGATACGGGTGGCCGATGAGCAGGGTCGCGGCCCGGTAGAGCTGCTCCATCAGCACCACCTGCGCCAGGGCGTGCGGCAGCGTGAACGACGACACCCGCAGCAACAGGGCGGACTGCCTTTTCATGCCTTCGTGCAGCCCGTCGGGGCCGCCGATCACGAACGCCGTTTCGATGTTGAGCAGGGTCGAGAACTGCGCCGTCGTGAAGTCCTTGCCGCGCTCGTCGAGCGCGACGAGGCGGGCGCCCTTGGGCAGCGCGGCGCGCAGGCGCTCGTCGTTCCTGACGGCGATGCGCGCCACCTCGTAGCCACGGGGCATGCGCCGCGCATAGTCGGCGCAGGCGGCCTCTGCCCAGTCAGGCAGCCTGGCGCTTACGGCCAGAACGTGCAGCCTTGCCACGGCGTTTGGGCTTTTTGAGCTGGAACCGCACCGTCTTGCCGCCCCAGACCTCCTCCAGATTGTAGAAATCGCGCACCGTCGGATGCATGATGTGCACCACCACGTCGCCGAGGTCGACCAGCACCCACTCGCCGCTCGCTTCGCCCTCGACGCCGTAGACGCGCGCGCCGCTTTCCCTGGCTTTCTCCTGCACGCGGTCCGCGAGCGCCTTGACCTGGCGCGTCGAATCGCCGCTTGCGATCACCACGCGCTCGAACATCGACGGCA
>DATILQ010000140.1:0-2069 GCA_035476235.1 Burkholderiales bacterium
CGATTCATTTCAGATGCTCATGAATCGGACGGGCGGCGAAATTATTGAAAGAGCCCGCGACGGATTCGAATAAGCAAATGCCGCCGGCGAATGAAATATTGAAGCGCTCGACATCGGCGCCGCGCGCGAGCGGCCAAAAAAACCCGCGCCGCGGGGATAACGGCGCGGGCTTGAGGCCTACCGCCCGCATCAGAGCGAGCGGAGGAAGTTGAGCAGGTCCTGCTTGGAGCCTTCGCCCAAGTTGTTGAAGTTGTCGATGACGCCGTTCGCCTCGGAGCCCCAGCTGGCGTGCGCGCGGATCGCCTGCTTCAGGTCCGAAGTGCGGCCGTCATGCAGGAAGAAGACCCGCTGCCCGACGCCCCAGAGCGGCGCAGTGCGGAATTCGCGCGGGCCCGCCTCGCCCTGCGTCACGCCGTCTGCCAGCCCCACCCCCATGTCGTGCACCAGCAGGTCGGAGAACAGGTTGACCTGCTTGTAGCGCAGCGCCGCGATCGGCGAGTTGCCGGTCGTGTAGGACGGCGTATGGCAGAGCGCGCAGCCGACGTCGCTGAAGCGCTGCCGGCCGCGCGAGATCGACCAGGAACCTCCCGGCGTGTCGCTCGAAGGCTGCGGCGCGTCGAGGAGGCGCATGAAGAACGAGAACTTCTCGATGGCGCTGATCACCTCGGTCGGCACCGACGTATCGGTGTTGGTCACGTCGTTGGGCACGGTGGCGAACTGGCAATTCACCTGCTCCTCGCGCTCGGTCTGAAAGAGCTCGTTGGTGATGCCCATCTCGACGTTGTAGGCCTCGCCGGAGAACAGCAGCAGCGACTTGTTCTGCGCCTTCCAGCCGAAGCGAGCAATCGTGCCGTCGTTGCCGTTGTTGTTCGTCATGCCGGTGATGGTGCGGCCCGAGACGGCGAAGTTCGCCTTGCCGCTGATGCCGAGCTGCTGCTTCTGCCAGGTGTTACTCGCCTGGTTGGCAGCGATCGCTGCATCCGGGATCGCCTCGATCAGCCCCGCGCCGAAGGTTGGCGTCGGGATGCGGAAGATCACGTTGCCGTTGCTCAGCTGCGTCGCGAAGTCGGGCTGCGCGAGACTGCAGCCCGCGGCCCCGGCGCGGCCGGTGATGGTGAAGATCGCGTGCACGCCGCCATCGGCGCTGCCGTCGGGGTTCTTCACGAAACGCGCCTCGCGCACCGGCCCGTCGGCGCGGATGAACGACGGTACGCTATCGTCACCGCCGTCCTTCCTGGCGAACGCCACCTGCGGGTTCGGCACGTTGCCGAAGGGCGGCGTGCCGAACAGCGGGTGCGGGCTCGAGCCGCCGAGCGCCGGCTGGGTATGGCAGCCGCCGCAGCTGTCGAGGTTCATGCGCGGCCCGAGCCCGTCTGCGACGACCTCCACCTCGGCAAAATCGGCCGCACCGGCCTGGAAGAACGCCATCTGCGTGCTGCTCAGCCCGGTAAGCGGGTCGCCGGCGCCGGCAGGGGCGTCGCGCACGCCGGGATCCCGCGCCGTGGGATCGAACGAAGACGCCGTCTGCATCTGCGAGAGAAAAATTCCTGCGATCGCCGCCGAGAGAACGAGCGGTGCGACATGTTTCGGCTTCATTGCTTCCTCCTTTTGTCCCTCGACACGGCAATGCGAATGCGCGCGTGTGCTGCGGCAACGTGTGCTTTCGCGGCGCACACATTGCGCGTCGGGTCGGCATATCTATAGCTCGACAAATTCCTGATGCTCAATGAGCGTTCGGTGATATCGTTTTTTCGGTTTTTTACAAATGGGGGGGAATTGGAGCGAAGGGCGCGGCGGCAGTGTGAAATCCGTCACGCTCGGCGCACAGGAACGCAATGGAGGGGATCGTGGATCCAATTCTTCACATCAAGGACCTGCGGTGTTTTGTATCGGTGTACGAGCAGCGCAGCTTCAGCCGCGCAGCTGACGAGCTCGATACGGTTCAATCGCTGGTCTCGACGCGCGTTCAGCGCCTCGAGCGCTTCGTCGGAGCGCGGCTCTTTACGCGCCTACCGCATGGCATCGAGCCGAACAAGCACGGGGAGATGGTCTACCGGCACGCGAAGAAC